>DASVMY010000305.1:0-10107 GCA_036384135.1 Caulobacteraceae bacterium | reverse complement strand
GCTGCGCGGTCTGTCCCACCCACAAGGGGGAGGGAGGAACGTCCCTACGCGTTGCCGACGAACTGGCCGTCGCCCTGGGCCTTGCGCTGGGCGTAGATGCCCGCGAAGTCGAGGGGTTCGAGCATGAAGGGAGGGAAGCCGCCTTCCGACGTCAGGTCGGAGATGATCCGGCGGGCGAAGGGGAACAGGTAGCGGGGGCATTCCACCATCAGCACCGGCTCCAGGTCCGGCTCGGCGACGCCGACGATCTGGAACAGGCCGGCATAGACCAGCTCGACGTGGAAGACGGTGTCCGGCTCGCGCATGGCGCGGGCGGTGAGCTTCAGTTCGACCTCGAAGAAGCCGTCGTCGCGGCCGCGGGCGTTGAGCTCGACGCCCAGGTCGATCTGCGGCTGCGGGCCGCTGGCGCGCAGGGACTCCGGCGCGTGCGGGCTTTCGAACGACAGGTCGCGGATGTACTGCGCCAGGATGCGGATGCCGGGTTGGCCGTTGTCGTCCTGGGCGGGAACGCCGATGTCGCTCATGGGGTAGTCAATCCGTCGTATCGAGGCGAATGGCTGGCATTCAGGGAAGCGGGCTCGCTAACACGGGGGCGCCCCCCACGCAACGCCGGCCCCCATGCAACACTGGCCCCACGCAACACTGGCGGGGCGCGCGCGTTGTCCCCTAAGCCGCCGCTTTGTCCGTTCACGCTGACGTCAGGGTGATTGCGCACTATATTGATATATTCATCTTACTGGAGGACGGTCACAACCGTGAACGCCTTGGAACTCATCATCCTGGCCGCCCTTGCCGGCGTCGTGCTTTTCCAGCTCTACACGGTGCTGGGCCGGCGCGTCGGCCGCGGCCCCGACGACCTGCCCCAGGCGCAGGCCATCGGCGGGGTGACCGACCTGACCAAGCTTTCCGCCGCGCCGGTGGAGGACGCCGGGCCCCTGACGGGCCTGGCCGCCATGCGGGCGCGCGACCCCGCCTTCGACATCGCCCAGTTCCTGAGCGGCGCCCGTTCGGCCTATCAGATGATCGTCAAGGCCTTCGCGGCCGGCGACCGGGCGACCCTGCAGCCGCTGCTGTCGACCACGGTGATGGGACCCTTCGAAGCCGCCATCGCCGAGCGCGAGGCCCAGGGCCGCAGCGAGAGCGTCGATTTCCTGGCCCCGCCCCGCGCCGACTTCGAGGGCGTGGACGTGGTGGGCGACGTGGCCAAGGCGGCCGTGCGCTTCCTGGCCGAATACCGCAAGCGGTCCAAGGGGCCGGAGGGCGAGGCCGTCGACGATCTGCGCACCGCCGAGATCTGGACCTTCGAACGCAATCTTAAGAGCCGGGACCCTAACTGGACGCTGATCCACGTCGACGCCGCGGAGGCGTAATGCGTTTTCAGTTCCTGGCGGGCCTGCCGGCGGTCGCCGCCATCCTGGCGCTGGGCGCCTGCGCCACGGCCCCCGCGCCGACGGCTGGCCCATATCATTCCGAGTATCGCGCGCCCCAGCCGCCACCAGCGATGCGCCCTGTGGCGCCGTCGCATCTGTCGGCGCCGGGCGCCTTCGTCGCCAACCCGGAATTCTCCCGCCTGCCCGGATGGGCCGAAGACGACCACGCCGCGGCCCTAGCGGCGTTCGTGGCCACCTGCCGGGTGGCCCAGGACCCCGGCCTTTACGACGTCTGCCGTCGCGCCATTGCGCTGGGTCGGCTGAACGAACGTGACGCCCGCCGGTTCCTGGAAACCAACTTCCGCCCCGAGGCGGTGCCCGAGGAAGGCCTGCTGACCGCCTATTTCGCGCCGGTCTATGAGGCGCGCAGCGCCCCGGAGGGCCCGTTCACGGCCCCGGTGCGGCCCCGCCCCGCCGACCTGCCGCCGGCCGACTGGACCAGCGGCCAGGGCGCTCCCTACGCCGACCGCGCCCAGATCGACCAGCGCCCCACCGACGACGCCCTGGCGTGGATGCGGCCCGAAGACCTGTTCTTCCTGCAGATCCAGGGTTCCGGCGTGCTGGTCTATCCGGACGGCGGGCGGGCCAAAGCCGTGTTCGACGGGACCAACGGCGCCCGTTTCCAGGGCATCGCCGCGCCCATGCGTGAGCAGGG
The DNA here is from genome assembly GCA_036384135.1 of Caulobacteraceae bacterium. Lineage (GTDB taxonomy): Bacteria > Pseudomonadota > Alphaproteobacteria > Caulobacterales > Caulobacteraceae > Acaudatibacter. The sequence continues at coordinate 8,022 of DASVMY010000305.1, read as the reverse complement.
TTTGTTGGCGGACGACAGCACCTCCGGCGAGGCGATCCGTACGTGGCTGGCCCAGCACCAGGGGCCGCGGGCGCAGGCGTTGATGCAGATCAACCCGCGCTATGTGTTCTTCAAGCTCGGCCCCGACGATGGCCGCGACCCGGCCGGAGCGGCCGGCCAGCCGTTGATCCCGGGGCGGGCGGTGGCGGTGGACACCTCCAAGCATGCGCTGGGCGAACTCTTCTGGATCGACGCCTCGGCCCCGGCCCTGGCCGGCGCCTTCCCCACCTACCGGCGCCTCACCGTGGCGCTGGACGCCGGCGGGGCGATCAAGGGCGAGGCGCGGGCGGACCTCTATCTGGGCCGAGGGCCCGAGGCAGGCTTGGCGGCGGGGCGGGTGCGCCATACGCTGCGCCTCTACCGCCTCGCCCCTGTGACGCACCCGAGTTCCTGACGCCATGAAGAAGACCGGCCAGCATGAGGACCTGCGCCTCTGGGCCGTGGTCGCCTCCACCGTCCGGCCGTTTCCGGGGCGGACCGTGCCGAAGAAGCCGGCCGCGCGGGTGCGGGTGGTCTCGACAGCCGCGGCGGCGGAGCCTGCGCTGGCGGCCTATGTCCCAAAGCCGGCCCCGCCGCCGCGCGCCATTCGCCGGCCAGCCGAGATTCCGCCTGAAACCATCGAACCCGGTCGCCGCCGCCGTCTGACTCGCGAGCGCGACCCCATCGCCGCGGTGATCGACCTGCATAACATGACCCAGGACGTGGCCCGCGCCGCCCTCACCGGCTTCATCCTGCGCGCCCGCGCCCAGGGCGAACGCGCGGTGCTGGTGATCACCGGCAAGGGTGCGCTGGGTGACGGGGTGCTGCGGCGGCGGGTTCCCGAATGGCTGGGCGAGCCGCCGCTGCGGGACGCCGTGGCGGGGTTGTCGGAGGCCCACCGCCGGCATGGCGGCGAAGGGGCGCTCTACGTGGCGCTGCGGCGGTAAGGGCGTAACTCACCTCTTCTTCCCCCGCTTGCGGCTAGGGGATGCACACTCTCGTCGTTAGCTGTCGGCGGAGCCTTGAGCGGTCCGTCTTCCCTTGCGGGAGAAGGTGGCTGCGAAGCAGACGGATGAGGGGTCGCGCCGGAAATTGCCTATTATTGTCAGCCGCTTAGCCCGACAGGCCTCTCGACCTCTCATCCGACCCGCTGCGCGGGCCACCTTCTCCCACAAGGGGAGAAGGGAGATTTTAGCCTCCACAGGCAGTGCCTAGAGAGAGGTGTGAATGCGGTAGCCGCAGGCGGGGGAAGGATTGACGAGGTGCGTTCCTATTTCTCCCGCGAGGCCTTCTCGGCTATCCCCGAAGTCCCTTCGCGCTTGTCCAGCTTGGCCGCCACCTCGTCCAGCGAGACGCCGGCCGCCGCCAGGACCACCAGCCAGTGGTAGATCAGGTCGGCGCTTTCGGCGACCAGGGCCGCCTTGTCGTCCTGGACGGTGGCCAGCGCCGCTTCGAGGGCTTCCTCGGCCAGTTTTTTGGCGGCCAGGGGCCGGTCGGCCAGGAGCTTGGCGGTCCAGGAGGACGTGGGATCGGCGCCGCGGCGGGCGGCGATGGTCGCGGTCAGGCGCTCCAGGGTCTGCGAAAACCGGCTCATGCCGGGACCTTTCCTTCGATGTAGGGCGGGCGGATGGGGATGCCGGCGGCGGACATGGCGGCCTTGGCCTGCGCAATCGAGATCTCGCCGAAGTGGAAGATGGAAGCGGCCAGCACCGCGTCGGCGCCGCCTTCAAGCACCGCCTCGACCAGGTGACGGGTATTTCCGGCCCCGCCGCTGGCGATCACCGGCACCCCGACGGCCGAGGTCACGGCGGCCAGCAGTTCGATGTCGTAGCCGGTCTTGGCGCCGTCCTTGTCCATCGAGGTGAGCAGGATCTCCCCGGCGCCCCGGGCCACGGCGTCGCGGGCGTATTCGACGACGTCCAGCTCAACGTCGCGGCGGCCGCCATAGGTGAATACCCCCCAGCGGTCGGCCTTGCGCTTGGCGTCGATGGCCACCACCACTGCCTGCGAGCCGAAGGCGTCGGCGCAGGCGCTGATCAGCTCGCGGTTCTCCACCGCCGCGGTGTTGATCGAGATCTTGTCGGCCCCGGCCAGCAGCAGGCGCCGCGCGTCCTCGACGGTGCGGATGCCGCCGCCCACGCCCACCGGCATGAAACAGACGTCGGCGGTGCGGGCGACCACGTCCAGGATGGCGCCGCGGCCTTCATGGCTGGCGGTGATGTCCAGGAACATCAGCTCGTCGGCGCCGGCGGCGTCGTAGGCGCGAGCCTGTTCCACCGGATCGCCGGCGTCGCGCAGTTCCAGGAACTGCACGCCCTTGACCACGCGGCCGTCCTTGACGTCCAGGCAGGGGATGACGCGGGCCTTAAGCATAGCGAGACTCCATCACGCCGCCGCCGCCAAGGCTTCGTCGGCGTGGATCGTGCCGGCATAAAGGGCGCGGCCCAGGACGGCGCCGGCGATGGGGGTGCCCTTGCGGGCGCGGATGCGGATGATGTCGTCCACCGTGGCCAAGCCGCCGGCGGCGATGACCGGGATGTGGACCGCGTCGGCGATGGCCCCGAAGGTCTCGATGTTGAAGCCGGTCAGGGCGCCGTCGCGGTCGATGTCGGTGATGATCAAGGCCGAGACCCCGGCGTCCTCGAACCGGCGGGCGACGGTCAGCGCGTCCAGGCCGCTGTCCTCCAGCCAGCCCTGCACGGCGACCTTGCCCTTGCGCACGTCGACGCTGACGGCGATCTGCTCGGGCCAGGCCTTGGCCGCCGCCTTGACCAGGTCGGGGTCTCGCACCGCGGCGGTGCCCAGGATCACCCGGCTGACGCCGGCCTCGATCCAGGTCTCGACGTTGGCCAGGCTGCGAATGCCGCCGCCCAGCTGCACCGGGATGGAGACCGCCTCAAGGATGGCCCGCACCGCCGCGTCATTGATGGCGCGGCCTTCCACGGACCCGTTCAGGTCCACCACATGCACCCACTCGAAGCCGGCCTTGGCCCAGGTGGCCGCCTGGTCGGCGGGGTCCTTGTTGAAGACGGTGGCGGTGGCGAAGTCGCCATGCACCACGCGAACGCATTCGCCATCCTTCAGGTCGATGGCCGGGTAGAGGATCATGGCCGCCACTCCAGAAAGTTGGCGAGAAGGCGCTGGCCGGCGGCCTGGGACTTCTCGGGGTGGAATTGGACCCCCGCCATATTGCCCCTTTGGACGGCGGCCGCGAAGCGTCCGCCGTGGTCGGTCCAGGCGGCGATGTCGGCTTCGTCCTTGGGGAAGAAGGCGAAGGAGTGGGTGAAATACATGTGCGTGCCGGTGGGCAGGCCGGCGAACAGGGGGTTGGCCAGCTCACATTCAATCCCGTTCCAGCCCATGTGGGGGATTTTGTAGTGGGCGCCGGTCGGCTCCATGCGCCGCACCTCGCCCTCGATCCAGGCCAGGCCCGGGGTCTGGCCGAACTCCAGGCCGTGGTGGGCCAGCAGCTGCATGCCCACGCAGATGCCCAGGAACGGCGCCCCCCTGGCCTGGACGGCCTGGGTGATGGCGTCGACGACGCCGGGCCGCCCGTGCAGGGCGCCGATGCAGGCGGCGAAGGCGCCCACGCCCGGCAGCACGATACGGTCGGCCCTGGCGATCAGGTCCGGGTCGCTGGTGGTGATCACGGTCGTGCCGGCCACGTGGTCGGCAGCGGCCTTCTGCAAGGCTTTTTCGGCCGAGCGGAGATTGCCTGACCCGTAGTCGATCAGGGCGACGCTCTGCATGGGTGGGAATCCTCCTCGGGATTTTCGGCTTCAGCCGAAAATCCCGCGTCTAAAGTTTGAGCGTGACGGTCGCCGAAACCGGCAACCACTTTCGGCTGTCACGCTCTACAGCACGCCCTTGGTGGAGGGGGCGTGGCCATGGGTCTTGGGGTCCAGTTCGACGGCCATGCGCAGGGCGCGGGCCAGGGCCTTGAAGCCGCTCTCGGCGATGTGGTGGCTGTTCTCGCCGTACAGGGTCTCCAGATGCAGGCAGGCGCCGGCGTTCATGGCGAAGGCGTGGTGGAATTCCTTGAACAGTTCGGTGTCCATCTCCCCGACCTTCGGCCGCTGGAAGTTCACCCGCCAGATCAGGTAGGGGCGGTTGGAAAGATCGATGGCGCAGCGGGTGAGGGTCTCGTCCATGGGGATGTAGCTGTGGCCGAACCGGCGCACACCTTTGAAACCATCCAGAGCCTTGGCGAAGGCCTGACCGATGACGATGCCGGTGTCCTCCACCGTGTGGTGCATGTCGATATGCAGGTCGCCCTTGGTCTCGACGGTCATGTCGAAGCCGCCGTGGCGGGCGAAGCTCTCCAGCATGTGGTCGAAGAACCCGATCCCCGTGGAGACCCTGGAATTGCCGACGCCGTCCAGGTCCAGGGTGACGCGAATCTGCGTCTCCTTGGTGGCCCGGCTAACCTCGGCGGTCCGCCCCGTGCTGCCCGTGCTGTCGGCCATCGCCCCTATAGTCCTGAAGCCGCCGCCAGATCGCGCAGGGAAGTCTGCGGGCGGGGGCCGTAGTGCGAGATCACCTCCGCCGCCGCCAGGGAGCCGAGACGGCCGCAGACGTCCAGCGGCCGGCCCCTGGCGAGGCCGAAGAGAAATCCCGCCGCGTATTGGTCGCCCGCGCCCGTCGTGTCCACGACTTTCTGAACCGGGAAGGCGGGAACGGTGATAGCCTGCCCGCCGCAGAGCACCACCGAGCCGGCTTCGCTCCGGGTGATGGCGGCGATGCGCGCCCGCTCGCCCATGGCCTTGGCGGCGGCGTCGAAATCGTCGGTCTGGAACAGGGACGCCAGCTCCACCTCATTGCCGAACACGATGTCCACCTGGGTGTCGATGAAGCCCAGCAGGGCCTCACGGTGGCGCTCGACCACGAAGGCGTCCGACAGGGTCAGCGAGATCAGCCGGTTGGAGGTGCGGGCGATGGCGGAGGCCTTGGCGAAGGCGCGCCGCGCCTCCACCGGGTCGAACAGATAGCCTTCCAGGTAGAGGATCGCCGAGGCCTCGATCACTGCCGGGTCGACATCGTCGGCCGTCAGCTCGGTGGAGGCGCCCAGGTAGGTGCACATGGTGCGCTGGCCGTCGGCGGTGACGTTGATCAGGGAGCGGGCGGTGGCGGGGCCCGCCGTCAGGGGGGCGGTGTCGAAGGTGACGCCGATGGAGCGCATGTCGTGGGCAAACACCTCGCCCAGCAGGTCGCCGGCCACCTTGCCCACATAGGCCGCCCTGCCGCCCAGGCTGGCCACCCCGGCGACGGTGTTGCCGGCCGAGCCGCCGGAGGTCTCCAGCCCCGGACCCATGCGGCCATAGAGCTGGTGCGCGCGGTCCTCGTCGATCAGCATCATCGAGCCCTTGGCCAGGGTCTCGGCGGCCAGGAAAGCATCGTCGGCCTGGGCGATCACATCGACGATGGCGTTGCCGATGGCGGCGACGTCGTAGGCGGCGGTCATGGAGGAAGGGTCTCGGAGCGGATCGGAAGCGGGGAGGTATAGGAAAGCGGCGCCGGCGTCGAGTTTTGGGGGGCTGCTATTTCGGCGACAGTTTGCTGTCTTGGCTGCGCTAAAAAGTAAACTGTCGCCGAAATAGCCGCTGGCGCTGTCATTTTCACGCCCCCAGGAACAGCTCCCGCGATGGGCAGAGGTCGCTCACGATGCACGCGCCGCACTTCGGCTTTCTGGCCACGCAGACATAGCGGCCGTGCAGGATCAGCCAGTGGTGGGCGCGGGTCAGGCGCCCAATGGGCACGACGCGCATCAGGTCAGCTTCCACCTGGTCGGGGGTCTTGCCGGCGGAGAGCTTGAGGCGGTGGGCGACGCGGTAGACGTGGGTGTCCACGGCGATGGCCGGCTCCACGTCCAGTTCGTTGAGCACCACACTGGCGGTCTTGCGCCCGACCCCGGGCAGGGCCATCAGCGCCTCGCGGTTCAAGGGGACCTGGCCGTGATGCTGCTCGATCAGGATGCTGGCGAGGGCGACGACGTTCTTGGCCTTGGTGCGGAAGAGGCCAATGGAGGCGATGTAGGGCGTCAGCCCCGCCTCCCCCAGCGCCAGGATCGCGGCGGGCGTGTCGGCCACGGCGTAGAGCCTGGCGGTGGCCTTGTTCACCGACACGTCGGTGGCCTGGGCCGACAGCACCACGGACACCAGCAGGGTGAAGGGCGAGGAATAGACCAGTTCAGTCTTGGGATCGCCCAGGTGGGCGGCGAAGCGGTCGAACAGGGCGACGATCCGTTCGCGCTCCTTAGGAGACGGGGCGCGGGGTTTGGGTTTCGTCGTCTTGGCCATCGCGTGACTTTGGCGGGGTTCGCCAGCCTCGCCAAGGCGGCTCGCCAGGCCATGGGGGGAAGGCGTATAAAGAGGCGTGGACGAACCCCTGTACATGGACGCTTTGATCACGCCGCACCGCTCGCTGTCAGAGCGGGGGTTCATCGTGCTGATCGCCATCATGACCGCCATCAACTGCGCCACCGCGGTGATGTTCGTGTCCATGGGCGCGGCGCCGGTGCCGGCGTTCCTGGGCCTGGACCTGGTGGCGGTGGTGATCGCCTTCGCGGTGAGCAACCGCCAGGCCCTGCGCAAGGAACGGGTGCAGGTGAGCGCCGCCGAGGTGCGGGTGATGCTGGAGACGCCCAAGGGCGAGCAGCTGCTCTGGGCCTCGCCGACGGCGTTCACGCGGGTGACGGTGGTGGGCGAGAGCGAGGACCTGCCGGAACTGCGCCTGGCCCTGTCGGGGCGGGAGCTGCCCCTGGCCCTGGCGCTGGGGCGCGCCGAACGGCTGGACTTCGCCAAGGCCCTGCGCCAGGCCATCGCCCAGGCGCGGCAGGAGCGGTACGCCTAATTTGCCCGACCGCAAGAACCGGGCGGATTTCGACCCGGAGCGGGCCTAGATTCCGTCCATGAGCACGATCTTCAAATCCGTACCCACCCTGGCGGCCTTGGAAGAGCGGTCGGCCGACTACCAGCGCATGACCAGGGCCTTGGAATGGCTGGCGCAGCGTTGGCGCGAACGTCCGAGCCTGGACGAGGCGGCCGATGCGGTGGGCCTGTCCCCTTTCCACTTCCAGCGCCTGTTCACTCGCTGGGCGGGGGTCAGCCCCAAGACCTTCACCGCCGCCCTGGCCCATGCCGAGGCGCGCCGCCTGCTGCTGGAGGAGGACCTCAGCGTGCTGGACGCAGCTCTGGATGCGGGGCTGTCGGGGCCCTCGCGGCTGCACGACCTGTTCATCGCCCAGGAAGGGGTGACGCCGGGGGAGGCGCGGCGGCGGGGCGAGGGGCTGGAGCTGACCTTCGGCTGGGCCCCGACGCCGTTCGGCAACGGCCTCTTCGTCCTGGCGCCGCGGGGGTTGGCGGGCCTGGCCTTCGCCGATCCGGGCCAGGAGGAAGCCACCTACGCCGACATGCACGCCCGCTTTCCCGCCGCGCGCTGGGTGCGCGACGACGCGGCGGCGCGCCAGGCGGCCCTGGGCGCCTTTTCCGGGGCGCCGACGCCCCTGGTGCTGATCGGCCCGCCCTTCCATGTGCAGGTGTGGAAAGCCCTGCTGCGCATCCCCAAGGGCGAGACCGCCACCTATGCCGACGTCGCCGCCTGGGCCGGCAAGCCCGGCGCCTTTCGGGCGGCGGGGGCGGCGATCGGGGCCAACCCGGTCAGTTTCCTGATCCCCTGCCACCGCGCCATCGCCAAGGACGGTCGGCTGACGGGCTACCACTGGGGCCTGGCCCGCAAGGCGGCGATGCTGGGGATAGAGGCGGTGGAAAGCGCGGCGGCTTGAGGGGCATTCCGCGCCGTGTTGGCGTTTCTGATCCTCCCCTCACGCAGGTGAGGGGAGGTGCGGCGCGCGAGGTCCGCGCAGCAGACCGATGCGCCGCGGAGGGGCGACACCCACCGGCGGCGGTGAGATGGAGACGGCGCCGACCTCGGGGTTTGCCTGCGCACTTCTCCCCCTCGGCGGGTTTTGGTCGCTTTCGCTCCCTCACCCTCGCCACTCCCCCTCGC
>DASVMY010000304.1:0-7863 GCA_036384135.1 Caulobacteraceae bacterium | reverse complement strand
ATTCCAGCGTGTTACGAGATGGCTGAGGCCGCCCCTCCTCTCCCTTCTCCCCTTGCGGGAGAAGGACCGCTCAAAGCCCCGCAGACAGCTAGTGACGAGATCTGTGCATCCCCTAGCCGCAAGCTGGGGAGGGGCTTTAGGCCGGGGGTTTATCCGGCTGTCGGTCGGGATGCGCCGCCTGGAACGCCGGGTGCTCCGCGGCCCGTTCGGCGACCGCTCGCAGGGCCGGGAAGGGCGCCATGTCCACGGCGAAGCGGCTGGAGGACCAGAGCTGCGGAATCAGGACGCAGTCGGCGATGGTCGGTGTGTCGCCAAAGGCGAAGCCCTTGCCATGCTTGGCGACCATGGGCTCCAGGGCCGCGAAGCCGTCGGTGATCCAGCGGGCGCCCCAGGCCAGCTGGTCCTCGCCGCCGGTGGGGTGGCCCAGCGCGTCCAGGGCCTTGAGGATGCGCAGATTGTTCACCGGATGGATGTCGCAGGCGACGATCTCGGCCATGGCTCGGACGATGGCGCGGTCGTAGGGCGAGGCGGGCAGCAGGGGCGGCTGGGGGTGGACCTCGTCCAGCCACTCCAGGATCGCCAGGGACTGGGTCAGCACCCCGTCGTCGGTCTCAAGCGCCGGGACCAGGGCCTGGCGGTTGAGGGCGTCCTTGTAGGGCGCCGCGCCCTGCTCGTTCTGCAACAGGTTCACCGGCGCGTAGTCGAACGCCAGGCCCTTGAGGGCAAGGCCGATGCGCACGCGGTAGGGCGCGGTAGCGCGCCAGTAGGAATGCAGGACGAGGGTCACCTAGCTGACCGTGAAGGCCAGGGACCCGACCCCCTCGATCTCGCCGGTGACCATGTCGCCGCGGACCAGCGGGCCGACGCCCTCCGGCGTGCCGGTGTAGATCAGATCACCCGGCGCCAGGGCCCACAATTTGGAGGCCTCGGCGACGATCTCCGGCACGGTCCAGATCATGTCGGCGACCGTGGCGTCCTGTTTGACCTGGCCGTTCACCGACAGGGTGATGCGCCCCTGCGGCGGCGGGCCGGCCTGGCGGCGGATCGGCGAGATCGGGGCGGAGTGATCGAAGCCCTTGCTGGCGTCCCAGGGCTTGCCCTTGTCCTTGGCGGCGTTCTGCAGGTCGCGCCGGGTCAGGTCGACGCCGGCGGCGTAGCCGAAGATGTGGTTTTGCGCGTCGGCCGGGGCGATGTTGGACCCGCCGGTCCCGATGGCCACCACCAGCTCCATCTCGTGGTGGAAGTTTCCGGTGACGGTGGGGTAGGGGACGCCGCCGCCCGGCGGGACCACCGCATCGGCAGGCTTGGCGAAGAAGAACGGCGGATCGCGGTCATCGCCGCCCATCTCGCGCCGGTGGGCCGCGTAGTTGCGGCCGACGCACAGGATACGGCGTACGGGGAAGAGGGCGTCGGTTCCCTCGACGGGAACCGCCGGCTGGGTCGGGGCGGGGAAGACATATTGGGCCATATCCTGCCCCCTAAACCCCTGCGCGCGCCTTGGCCAGAGCCACAGGCGGAAGCGCGCCTAACCGTTCTTTCACTTGCCGCGCCGGGGAGCGGCGTGCATTGCGGATCGGCGGGCTAAATCGCGCCCCGGGCCGTTACAGACGCCATGCTGATCATCGAGAACCTGACCCATGTCTATCCAGGCGGCGTGAAAGCCCTGGATGAGGTGAGCCTGACCGTGCCGCGCGGCATGTTCGGCCTGCTGGGACCCAACGGCGCGGGCAAGTCGACCCTGATGCGCATCGTCGCCACCCTGCAGGCGCCGACCTCCGGTTTTGTCCGCTTCGACGACATCGACGTGCTGAAGCACCCCGAGGCCCTGCGGCGCACCCTGGGCTACCTGCCCCAGGACTTCGGCGTCTATCCCCGGGTGACCGCCCAGGACATGCTGGACCACATGGCGGTGCTGAAAGGCTTCGCCAAGGCCGGCGAGCGGCGCGAGCTGGTGGAGGGCCTGCTGGCGCAGGTCAATCTGTGGCAGCACCGCAAGAAGGCCCTGGCCGGGTTTTCCGGCGGCATGCGCCAGCGCTTCGGCATCGCCCAGGCCCTGATCGGCGCCCCGTCGCTGATCATCGTCGACGAGCCCACCGCCGGCCTCGACCCGGAGGAGCGCCAGCGGTTTCTGAACCTGTTGTCCGAGATCGGCGAGAACATGGTGGTGGTCCTGTCCACCCACATCGTCGATGACGTCGCCGACCTCTGCCCGCGGATGGCGATCATCGCCGGCGGCAGGATCGTGCGCGAGGGCGCCCCCCAGGCGCTGATGGCCTCGCTGGACGGGCGGGTTTGGGTCAAGACCGTCGACAAGATCGACATGGAGCGGTTGCGCCAGCGGCACGAGGTCATCTCCACCCGCCTGTTCGCCGGCCGCACCCTGGTGCACGTGCTGGCCGACCATGATCCCGGCGACGGCTTCGCGCCCATCGCGGGGGGGCTGGAAGACGTCTATTTTTCCACCCTTTCGGCCCAAGCGGCGGCCTGACCCCACGATGCTGCTCCAGGTCGCCGGCTTCGAATTCCGCTACCAGCTCCGCCAGCCGCTGTTCTGGATCCTCTCGGCCATTCTTTTCGCCGTAGCGATGCTGATCACGGGAGCGGGTTCCCTCAGTATCGGGTCGGCCTCGGGCGTGCATCGTAACAGCCCGGATCTGGTGAACCAGCTGCACCTGATCTTCTCGATCTTCTTCATGTTCGTGGGCACGGCCTTCGTGGCCGGCTCGGTGCTGAAGGACGACGAAACCGGCTTCGGCCCGATCCTGCGCACCACGCGGCTGACCAAGTTCGACTATCTCTACGGCCGCTTCGCCGGGGCCTTCGCGGTGGTCTGCGTGTGCTTGTTGGGGGTGACCGCCGCCAGCCTGCTGGGCGGCATGGCGTTCTGGCTGGACCCCGACCTGAAGGGGCCCTTCCTGCCGGGGGCCTATGCCTATGGCTATCTGGTCATGGCCCTGCCGAACGTCTTCTTCACCGCGGCCGCCTTCTTCACCCTCTCGACCGTCACGCGGTCCATGGGCTGGACCTTCATCGGCGTGATCGCCTTCCTGGTGCTCTATGTGATCACCAGCATCGCCGTCTCCCGGCCGGACCTGGCCCCGATCGTGGCCCGCTGGGAGCCGTTCGGCTCCGGCGCCTACGAGTTCGCGACCCGCTACTGGACTGTGTCGGAGCGCAACAGCCTCAATCCGCCGGTGGCCGGCGTGCTGTTGTTCAACCGCCTTTTCGTGCTGCTGCTGGGCGCCGGGTTCCTGGTCCTGGCCTATCCGTTGAGCCGCCTTCAGGCGGCCGGCGTGAAGGCCGACGCCGCCCGGCGCTCGACATGGCCGGCGTCGGCGGAGGAGCCGTTCCGGCCCAAGCCGGCGCTCCACCCCGCTGCTCCACCCGCCCCACCTCTCCGGGACGCCGCCTGGGCGCAGATGGTGGAGCGCACACGCTTCGACATGGCGCACGTGTTCAAGAGTGTCGCCTTTTGGGCGATCCTGGCGCTGGGCATGGCCAACGCCGTCGCCATCCTCTGGACCATCACCTCCGACGATCGCTACAGCGGCGCGGTCTGGCCGGTGACCCGTATCCTGATCCCGGCGCTGGAGGGCGGCTTCGCCATCTTCCCGATGATCATCGCCGGCTATTTCGCGGGCGACCTGGTCTGGCGCGACCGCGACCGGCGCATGCACGAGATCATCGACGCCACCCCCGCGCCGGACTGGACCTTCGTCCTGCCCAAGATCGCGGCGGTGACCCTGGTGCTGTGGGCCACCCTGCTGGTCAGCGTCGCCGCCGCCGTCGGCATTCAGTCCAGCAAGGGCTACACCGACTTCGAACCCGCGAAGTTCCTGATCTGGTACCTGGTTCCGCACGCCGTGGACTTCGCCGCCCTGGCGATCCTGGCGGTGTTCTTCCAGGTGCTCAGCCCCAACAAGTTCGTGGGCTGGGGCGTGCTGCTGGTCTGGTTCGTGGGCGTGCTGACCCTGCCGCGCGTGGGTTGGGAGCACGGCCTGCTGTTCTACGCCAGCCCGTTCCAGAGCCGCATGCCGCTCTCGGACATGAACGGCCTAGGCGCTTTCTGGATCGGGCCATGGTGGTTCCGGCTCTATGACGCGGGCCTGGGCTTGTTGCTGACCGCCCTGTGCTACGCGCTGTGGCGGCGTGGGGCGGAGAGCCGCTACGCCCCACGGTTCGCCCGCCTGCCCGCCCGCCTGCGGGGGCCGGCCGGCGTCATGGCCGGGCTCGGCCTGGTGACGGCCCTGGGCGCCGGCGCCTTCATCTTGGTCAACACCAACGTCTGGAACACCTACCGCACCAAGACCAGCAACGAGGCGTGGCAGGCTGACTATGAGCGGGCCCTGCTCCGCTACGAGACCGTGCCCCAGCCCAGCGTCGTCGCGGTCAAGCTGGCGGTGAGCATCCACCCGCATCAGCGCCTGCTTGAAACCAAGGGCGTCTACGAGCTGGAGAACCGCACCGGCCAGCCCCTGCGCGAAGTCCATGTGCGGTTCGACCGCGACGTGGTCGTCTGCGCCCTTTCCATCCAAGGCGCCTGGGCCAGGACGGCCGCCGACCCGCGCTTCAACTATCGCATCTTCACCTTCGACAGCCCGATGTTGCCCGGCGAGAAGCGCACCCTGTCCTTCACCACCCAGGCTGCCCAGCATGGCTTTCGCAATCGGGACAACATGACCAGCGTGGTGGACAACGGGACCTTCGTGAACTCCGAGGAGATCGCACCGGTGATCGGCATGAGCCGCGACATGCTGCTGCGAGACCACGCCGCCCGGTGGCGCCAGGGGTTGAAGTACGACCTGCACCCGCCGCCCCTGAACCCGAACCCGGCCGCTCGGCAGAACAGCTACGTCGGCCATGTCGGCTGGACCACCGCCGACATCACCGTCACCACCGACGCTGACCAGACCCCGATCGCGCCGGGCTACAAGGTCTCGGACATCACCCAGAACGGCCGGCGGACGGCGCATTTCGTCACCGAGGCGCCGATCCTGCAGTTCTTCTCGGTGCAGTCGGCCCGCTATCTGGTCAAGACGGAGCGCTACAAGGGTGTCGACCTGTCGGTCTATTACGACCCGCACCACCCCTATAACGTCGAGCGCATGGAGACGGCGCTGAAGGCGTCGCTGGACTACTACCGGGCCAATTTTAGCCCCTACCAGTTCCGCCAGGCGCGGGTGGTGGAGTTCCCGGACTACGCCCGCTTCGCCCAGTCCTTCGCCGGAACCTTCCCCTGGTCGGAAGGGCTGGGCTTCATCGCCGACTACCGCGATCCCGAGAAGATCGACATGGTCACCTACATCGCCGCGCATGAGTTCGCGCACCAATGGTGGGCCCACCAGATCGTCGGCGCCGACCAGCAGGGGGCGACCTCGCTGTCGGAAACCCTGGCCCAGTACTCGGCGCTGCAGGTGATGCGAAACCTGTATGGCCCCGACAAGATCCGCAAGTTCCTGAAGTTCGAGCTGGATTCCTATCTGCGCGCCCGCGGCGGCGAGGTGTTGGAGGAGCAGCCGCTGTACAAGGTCGAATCCGACCAGGGCTACATCCACTACCGCAAGGGCTCGCTGGTCATGTACCGGCTGGCCGACGAGATCGGCGAGGACAAGGTCAACGCCGCCCTGCGGTCGCTGCTGGCGCAGTACGCTTTCAAGGGCGCGCCCTATCCGACCTCCCTGGACCTGGTCCACGCCCTGCGCGCCCAGGCGCCGGCGGACAAGCAGCAGCTGATCACCGACCTGTTCGAAATGCGCACGCTCTACGACGTGAAGACCACCGCGGCGGCGTCCAAGCGGCGTCCCGATGGCCGCTACGACGTCACCCTGACCGTCTCCGCCGCCAAGGTCTACGCCGACGGCAAGGGCAAGGTGCTGAAGACGCCCATGGCCGAGGACCTCTGGATCGGCCTGTTCGACGCCAAGCCGGGCTCGGGCAAGTTCGGGCCCAAGAACGTCATCGCCCTGGAGAAGCGGCCGATCCATTCGGGCGTGCAGACGATCAGCTTCATCGCGCCGCGTCCGCCGACCTGGGCCGGGGCCGACCCCTACAACGAGCTGATCGACCGCAACTCCGATGACAACCTGCTGGCGGTGAAGTAGGGGCTACACAAGCCTTGGAGACCTCGTTTGGGACCTTTGTCCGACCTCACCGTCATCGAGATGGGCACTCTGATCGCCGGCCCTTTCTGCGGTCAGATCCTGGGGGACTTCGGCGCCCAGGTGATCAAGATCGAGGATCCCGGTTCAGGCGATCCCATGCGCCAGTGGGGGCGCAGCCTGCCTAAGGGCCACTCGCCCTGGTGGCCGGTGATCGGGCGCAACAAGAAGTCGGTGACCCTGAACCTGCGCTCGCCCGAGGGCCAGGCCATCGCCCGCACCCTGATCGGCAAAGCCGACATCCTGGTGGAAAACTTCCGCCCCGGCGCCCTGGAAAAGTGGGGCCTGACCTATGAGAGCCTGTCGGCCGAGAATCCCGGCCTGGTCATGGCCCGCGTCTCCGGCTTCGGCCAGACCGGCCCCTACGCCAAGCGGGCCGGCTATGGCCTGATCGGCGAGGCCATGGGCGGCCTGCGCCATATCACCGGCGAGCCGGATCGCCCACCCGCCCGCGCCGGCATCTCCATCGGCGACAGCCTGGCCGCCACCCATGCGGTGATGGGGGTGATGATGGCGATCCACGCCCGCCAGCGCACCGGCCGCGGCCAGGTGGTGGACGCCGCCATCTACGAGAGCGTGCTGGCGATGATGGAGAACCTGGTCACCGAGTACGACATCACCGGCTATGTGCGCGAACGCTCCGGCGCTGTCCTGCCGGGCATCGCGCCGTCGAACGTCTATCCCACCGGCGGCGAGGAGATGATCCTGATCGGCGGCAACGGCGACACCGTCTTCAGGCGCCTCGCCGCGGTCATGGGCCGTTCGGACCTGGCCGTCGATCCCCGCTTCGTGGACCATGCGGCGCGGGGCCGGAACCAGGGCGAGCTGGACGGCATCATCGCCGACTGGACCGCGACCTTCACCTTGACCGATCTGCTGGCCCTCTTGGAAGAGGCCGGGGTGCCGTGCGGCCGGGTCTACCGCGCGCCCGACATGCTGACCGATCCGCAATTCATCGCCCGCGAGGCCATCGTGGCCACCGACCACCCGGTCTTCGGCCGCATCCGGATGCAGAACGTCTTTCCCAAGCTCTCGGACACCCCCGGCGAGGTCCGGTGGCCGGGTCCGGCGCTGGGCGAACATACCGATGCGGTGCTGGGGGAGCTGGCGGGACTGGACGCGGCGGCGATCGCGGGCCTGCGGGCGCGCGGGGTGATCTGAGACGTCCCTTCTCTTCCCCCGAACGGAGTGGTGGGGAAGAGAGTGTTGGCTTAGTTGGCGTTCGCCGCCTTCTGGTCGCCCACGGCCTGGACCAGAGCCGCGGCGATCTGGTGGACATTGTAGGGCTTGCGCACCACCGGGGCGGAGAAGGCTTCGGTGGTGATGTCGGCGTCGCGGTAGCCAGTGGCGAAGATGAAGGGTACGCCGCGCGAGGCCAGGACGGCGGCCACCGGCGTCACCGACTCCCCGTTCAGGTTGGCGTCCAGCACCGCCACGTCGAAGGTCAGCGTCAACATCGCCTGAGCCTCTTCCAGGGTGGCGGCGACGCCTACCACATCGGCGCCGGCCTCGGTGAGGCCCGACTCCAGCTCTATGGCCAGCAGGACCGAGTCTTCGACCACCAGAATCTTCATTCCGCGCACGTCGTCGGCGGTCTCGGGGCCGAAGGAGGCCCTGGGCGGTTCGGCTTCCGCCACCGGGGCCTCCGCCTGGCGGGACGTCACCGCCGCCGCCGCGGGGGCGGACGCCAGGGCGGAAGCGTCGG
>DASVMY010000303.1:0-9569 GCA_036384135.1 Caulobacteraceae bacterium | reverse complement strand
CCGGCTTCCAGCACCGCCACCGAGGCGCCGCGCCGCCGCAGCGCCAGCGCCGCCGAAAGCCCGGTGAAACCGCCGCCGATCACGGCCACATCGACCCGCCCCTCCAGGCGGCCCGCCGCCCCGCCACCGAAGGCGGGCGCGCTGTCGAGCCAATAGGAGGTCAATTTCATGCCGATCCTGTCGTCAGAGGCCGACGGTCGCGGGCAGGCCGCCGATGTCCTTGATCTCGTGCGTTGCGTAGTTCGGCAGCAGCGACGCCTCGTGCCCCCGCGCCACGAACACCCGCGCGCCATAGCCCATATCGGCGGCGGACATGTGATCGTAGCGGAAGCTGGAGGAGACGTGCATGCATTCCGCCGGGCTGCAGCCCAACTGGTCGAACATGTACTCGAAGGCCTGCAGCCGCGGCTTGTACGCCTGGGCCTGTTGGGCGGTGAACACATGGGCGAAGGGCGCGCCCAGCTTCTCGACATTGTCGTGGATCTGGTCGTTCGAGGCGTTGGATAGGATCACCAGCGGGATTTCCTTGGCGATCCGCGCCAGGGGCTCGGTCACGTCCGGATGCGGACCCCAGGTCGGCACCGCCGCGTAGAAGGCTTCGGAGTCGGCGTCCCGGTACTCGATCTGCCAATGCCGGCAGACCCGCCGGACAGAATTGCGGATCACCTCGGCATAGGGCTTCCAGGCCCCCAGCACCTCGTCCAGCCGATAGGCGGAGAAGTTCTTGACGAATAGGTCCATGTTCTCAGGCGCGATCCGGTCCGGGAACAGTTCGCGGGCCATGTCGCCCATGCGGAACTTGGTCAAGGTCCCGTAGCAGTCGAAAGTGATGTATTTCGGCCTGAACACGCTCATCAATCTGTCTTCCCGGTTCCAAGGTCTTTTATCGATCAGCGCCAGCCTGCGGTTTCGACGATGATCAACCGCGCTCCGCCTAGAAACACTTCACGGGGAGCGCGCCACCGGCGAGCGAAAGCTGGACGCGAATACCGGACATATTACGGCACGGCGACGTCGACAGAAGGCCCCGATTGGGCGTGGCGCGGACGCACAAACGGCCTTTCTCGGCGAGCCAATCGGCACAGGTTGCCGCGGCGCCCACCAGTCCAGGCAGCCGTCAGTAGCCAACCTCCCGCCGCACGACGCCGTGCATGGGGCGCCCGGCCTGACTCCGTCGGATGTTGTCCAGCAAGGCGCGGGCGGCGCTCTTGGGCTGGGTCATGCTGGCGATGTGCGGCGTCAGCAGGATGCGTGGATGGGTCCAGAAGGGATGACCGCTCGGCAGGGGCTCGCAGGTGGCCACGTCCAGCACGGCGCCGGAGATCTGGCCCGTGGCCAGGGCCGCCAGCAGGTCGTCCTCGCGCAGATGCCCCCCGCGGCCGACATTGATCACCCCCGCCCCCTTCGGCAGGGCCATGAACGTCTCGCGGTTCAGGATCTCCCGCGTCTCCGGCGTCAGCGGCAACAGGCAGATGAGGATGTCGCAGCCGGCCAGGAACCGCGGGAAAGACTCCGCGCCGGCATGGCAGGTGACGCCCTCCACTTGGCGGGGCGACCGGTTCCAGCCGGACAGGCGGAAACCGAAGCTCTTCAGTTGCTCAAGCACGGCCTGGCCGAGATTGCCCAGGCCCATCACGCCCACCCGCCGCTCGTCCGCCGGCACGACGCGGACCGGCGCCCAGAGGCCCTCGCGCTGCGCCTCGCGGTAGTCGAGCATGTTCCGGTGCAGGGCCAGGACGGCGAAGGTCACATATTCCACCATGCCCTGGGTGATGCCCGGCTCGATCATGCGCACCACGGTCACTGACGGCGGAATCTGCCGCAGGTCGAACTGGTCCACCCCCGCGCCCAGCGAAAACAGCACCTCAAGCCTGGACAGGCTGGCGATCAGGTCCAGGGACGGCTCCCAGGCGGCCAGGTACCGCACCTCGCCCGGATCGCCCACGTCCGGCCAGATCCGCAGCGGCACGTCCGGCGCCATCTCGGCGAACAGGGCCCGCCATTCCTGGCCGCGCTCTGGGTTGGCCTTGTAGAGCAGCGTCATCGCCGGACGCCTTGAAACCACATCACCGGCCCGCTCACCGCCAGTGTCGCGAGCGCGAGGGCCTCCAGCAGGATGATCGACTTGCCGATCCAACCGAGACTCTCCCCGGTGTGGATGGGCAGGACGAACGTCGACAGGCTCTGGTCGGCTTCGGCCTTGGTGACGGCGGCCACGCGCAGGCCCTGAAGCTCGATCTTGACCCCATGCACCGCCTGCGGCTGGCGCTCCGGCGCCCAGAAGAAGACGTTGAACTTGCCCGGAGCGGGCATCCGGATGTCGCGGATCTCGCGGCCGGGGAACCTGGCCCGCGCCAGGTCGAAGGCCTGGTCGATATTGGTGTCGGTGACGGGCGGCAGGCCCGACGGCGCGGTCGATTTGGTCGGGCCTTTGCCGGTGAGCAGGGCGAAGGCGAGGACAACGCCGGTCATCGCGCTGAGGCAGACGACGAGCGCGGCAACCGGACCCACGGCGCGGTGGAACTGCCTCAGGACCACCCGGCCCGGCATACGCCAGTTGATCTCCAGGCTCCTGCCCCAGCGCCCGGGCCGCGGCCACCAGTAGGCAAGCCCGGTGATCGCCATGGTCAGCAGCGACAGCCCAAGGACCAGGATCACCGCCAGCCCGGCGCGGTCAGCCATCAGCTGGTAGTGGATCATCAGGGCCGCCTCGACAGGAAACCGCCAGACGCTACCCTGCCGCAGCACCGCGCCGCTCCCCGGATCGACCGAGGCGTAGCGCACCACGCCCTGGGCGTTCACCAGGTGGGCGAAATAGGTCGCCTGGCTGTTCTGCGGAAAGACGATCCGCTGCAGTTCGAAGCCGGGATTGGTGGCGCGGACATGGGCCACGACCTGGCTCAGCGGCGTCTCGCCGGCCGCGGTCCGCCGGACCATGCCCGATGGATCGATGGCCTGCGCCAGCCCGGTCCGGAACGCCAGCATGCCGCCGGTGACCGCCTGAACCAGGACGAAGGCGCAGATCAGCAATCCGCACCACCTGTGGATCTGAAGCAGTCGGCGCCTGGCGATCACCCGCTCACCTCAACTGTGGCGCCTCCCGCATCAGCGGTCTTAGAAGCTGTAGCTGGCGCGCAGGGTGAAGGTGCGCGGCGAGCCGGGCTGGGTCCAGACCTGGGAGTAGGAGGCCGGGAAGTAGGTCACGTTGAGCAGGTTGTGGATCTCGGCCGACAGCTTCAGGTGCGCCGTCGGCTTATAGGACGTGAACAGCTCCACCAAGGTGTAGGACGGCAACATATAGGTGGTGGCCGTCTCACCCAGCTGCTCGCTGACGTAGTGCACATTGCCGCCGATCGTCAGTACACGGTCGTCGCCCAGCACGAAGTCGCGAGAGAGCAGCAGGTTGGCGCTGTGCGCCGGGATGTCCAGCAGCGGCGCTCCCGCCGGAACCGGCCTGGCGAAATCCGGGTCGAGGATCGCGGTGGTCGTATGGGCGTCGGTGTAGGCATACGACAGCCGCGCATTCACCTCGCCCGGCAGCTGTGCGTCGAGGTCGAGTTCGAGGCCCTTGCTTTCGGCTGAACCGATGGCGATCGAGAACCCGGAGTTCACCGGGTCGGCGGTGATGATGTTGGTCTTGTCCATCTGGTAGATGGCGATCGTGGCGCTGAACCGGTGCTCCGGCCACGAGAACTTGGCGCCGATTTCCTTGGAGTTGGTCTTTTCGGGCGCGAAGGGCGTGCCGTGGACGTCAAGCCCGCTGTTGGGCCGGAAACCCTTGGCATAGCTGGCATAGACCGAGATGTGCGAGTTGGCCTCGTAGACCAGGCCCACCTGGGGGCTGACATTGGTGATGTCCTGCCCGGAGGTGACGTTTTTGAGGCGATTGAGGATGCTTTGCTTGAACTCGTCATACCGGACCCCCACCCGCACCTTGAACTGCGAGGTGATGTCGATCTGGTCCTGGGCGTAGGCGCCCCACGCCCGCTGCTGTTCGCGGGTGTTGGTGAAGGCGTTGGCGATGCCGATCGTCGGCAGGTCGCCATAGACCGGGTTGAAGATGTTGATGGCGTCGCCCTGCGCAAGGGTCGGGTTGGTGCTCACCGCTGGCGGACGGAACCGTTCCTGCAGCGAGTCGAGGTTGAACCGCTCGCCGTCGATCCCGACCAGGACATGGTGCACGAAGCTGCCGGTGCTGAAGTGCCCGTCCAACTCCCCGCGCAGCACGGTGTGGTCAGATTTGTAGTCGATGTACCGGCGCTGCCGCGACAGGGTCTGTCCATCGACGTACAGCATCTGCCGCGAGCGGGTCAGTTCGGCCTGGGTGGAATAGCCCTTAAGCTCCGTCTCGCGGTATCCGGCCCCCAGCAGCAGGGTCCAGTTCGAGTTGAAGTCATGGGCGAATTGCAGCTGGTGGCCCAGGACGTCGACCTTGTTGGGCCCGTCGCCCGGCTCGCCGAGGAATCGTGAAACCGGCAGGGTGTACGGGTTGCCGTTCACGGCCACGATGCCGCGGTCGAACGGCACTTCCTGATGCACCGCTTCCAGCTCGTAGGTCAGCGTCGTGGAGTCCGACAGCTTCGCCAGAACCGACGGGGTGATCACCCACTTCTTCGACTTCAGGAAATCGCGGAAGCTGTCCGCCCGCTCGTAGGCGCCGTTGACGCGGAATGCGACCGCGTCGGTGATCTTGTTGGTGTAGTCGCCTTCGAAACGGAAGGTGTTGTAGCTGCCGCCAGAGAGCGTGACGCTGCCCTCCTGGAAGAACTTCGGCTTCTTGGTGATGATGTTCACCGTGCCGCCCGGTTCACCGCGCCCGAACAGGGCCGAGCCGGGGCCCTTCAGGACCTCGATCGTCTCGATGTTTGAGGCGTCCCTGGGGCCGCCGAATCCGCGCCCGCCGTTGAACCCGTTGACCAGGTAGCCGCTGGGAACGTTCGGGTCGCCGGAGAAGCCGCGGACGGCGAAGGCGTCCCACAGGCCGCCAAAGTTGTTCTGGTGTTGGACGCCGCTCACCAGTTCAAGCGCCATGTCCAGGCGGGTGATGCCGACGTCGTTCAGGGTCTTGGCGCTGACGACCTCGATATTCTGGGGGAGATCCTTGATCGAGACGTCGCCGCGGTATTGCTGCTTGGTGGCCAGGACGACCACCTGGTCGACCGCCCCCGAGTCTCCCGAAGCGGCCGCATCGGCGGCGGCGTCCGCGGCGTAGGCTGCAGGGGCCGTGACGAGAAGCGAGGCCCCTGCGATCAAGGCAAGACGATAACCGTTCGGCGTTGACATCATTATCCCCCATTACTTCCAGATAGGTTCAGATAGGCTCAAAACCCGCTCTATTTACCGGCCCCTCTTTCCGAGGGGTGCGCGGCGATGCACACTTCGCGGCAGAACGTCTAATTCCGCGCTGTTTTACTTAGGGGAGTATCTGCCCGGCCCGCGGGAATTTTAGGTCAAATGGCCCAGGGCCGGCGAACGAATATGGGGTATTCCGGATGAAATACGCAGAAAATGCCGGAGCCAAGAATTGGTGTAGAAGCCTCAACCCGAGATCGTCGCCCGCTTGCTAAGTGCCGCGCTCCGGTTGCTATACAACAGCCGTTCTCACCGACACCAACCCCAAGGCTGGTCGGCGATACAGCGCAAAACGCCGCTTCTGGGCAGGTGAGTGCAAGTGTTGGGCGCGGGGTCTTCTGACCGCGCCAGTAGGCGCCGGCGGGGCTAGTTCACCGTGAAGACGGCGGTGGTCTTGTCGTGACCGACCTTGGCGGCGACGGTCACCGTGACCGTGGCGCCAGATCCTATGGTCAGGCCCTTGGCTTCCAGCATGTTGTCGGTGGCCGGCTGCAGTTCGACCTCCTTGGTCGCGCCGCCGTCGACGATGACCAGCTTGCCGGTCATGGTGGCGCTCGGGATCTCCTCGCCCTCTTCCTCGACCCACACCTCGACGCCGGTCGGCTTGCGGACCAGCTCCACCGAGGTGTCCGCCACCAGCTTAAGGACGCCGCCGTGCTCGGGGACGCTGCCGCCATGGGCGAAGGCGGCTCCGCCCAGGCCAGACAGGCCGATCACGAGGGCCAGGACGGTGCGGAGTCGAAACTGGTTCATTGCAGGAGGTCTCTCAGATGATGGGCGACGGGGCGCGGACGGCGCGAGGCGCTATTCCGGCGCGTGTTGCAGCACAAAGGACAGCGTGGCCTCGTGCTCGATCCGCACGGCCTTCGCCGGCTCGTCCGAAGGGCCGTCAAAGACCGCGTTGACCACATTGAGCCCCTGGTTGCGGACCTTGATCACGACGGTGCCGTCGGCGCCGGTCTTCAGCGGGCGGGAATCGGGATCGTTGACCATGTCCGCCAGCACCAGGGCGCCGGCCACTGGCTTGCCGTGCAGCAGCACCCGCAGCTTCATCGGCTGACCCATCTTTTCTGGCAGTTTCGCCGAGACAGGCTGGATCTGCAGGGTCTGGTCGGGAAAGGCGGGCAGCGGCGCGCTCAGGGGACCCTCGATATGTACCGTGTACTTGAAATTCTTGGTGCTCATCAGCGCACCCGGAACCTCGTCGCGGCCCTTCTTGACCCATTCGCCGTCGGGCTGCTTGCTCCAGATCCCGTAGGGCATCACCGCCGTCACCACGGTGATCGGGGCGTCAGCCTCGACCATCACCATGGGACCATCGACCCGCAGCTTGGTCGGCACCGGCTTGTACTGGGCGTCATAGCCGGCCACGCTCTGCACCAGCGGCAGGCGCTTGACTGAATCGAGATCGTCAGCGCCGACGCCGTAGATGAAGGCCAGTTGCTTGGCGCGCTGGGCGAACCAGATGGCGTGGGCGTCGGCTGCCGAGGCGGCGGCGACGACAGCGACAACGGCGGTGGACGCGATGGCGCCGGCAACGGCGGCCACGGCAAAAGACCTGGAGATCCTGTTCATCTTGAAACTCCGATGTCCCATGGCAGGGAACCTGGGGACCGCCTGCAAAGAGTAGCCAGGCCGCAAGACGCAACATGCTCTTTTGAGTGCGCGCCCGGCTCGCCGATTGCCGAAATCACTCCGCAAACGGCAGATTGATCGGTCGGCCAGGGCGGCCGGGTCGGGTGGGGCGAGGCTAAAACCAGGCGCTCACGCCCACCGCGAGGCGGACCTTGCTGGCGCCCTCCCCCGCGGCGCGGGCGAAATCGGCGGTCCGGCCGAACTTCCGCTCCCAGCTCACCCCGACATAGGGTGCGAACTTGCGCGTGATCTCGTAGCGCAGCCGCACCCCTGCATCGAGGTCGGAGAACCCGGAACCTATGCCCCGCACCGCGTCATCGCGGCTGTAGAGGTTCAGTTCCGCTTCTGGCTGCAGGACCAGCCGGTTGGTCAGCAGCTGGTCGTGGGACAGCTTGACCTTGCCCGCCAGGCGCCCCCCGCTCCCAATGTAGGCCGTGGCGCCCACCTTCACGAACTGCGGCGCCAAGCCCTCGACGCCCACCGCCGCCCAGCCTCGGCCAGGCGCGGAATCCAGGTCGTAGCGGCCGCCGGCCTGGACGTCCCAATAGGCCGTGACCGGCTTGCTGAACAACGCCTCCAGCTGGCCGTCCTCGACCCGCCCCTCCGGCGACCGCTGCCCCTCGCTGCGCACCACCACCCGCCAGGCGTCGGGGCCGGCCCAGGCCTCGGCGTCCCAGCGCAGGGCCGCGCCGCTGCTCCCGACCCGCGCCTCCAGCTGATCGAGGCTGACGTGGGACCAGAAATGCTGGTCGTCCACCGGCGGTCCGAAAGGCGCCGCCTCGCTTGAAGTGTTTGCGGGGCCATCCCCCGATCCATTCATCGAGTGGGCGTGGGTAACGCCCCCCAACGGCGCCAAGGCCAGCATCGACGACAACGCCGCCGCCGCCCTTCCCCGCCGGCTCATGCCACCACCACGGTGCGGAACATGCCGCTGTCCATGTGCAGCATCAGGTGGCAGTGGAACGCCCAGCGGCCGGGCGTGTCGGCGGTGTAGACGAAGCTCATCCGCTCGGCCGGCTTGACGTTGATGGTGTGCTTCAAGGGCAAGGCCCCCTCCTGCCCGTTCTCCAGCGAGACGATGAAGCCGTGCAGGTGGATGGGATGTTCCATCATGGTGTCGTTGATCAGGGTGAAGCGCACCCGCTCGCCCAGCTTGATGCGGATCGGCGGGGCCTGGGAGAAGGTCTTGCCGTCGAAGCCCCAGACCCAGCGCTCCATGTTGCCGGTCAGGTGGAACTCCAGCTCCCGGTCCGGCAGGCGGGTCTCCGGATCGGGCTTCAGCGCCCGCAGGTCGGTATAGACCAGCACCTTGCGCCCGTTTCCGTCCAGGCCGTCGCCGGCTTCGCCCAGTCGGTTCGTTGTCGAGGCGGCGACATTGTCCACCGAGGGCTTGCCCTTCAGGCTCGCCGGATCGACTCCGTCGGCGTTGACCACGACCCCCGCCTTGGGGCCAGCCGGGGCCGCGCCCATGTCCATGCCGGGCATCGAACTCATGTCCATCCCCGGCATCGAACTCATGTCCATGCCCCCCATGGCCATGCCCATATCCGTCATGGTTCGCCGGGGCCGGGGATCCATGGGCGGGACGGCGGCCGCCAGGCCGGGGCGCGGCGACAGGGTGGCGCGGGCGTAGCCGGAACGGTCCTGCGCCTGGGCGAAGATCGCGTAGGCCTGGTCTCCGGGCTGGACAATCACGTCCAGGGTCTCGGCCACCCCCAGGCGGAACTCCTCGATGCTCACCGGCTCGACGTCGGCGCCGTCGGCCGACACCACGGTGAGCGGCAGGCCGGGGATGCGCACGTCGAAGGTCGACATGGCGGCGCTGTTGATGAACCGCAGCCGCACCCGCTCGCCAGGATGGAACAGCCCCGTCCAGTTGGCCGCCGGCGGCTGGCCGTTGATCAGGAAGGTGTAGGTCGCGCCGGTGACGTCCATGATGTCGGCGGGGCTCATACGCATCTTGCCCCACATGGACCACTCGGCCCTGGCGGCCTTGAAGCCCTTTTCGCGGGCGTCCTTCAGGAAGTCGCCCAGGGTCGGACGGTGCTGATTGTAGTAGTCGCCCTGCTGCTTGAGGTTGGAGAGCACCGCCATGGGGTCTTCGTCGGTCCAGTCGGACAGGATGACCACATAGTCCCGGTCGTAGGCGTAGGGCTCCTTGTCCTTGGGGACCATGATCACCGCGCCGTAGAGGCCGGTCTGCTCCTGCATCCCCGAGTGGCTGTGATACCAATAGGTGCCCGACTGCACGGCCGGGAAGCGATAGGTGAAGGTCTCGCCGGGCATGATCCCGCGGAAGGACAGGCCCGGCACCCCGTCCATATCCGCCGGCAACCGAAACCCGTGCCAGTGGATCGAAGTGGGTTCGGCCAGGCGGTTGGTGACCCTGATGGTCAGGTCATCGCCCTGGCGCACCTTCAGGGTCGGCGCCGGCATGGCGCCGTTCACCATCGTCGCCATGCGCGGGCGGCCGGTGATGTTCACCGCGCGGCCGCCGATGGTCAGGTCGAGATGGTCGCCGCTGAGCACGCCAGGTCCGGCGTCCGCGCCCTGGGCGCGGGCCCAGGCGGGCGCGCCAAGGA
>DASVMY010000302.1:0-3985 GCA_036384135.1 Caulobacteraceae bacterium | reverse complement strand
CGGCGGGCGTAGGACGAGCCCTTCTCCAGGTGCAGGTCGGCGACCACCAGGGCCCGCTCGGCCTCCAGCCACAGGGCCCCGGAGGGGCGCAGCACCACCTCGGCGCCGGCCACCATCACCGCCAGGGCGCCGTTGGCGTGCTCGGCGAAGGCGTAGCGGAAGGTCTGTTCAGCGAGACTCATGGCGCGACGATCATACGATGGCCCATCTCATTCGATAGCCCATCTCATTCGATAGCTTGGGCGATCAGGTCTTCCGCCGCCTCGCTCAGGATCAACTCGCCGAAGCTGCCCGGCGACTGCTGGCGGCCGATCTCCAGGATCATCGGCACCGCGAAGGGCGACAGGTGATCCAGCGCCGCGTGCCGGATCCGCCCCTTGATCCGCCGCAGCATCAGGCCCAGCCGCGCCACGTCCACCAGCCCCCTGGCGGCGTCCTCGCGGGCGCAGCGCAGCAGCAGGTGATCGGGCTGGTGGCGGCGCAGGACGTCGTAGACCAGGTCGGTGGAGAAGGTGATCTGGCGTCCCGACTTCTGCTCGCCGGGGAACCGCCGCTCGATCAACCCTCCGATCAGGGCGCAGGCCTTGAACGCGGCCTTCATCATCGTGCTTTCCGCCAGCCAGGATTCCAGGTCGTCGCCCAGCATGTCCTCGGCGTAAAGCTCGCCAAAATCGAGGCCGTCCATCGGTTTCACCGACCAGATGGTCAGGGCGTAGTCGTTGCAGACAAACCCCATCGGCCCCACCCCCAGCCGCTCCAGCCGCCGCGTCAGCAGCATGGCCAGGGTGGTGTGCGCCAGGCGCCCCTCGAAAGGGTAGCAGACCAGGAAATGCCTCTGGCCCTTGGGGAAAGTCTCCAGCAGCATCTCGTCCTCGGCCGGGATGGCGGAGCGGTCCTTCTGGATCTCCAGCCATTCGCGCACGTCGCCGGGCAACACCTTCCAATGCTCGCCGTCGGACATCAGCTGCCGCACCCGGCGGGCCAGGAAGGCGGACATGGCGAACTTCGAGCCGCCCCAGGAGGGCATTTTCGCATCCTGGCCCGGCGCGGGCTGCACCAGCACGTCCAGGCCGCTCACCCCCACCAGCCGCCACACCCGGCCGGCGAAGACGAAGGTGTCGCCCACCTCCAGCACCTCCAGATAACCTTCCTCCACCTCGCCGATCTTGCGGCCGGGCACGCGGCTCTTGCCGTTGCCGATGCGCACCGACAGCATGGCCGGCGAGACGATGGCGCCGACGTTCATCCGGTGGCGCCGCACGGTTTCCTCGTTGCGGGCTTTCCAGAGGCCGTCCAGGCCTTTCACGATCCGCCGGTACTTGTCGTACGAGCGCAGGGCGTAGCCGCCGGTGGAGACGAAATCCACCACCTGTTCATAGTCTTCCCAGGTCAGGTCCCGGTACGGCCCGGCGGTGATCACCTCCTCATACAGCGCCAGCAAATCCAAAGGTTCGGAGCAGGCGCAGCCCATGATGTGCTGGGCCAGGACGTCCAGGGCGCCGACCCGCCAGGGTTCCGGGTCGAAGGCGTTCTCGGCGATGGCCTCGCGCGCCGCCTGGCATTCCAGCATCTCGAAACGGTTGGCCGGCACGAACAGGGCGTGGCTGGGCTCGTCCAGGCGGTGGTTGGCGCGGCCGATCCTCTGCACCATCCGCGAGGCGCCCTTGGGCGAGGCCAGCTGGATGACCAGGTCCACATCCCCCCAGTCGATCCCCAGGTCCAGGGTCGAGGTGCACACCACCGCCCGCAGCTGCCCCTTCGCCATCGCCGCCTCGACCTTGCGCCGCTGCTCGGCCGACAGGGAGCCGTGATGCAGGGCGATGGGCAGGCCGTCGTCGTTGAGCTTCCACAGCTCCTGGAACGCGAACTCGGCCTGAAAGCGGGTATTGACGAAGATCAGGGCCGTGCGCGCCTGCTTGATCGCGTCATAGACCTCCGGCATGGCGTGCTGGGCGGTGTGGCCGGCCCAGGGCACCTGGCCCTCCGACAGCAGGATATCCACCACCGGCGCCGCCCCGCCGGAGCCCCGCACCAGGTCCACGTCCTCCGCCGTCGTCGGGGTCATCCAGCGGCGGATCTGGTCGGGATCGTCCACCGTCGCCGACAGCCCCACCCGGCGTAGCCCCGGCGCGAAGGTCTGCAGCCGGGCCAGGTCCAGGTTCAAGAGGTCGCCGCGCTTGGACGGCCAGATGGCGTGCACCTCGTCCAGGATCACGCATTGCAGGTCCTCGAAATACCGCCGCGCGCCCTCCCAGGCGCAGAACAGGGCCAGTTGCTCAGGCGTGGTCAGCAGGATGTCTGGCGGCTTGACCCTCTGGCGGGCCTTGCGGGAGACACCGGTGTCACCGGTGCGGGACTCCGCGACGACGTTCAGCCCCATCTGCAGGATCGGCGCGATCAGGTTGCGCTCCACGTCCACCGCCAGGGCCTTCAACGGCGAGATATACAGGGTGTGGATGCCGCGCGGGGCGTTGGCGGGCGGGCGTTGCGACAGCTCGATCAGGCTGGGCAGGAAACCCGACAGGGTCTTGCCCCCGCCGGTAGGCGCGATCAGCAGGCTGTGGCGCCCCGCCAACCCCTTTTCCACCATGGCCAGCTGGTGCGGCCGCGGCGCCCAGCCGCGGCTCTCGAACCACGCGGCGAACCGCGGCGGCAGGGGGGAAAGGGCGCGGCCGTCGTCCATCCGGCCTCTATAGCACGTTCCCGTTCTGTTTCGAGGCGCCCGGGCCGGGGCCGGCCGGATCAGGTTTCGAACACCGTCGCCGCTGCAACGCCGCCCCTGGGGGAGGGGCCGAATTGATTGGGGCCAGGCTCGCCGTTCAGGAACATCAGTTCGACCAGGGTCCAGAGCGGGCCGATCAGCGGGATGAAGCCGACCAACATCCAGACGCCCGACTTGCCGCGGTCATGCCAGCGCTTTACCTGCGTCGCGAGCGTGGTCCAGAACCACAGGCCGAGCGCGACCAGGTCGACCAGCAGGAGCATCAGCATGCCGCCGATGTCGCCGCCCGGCCCCTTCTGCTGCAGCACCATCTTGAGGACGCCCCAGAAGATGCTGAGGAAGATCACAGAGCTGGCGAAGCGGATCAGGCGATATGGGCCGGGGGCCAGTCGGCCGTTGAGGCTGAACAGCATGGTCCAGAGGGAGCTGGTGCTGGGGCTCGCGCCGGCGCTGGCCTTGAAGCCGAGGCTTTCGGCGGTCGGCAGCGGGGCGTAGGCCCGTTCGCGCCCGGGCGCCTGGCCCAGTAGCGAGGACTGCGGCGAAGGCTGGGCCGGGGAGGCCTGGTGCGGAGTTGGGCCGAACGCTTGCTGGGGCGGCGACGCGGCGACCACGCCGCGTTTGCCAAAGGTCTGCGCGGGTTGCATGCGGGGTCCTTCTGACCGTCTTGCGGCGAGAACGTCTCACACCGAAGGTTTCAAAATCGTTCGACCGGCCCTGGGGCGCGGTGTCCCGGCCGCCAAAGTTGCCTTTTTGTTTCGAGACGAAGGCGCTATCTCAAGGCGGTGAACGCGCCCCCTCTTACCAGTGACCTGCCGACTCTCGATCTCGCCCCGGCCCTGGTGGTGCTGCCGGGACCCCGCGCGGCGGTGGCCAGCGGGGCGGCAGAGGGCGTGCTGCTGCGTCCGCCGCAGGCCCGCGACCTGCTCGAAGCCGGTCCGGTGATGGTCGCGCACGCCGGCATGACCGCTCGGCGCTTAGGGCAGAACACCCCGCCCCGCTCGCCGCGTATCTTCGACGTGCTGGAGTTGTTCGCCTTCGTCCGCCCGGCCCAGTTCTGCGCGCCCTCGGCCGCCGGCCTGGCGCTGGCGCTGGGCCAGAGCGAGCCCAAGGGGGTGTCGGAACTGGCCCGGTCGGTGGTCAGAAGCGCTGACCTGCTACTCAAAGAAGTCGCCGCTTGGTCCCAGAACGCCCGCGCCGAGGCCCTGGCCCAGGCCGAGACCATGGGCCGCGCCGGCTGGCCCTGGGCCGCGCCCCTGATCGGCA
>DASVMY010000301.1:0-7376 GCA_036384135.1 Caulobacteraceae bacterium | reverse complement strand
CTCAGACGTTGATCCACCACCCCGGCCCACACCATCGATCAGCCCTCCAGGCTGACGAGTGTCACCCATCTATCCGGGCTAAGGTGTCACCTCTCTATCCGGGCAGCACAGCGGGCCACCTTCTCCCGCAAGGGGAGAAGGGCTGTCGAGGCGACCGCCGATACCCCGACAACCTTCTGACATCGTGCAGACTTCCAGACTTGTGTGAATGCGGTAGAGCGTAGCGGTGGGGGAAGAGAACGGGACTTCGATCGGCTGCGACTTAATCGCCTGGCGCGGAAAAATTCACTTGCCTCGCGGACCAAACGCGGGCTTTTGCGCGGCGGGCCACGCCCTCCCAACGGGGCGCTGCTCATCTGTAAGGATGGGAGACATCGCTATGACGACCCTCGCCAAGCCGGCCATGCGGCCGGCCCGACCCGAGTTCTCTTCCGGCCCGTGCGCCAAGCGCCCCGGCTGGGCCCCCGAAAATCTGCGCAATGCGGTTCTTGGCCGCTCGCACCGCTCCAAGCTGGGCAAGGGCAGGCTGCAAGCCGCCATCGACCAGACGCGCGCCGTGCTGCAGGTTCCCGACGACTACCTGATCGGCATCGTGCCGGGCTCCGACACCGGGGCCCTGGAAATGGCGCTGTGGTCGCTGCTAGGCCCCAGGCCCGTGCAGCTGCTGGCCTTCGAGTCCTTCGGTAAGGACTGGGTCACCGACGTCACCAAGCAATTGAAGCTGGACGCCCAGGTGCTGGACGCGCCCTATGGCGCCCTGCCGGACCTCGCCAAGGTCGATCCGGCCTGTGACCTGGTGTTCACCTGGAACGGCACCACCTCCGGCGTGCGGGTGCCCAACGCCGACTTCATTTCGGCCGACCGCCAGGGCGTCACCATTTGCGACGCCACCAGCGCCTGCTTCGCCCAGGAGCTGGACTGGCCGAAACTGGATGTGGTGACCTTCTCCTGGCAGAAGGCCCTGGGCGGCGAGGCCGCGCACGGGGTGCTGATCCTGTCGCCCCGCGCCGTGGAGCGGTTGGAGAGCTACACCCCGGCCTGGCCGATGCCGAAGCTGTTCCGCATGACCAAGGGCGGCAAGGTCAGCCGCGACATCTTCGAAGGCGCGACCATCAACACGCCCTCGATGCTGTGCGTCGAAGACTATCTGGACGCCCTGAAGTGGGCGGCCGGCATCGGCGGCCTGGCGGAGCTGAAGCGCCGGGCGGACGAGAACCTGGGCGTGCTGGCCGACTGGGTGGCGAAAACCCCCTGGGTGGACTTCCTGGCCGCCGACCCGGCGTGCCGGTCCAACACCTCGGTGTGCCTCAAGGTCGTGGATCCGGCGATCACCGCGCTTTCCGCCGACGCCCAGGCGGACTTCGCCAAGAAGCTGGCGGGGCTGCTGGAAAAGGAAGGCGCCGCCCTCGACATCGGCGGCTACCGCGATGCGCCTCCGGGCCTTCGCATCTGGTGCGGCGCCACGGTGGAGGCGGACGACCTATCCGCGCTCACCCCCTGGCTCGACTGGGCCTTCGCCGAGGTCTCCGCGCAACTGGCCGCGGCCTGACGCCAACACGCCTCCCCCTTCGCGGGGAGGCTCTGGTGGCATGAAACGCCGCCGCCCAAGCTGACATCCCCACCCCCGACCCCTCCCCGCCGCCGGCGGGAGGGGAGCAGAAAACGGACACCCAACATGGCTCCTCGAGTCCTTATCGCCGACAAGCTTTCGCCCGCCGCGGTCGAGATCTTCCGCGCTCGCGGCGTCGACGTCGACGTCAAGACCGGACTTTCCAAAGACGAACTGCTGAAGATCATCGGCGACTACGACGGCTTGGCCGTCCGCTCGGCCACCAAGGCCGACAAGGACGTCATCGCCGCCGCCAAGAACATGAAGGTCATCGGCCGCGCCGGGATCGGCGTCGACAACGTCGACATCCCCCGCGCCACCGCGGCCGGCATCGTGGTGATGAACACCCCCTTCGGCAATTCGATCACCACCGCCGAGCACGCCATCGCCATGATGTTCGCCCTGGCGCGTCAGCTGCCCGCCGCCGATGTCTCCACCCAGGCCGGCAAGTGGGAGAAGAACCGCTTCATGGGCGTGGAGCTGTACGCCAAGACCCTGGGCCTGATCGGGGCCGGCAACATCGGCTCGATCGTGGCCGACCGCGCCAACGGCCTGAAGATGAAGGTCATCGCCTACGATCCCTTCCTGTCGCCCGAGCGGGCGGTGGAGATGGGCGTGGAGAAGGTGGAGCTGGACGAACTGCTGGCCCGTGCCGACCTGATCACCTTGCATACCCCGCTGACCGACAAGAGCCGCAACATCCTGTCGGCCGAGGCCCTGGCCAAGACCAAGAAGGGCGTGCTGATCGTCAACTGCGCCCGCGGCGGGCTGGTGGACGAGGCGGCGCTGCGCAAGCTGCTGGACGAGGGCCATGTGGGCGGCGCCGGCTTCGACGTGTTCGTCGAGGAACCGGCCAAGGACAACCCCCTGTTCGGGGCCGAGAACTTCATCGCCACCCCGCACCTGGGCGCCTCCACCAACGAGGCGCAGGAGAACGTCGCCCTGCAGGTGGCCGAGCAGATGAGCGACTACCTGCTGACCGGGGCGGTGACCAATGCGCTCAACAGCCCCTCGGTGAGCGCCGAAGACGCGCCCAAGCTGAAGCCCTACATCGCGCTGGCCGACAAGCTGGGCGCCTTCGCCGGCCAGATGGTGGACGTGGGGCTCAAGGGCATCGACATCGCCTATGAGGGCGACGTGGCGGCGCTGAACGTGAAGCCCCTGACGGCGGCGGCCCTGGCCGGGGTGCTGCGGCCGATGCTGGCGGAGATCAACATGGTCTCGGCGCCGGCGGTGGCCAAGGAGCGTGGCATCACCGTCTCGGAGAGCCGCCAGGAGATGTCGCCGGTCTATGAGACCCTGATGCGCATCACCGTGACCACCGAGATGGGCCGCCGCGCCTTCGCCGGCACGGTGGTGGCCGGCGCGCCGCGCATCGTCTAGGTCAAGGGCATGGAGCTGGACGCGGCCTTCGCCTCGGCCATGCTCTACGTCAACAACCTGGACAAGCCCGGCTTCATCGGGGCCCTGGGCGTGCTGCTGGGCGAGACCGGCGTGAACATCGCCACCTTCAACCTCGGCCGGGTGTCGGCGGGCGACGACGCCATCGCCCTAGTGGGTGTCGACCAGGCGCCGGACGAGGCCCTGATCGGCAAGATCCGGGCGCTGCCGCACGTGAAGGAAGCGCGGGTGCTGCGGTTCTAGAGCCTATTGTGACAACCCTTCCCCCGCCGCGAAGCGGTGGGGGAAGGGTCAATTCTTCCCGGCTGGTGGGGGCGTTTAATTCGGCGACAGTTTACTTTCTTAGCTCCGCTAAAAAGTAAACTGTCGCCGAATTAAACGCGGAGCCAGCGTCCCGGCTACCACGCGTCCACGAACCGGCGGCGGGGGGCGTGGCGGGGGCGGCAGGTCTTCAGGCCCTGGGTGATCCAGTGACGGGTGTCGGCCGGGTCGATGACCGCGTCGATCTCCAGCATGGCGGCGACGTTGATCGCCTTGCCCACCGCGTAGAGATTGCCCAGCAGCTTGTCGAACAGGGCCTTCTGGGCCTCCGGATCGGTCTGGGCGGCCAGTTCCTTGGAGTAGCCCAGGCGCACGGCGCCCTCCAGGCCCATGCCGCCGAACTCGCCGGTGGGCCAGGCGGCGCAGAAGGTCGGGGCCAGGGTCGAGCCGCCGGCCATGGCCTGGGCGCCCAGGCCATAGGCCTTGCGCAGCACCACCGAGAACATCGGCGTGCCCAGCCGCGCGCCGTTGATGAAGAAGCGGCTGGTCTTGCGCACCGCCGCGGCCGCCTCGCTGTCGGGGCCGACCATGAAGCCGGGCGTGTCGATCAGCGAGAGGACGGGTAGGTCATAGGCGTCGGCGATCTGCATAGCCCGCGCGCCCTTGTCGGAGCCGTCGCAGTCCACCGCCCCGCCCAGGTGTCTGGGGTCGTTGGCGATCAGGACCATGGGGCGGCCCTCGATGCGGACGAAGCCGGTGATCAGGCCCGGCGCGAACTCCCGGCGCAGTTCCAGGAATGAGCCCTCGTCCGCCAGGGTCTCGATGACGGCGCGCACGTCATAGACGCGCAAGCGGTTCTCCGGCACGGCGCGGCGCAGGTTGCGCTGGTCGGCGGCGGTCCAGGTGGAGAGCGAGCCCTGGAAATACGACAGGGCCTGTTTGGCGACGACGGTGGCGTGGGCCTCGTCGTCGGCGACGTAGTCCACCACGCCGTTGGCGGCTTGCAGGGCGACGGGGCCGATCTGTTCGGGGGTGAAGACGCCCAGGCCCCCGCCCTCGATCATCGCCGGGCCGCCCATGCCGATGTTGGCGCCCTTGGTGACGATCAGGATCTCGCTCATGCCGGCGAAGGAGGCGTTGCCGGCGAAGCAGCGGCCCGAGACCACGGCGATCTTGGGCACCACCCCGGCCAGGCGGGCGAAGGCCTTGAAGCTGGGGGTGGCCAGGCCGGAGGCGCCGCCGCCGTCGGTGTCGCCGGGCCGCCCGCCGCCGCCCTCGGCGTACCAGACCACCGGCAGGTCCTCCTGCTCGACGATCTCCAGCAGGCGATCGGTCTTGCGATGGTTCATGCCGCCCTGGGTGCCGGCCAGGACGGTGAAGTCGTAGGCCAGGGCCGCGCAGCGGGCTGCGTCGCCGAACAGGGCGCCGTTGACCTGGCCGACGCCGCAGACCAGGCCGTCGGCGGGACTGATCTTCATCAGGTGGTCGACCGGGTGGCGCCGCCGCTGGGCGGCCAGGGCGAAGGCGCCGTATTCCAGGAAGGTGCCCGGGTCGACCAGGTCGTCGATGTTCTCGCGCACGGTGCGCTGGTTGCGCGAGCGGCGGCGGGCGACGGCCTCGGGCCGGGCTTCGTCGCGGGTGATCCGCCAGCGCTCCAGGGCTTCGGCCAGGTCCGGGCGGATGAAGTCGAGGTCGATGTCTTCCTCGGCCTCCCCGGCGTGGTCGTCGACCTCCTCGGGGATAACGAACAGGATCGGCTGGCCCTTGAGCAGCACCTCGCCCTTGGCGGCGGCGACGCGGGCGACGCGGCCTCCGATCTCGGCGGCGACCACATGCTCCATCTTCATGGCTTCGAGGATGGCCACGGCCTGGCCGGCGCGCACCAGGTCGCCTTCGGCCACGTCGATGGAGCCGACGGTGGCTTGCAAGGGGGCGGCGAGGGCATGCGCGCCGTCGATAGTCTCGACGGCGGCGGTAGGTGAGGCGGCGAGAGGCGCGGTCTCAAGGTCGAAGGCGCGGCCGGTCATGGCGCCGGCGGCGGCGATCAGGGCGCCGGCGTGGTCCTCGATGAAGCGGGTGGTGGCCTTGCCGGCCAGGACCTTCGGCTGGG
The DNA here is from genome assembly GCA_036384135.1 of Caulobacteraceae bacterium. Lineage (GTDB taxonomy): Bacteria > Pseudomonadota > Alphaproteobacteria > Caulobacterales > Caulobacteraceae > Acaudatibacter. The sequence goes on along the minus strand of DASVMY010000301.1, from coordinate 1,995 downwards.
CGAGGATGGCGCGCAGCAGGCCGATGTTGGTGTCGGCCCCCTCGATGCGGAACTCCGCCAGGGCGCGGGCGGTTCGGGCGGCGGCTTCGCTCAGAGTCGGCGCGCGGGCGATGACTTTGGCCAGCAGGGAGTCGTAGTTGGGGCTGGTGAGGTAGCCGGCATAGCCATAGCCGTCGACGCGCACGCCGGGGCCCGAGGGGGGCTCATAGGCGCTGAGCAGGCCGCCGCTGGGCATTGCCTCGCCTTCGGTGGTGAGGCTCTCCAGATTGACCCGCGCCTGGATGGCGTAGCCGTGGGCGGGCGGGGTTTCGGTGAGGCCAAGGCCGGCCAGGCTGGCGCCCGCGGCCAGCTGGATCTGGGTCTTCACCAGGTCGACGCCGGTGACCTCCTCGGTGATGGTGTGCTCCACCTGCAGGCGGGCGTTGGCCTCGATGAAGGCGAAGTCGCCGGCCTCGGCGTCGACCAGGAACTCGATGGTGCCGACGGTGCGGTAGCGGACGGCGGCGGCCAGGGTCGCGGCGGCGTCGTGCAGGCGCGCGCGGAGGGCCTCGGTGAGGTTGGGGGCGGGGGCGATCTCGACGATCTTCTGGTGGCGGCGCTGCAGGCTGCAGTCGCGCTCGCCCAGCGCCAGGACGCCGGTGCGGTCGCCGGCGATCTGGACCTCGATGTGCCGCGCCCGTTCGATCAGGCGTTCGCCGTAGAGCGAGCCGTCGCCGAAGGCGGCCTGCGCCTCGCGGGAGGCGGCGGCGAAGGCGGCTTCGATCTCCTCGGCCTTGCGGACCACGCGCATGCCGCGCCCGCCGCCGCCGGAGACGGCCTTGATCATCAGGGCCGAACCCTTGGGCAGGCTTTTCAGGAAGGTGGTCAGTTCCTCGGGACCGACGCCGCCGGGTGTGCCCTCGATGACGCGGACCCCCTTCTTGGCCGCCAGGGCGCGGGCCTTGGCCTTGTCGCCAAAGGTTTCCAGGGCGTCGGGGGAGGGGCCGATGAAGGTCAGGCCGGCGTCGGCGCAGGCGCGGGCGAAGGCGGCGTTCTCGGACAGGAAGCCGTAGCCGGGGTGGACCGCGTCGGCCCCGGCGGCGCGGGCGGCGGCGATCACCGCCTCGATGTCCAGATAGGCGCGGGCGCCGGAGGCGGTGAGCGCGATGGCCTGGTCGGCGGCCTTCACATGCAGGGCGCGGGCGTCATCGGCGGCGTAAAGGACGGCGGTCTTGAGGCCCAGCTCCCCCGCCGCCCGCGCGATGCGGATGGCGATCTCGCCACGGTTGGCGATCAGCACGCTCGAAAAGGCCATGCGTCCCTCGGACTCGAACAGTTGTTTTGAAGCGCACCATAGGGGGTCTGCCGGGCAATGGAACGGTGGAAGGCGAGCTTTCGTTGATGGCAAGGGATGGCGCCAAGGGCCGGCGCTGGTGAAGCTTTCGGCGCCCCTGTGATTCGAACCTGGTTCATCGAACAAGAATCTGGCGAGGGTGGCGCTGATCGTCTAGGCGGTAGCCATGGCCCAGCCCAGACGCTCCCATGCCCGCGTGCTGACGCCTGCCGGTTTCTTCGTACTGGCCGCCTTCGTGTTCGCCTTGGCGCTGACGGTGACGCTGGTGATGCTGAGACCCGGCCACGGGGCGCCGGCCGTTCAGGACGCCCAGGCGCGGCGCTGATCCCCTAAGCCCCCGGCTCCTCCTCTGCCGACTTGTCCACCGCGACTCTGGCGCCTTGACTCTCGCGGACTCCGGAATAGAACAAAGGCGGAACAAATGGAGTCCGCCCAGAGCATGTCCCGCCAGGCGAAATTGCAGGCCGTCCGCGCGCGGATCGCCGTCCTCGAGGCGGGCGGGGCCGGGGCTTATGGCGTGCTGCCCTTTGGGGACGGGCGGGTCGACGGGATGTTGCCGGGCGGCGGCCTGCCGCTGGGCCGCTGGCATGAGGCGGTGGGCGAGGGGCTGGAGACGGAGACCGGGGCGGCGGCCGGCGCCTTCGTGGCCAGCGTGGTTTCGC
>DASVMY010000300.1:0-10748 GCA_036384135.1 Caulobacteraceae bacterium | reverse complement strand
GATGCCGAGCTTGTAAGTGCCGTTGGTCGCGCGGACGAAATCGTGCTCGTCGATCCCGAGCAGCGTGTTGAACAGGCTGATCTGCGGAATCGTCGCCTCGCCGACGCCGACGGTGCCGATCTCGTCGGATTCGATCAGGGTGACGGCATAGTCGCGCGGGTCCAAAAGGCGCGAGAGGCCGGCGGCGGTCATCCACCCCGCCGTGCCGCCGCCGACGATGACGATCTTGCGGATGCTCTGGTCGGACAGGCTCATGTCTGGTTCCTGATGGTCACGACGCCCAAGCAAACGGGCTCAGGCCGCCTGGGGCGGTTCTGCGCGGCAATGCTGGGCGATGAAGTCGGCCTGGGTGGGCATGGCCTCTGCGGCCTTGCGGATGGCGGCGCGGCGCTGGGCCATGATGGTTCGGATTTCGTCGACGCCCTTGCGATCGACCAGGGGGTCGTATTGCTCGGACACCATGTTCAGGCCGTTGAAGATCGAGGTCCAGCTGCAGGGCGCGAAGCCGTCGCCATAGTACATCACCACCCTGCCGCGCAGTTTGAACACGTCGATCTTGCGCTGCAGGGTATCGGGGATGCTCATGTTGCGGCAGTAGTCCCACAGGCCGCTGTCCGTGCGTTCGGTGAGCTTGTAGTGCAGGACGATGAAGTCGCGGATGCGTTCGAATTCGTTGACCGACAGCCGGTTGTATTCTTCGGCCAGGACCGGATCGAAGCCCTTGTCCGGGAAGAAGTCCAGGATCCGCGCGATGCCGGTCTGGATCAGGTCGATGGAGGTGGACTCCAGCGGCTCCATGAAGCCGCTGGCCAGGCCCAGGGCGATGCAGTTCTTGTTCCAGAACTTGCGGCGGTGGCCGGCGGTGAAGCGCAGGGTCCAGGGGTCGGACACCGCCTTGCCGTCCAGGTGGCCCAGCAGGGTCGCGGTCGCTTCGTCCTCGCTGACGAACGCGTCGCAGTGAACATAGCCGTTGCCGATCCGGTGCTGCAGGGGGATGCGCCACTGCCAGCCCGCGGCGCGGGCGGTGGAGCGGGTGTAGGGGGTCAGGCCGTCGCCGCCGCTTTCACACTGGACCGCGATCGCCCGGTTGCAGGGCAGCCAGTGCGACCAGTCATGATAGCCGGTCTTCAGGGCCCCCTCGATCAGCAGGCCGCGGAAGCCCGAGCAGTCGATGAACAGGTCGCCCTCCACCTGGTCGCCGTTGTCCAGGACCAGGGACTGGATGAAGCCGTCCTCGCCGCGCAGCTTCACCTCGACGATCTTGGCGTTGATGCGCTGGACGTGGCGCGCCTCGGCGAAGGTCCGCAGGTAGCGGGCATAGAGCGAGGCGTCGAAGTGGAAGGCGTAGGAATAGTCGTGCATCACCGACCTGGGATCGGGATTGGGCGGGAAGAACCGGTTCAGATAGGCCGCGACGGTGGGCAGGGAGTAGTCCTGCAGGCTGGTGGCGTCGCCCAGTTCGCGCAGCTTGCGCCAATATTGATAAGCCTCCACGGCCTCGATCGAGGCGCCGAAATCCCCGAAGGCGTGGAAGTAGCGGTGGCCGATGCGGCCCCAGTCCTGGAAGTCGATGCCGAGCTTGAAGGCGGCCTGGGTCTTGCGGATGAAGTCGGGCTCGTCCAGGCCCAGCTTGGCGTTGAAGTAGCGGATGCCGGGGATGGTGGCTTCGCCGACGCCGACGGTGAAGATCTGATCCGACTCGATCAGCTGGACCTCGACGAAGTCCTTACCCAACAGCTGAGAAAACGCCGCGGCGGCCATCCAGCCGGCGGTGCCGCCGCCGACGATGACGATCTTTCGGATGGGTCCGGCCGTCATGAATCAATCCGCTCCCATCCCTGCCGATCGAGGCAATCGGCGGGGGGCGCCGATGTCAACCAAGCAGATCACCCCCAGCGCGCCTCGGGCAAGCCCGGCGCGCTGGGGGCGGGGGAGGATCCGCTCCGTCAGAAGCTCGCGCGCAGGGCCACGGCCACCCTGCGGTCGGTGTCGGTCCAGCTGTAGCGGGGCGCCAGGACGGCGCCGCCGACGTCCAGATAGGTCCGGCTGTTCAGCAGGTTGGTCGCCTGGATGCCGACTTTCACCTGTGGGGTGATCGAATAGAAGATCGAGCCGTCGAGCTGGCCGTAGTCCTCCGACCAGACCGGCCGCTTGATGTTGGCCGCGGAGGTGGTCAGCAGGTACCGCTGGCGCCAGTTGTAGGCCAGGCGCGCCGAGATGCCGTATTTCTCGTACATCCCCTCGACGTTGAAGCTAGTCTTGGAGAGTCCTTCCAGCGGCAGGGTGGCGTCGGCGGCCCCGGCGACCTGCTCCGGTTCGAGGATATTGATCGCCGTGTTCTTACCGCCGCTACTGTCGATGTAGGTGAAGCTGGCCTGCATGCCCAGGCCAGACAGGGCGCCGGGCAGGAAGTCGTAGAACTGGGTGTAGGCCAGTTCGAAGCCTTTGATCGTCCCGTGCGAGCCGTTCATGTTCCGGGTGACGTCGAAGGTCAGCGTCTGGCCGCCGGAGGTGTAGGTCTCCTGGTCCTGTCCCAGGAAAATATAGTCGTGGATGTCCTTGTAGAAGGCGGCGAAGGTCACGCTGCCGGCCGGGGCGAAGTACCACTCCAGGCTTGCGTCGTAGTTGTTGGCGCGGATCGGCTTCAATTTCGGATTGCCGCCGTTGCCGATAAACGCGCCCGTTGTCGGGTTCGGCGTGAAGTTGGTGCCGAAGTCAAAGCTGAGCGTCGTATAGGGCATCATCTGGCTGAAGCTGGGCCGCACGATCGCCTTCGACGCGGCGAGCCGCAGTTGCAGTTTTTCGGTCAGGTGGAAGCGGACGTTGAAGCTCGGCAGCACGTCGGTGTAGCTGTTCGACTGCTTGAAACCAGGGACATTGCCGCCCGAGGCGAACGCCAGGGCTTTGTTGAAAGCGGTGCAGTCTACCCCGGACAGGGCGCAGGCGGCGGCGGTGCCGTTGATCGAACCGATCGTCAGCAGGCCGATGCCTTCTGCCTGGGTGTGGATGATGCGCAGGCCGACGTTGCCGTCGAACGGCCCGAGGATGCCCTTGTCGTGGCCGAAAGCCAGCACGCCATAGACGGCCTGGGTGTGTTCCGCCTGATTGTTGATGCCGCCATTGGGATTGTCGCTGCCCGGATGGGCCTGGCTGAAGTCGCCGCTGAGCGGGGTCCAGCCCCAGCCCGAGGATTCGGTGTTCTTCAGGATGTTGTAGGCGTTGGCGGTGCCATTGCTCACCAGGGCGTCGGTGGGGAACCAGGCGACGCCCGGCAACTGCACATTGCCCCGGAAGAAGCCGTCATAGCTGAACAGCTGCGATGCGCCGGGCAGGGCGCTGCTCTGGTGAGTGGCGTCGAAACCGGTCTGGTTCAGGTACACCGGGTTCATGAACGAGGCGCCCCAGTATTGGGCGCTGAGCAGGTTCCAGTTCCAGCCGCTCTCTCTCGTAATCGCGTCTTTCTGGGTTGCCCGGGCCCCGAAGCGGAAGGACTTCAGCCAGCTCTGGTCTTCGAAGGCATAGACCGCGTCGGCGCGTTCGGCCCACTCGTGGGCGTCGTTCCGCTCCAGGTGGTCCATGGCCGCGGCCCACCAATAGGCGGACTGGGTCGAGATAAGGTTCGGCGACTGGGTTTCCTTGAGCACCGGCGTGTTGCCGCTCAGGTCGAAGGCCAGGCTAGGCCTGTTGCCGGCGCCGAGCTCCGTGAACGCCGTCATGCTGAGCACGTCGCTATGCGACTGGACGTACTGGACGTCGCCGCTGACCGCCCAGCGGTCGTTGGGTGTCCATTTGAAGTTCAGCGAATAGTCGCCGGTGCGCTTGTGCGACTGGCCAAAGCGGGTGTCAGCGTCAATGCCGACGCCGTTGACCGTGCCGGCGGTGACGACGCCCTGGCTGTTGAACTTGTAGCTGGTGTTGTCGGTCGGGAAGTCGCCCTGCACGTCGCCAAGGGCGTGTTCGATGTCATGCGGGTCGGCCTTGGCGTAGAACGCCTGGGCGGTGAAGGTCAGGTCGCTGCGGGGAGACCATTGCAGGGCGCCGGCGTAGGCGGTCCGCCTCTGCTGCCAGTCGACCCGCCGCCAGCCCACGGAATTGGGGATATAGACGGTGGATCCGGCGGCATGCCCGTCCTGGGCCACGCCCAGGGTCCGCGGTTCGTACCGGCCGGTCTGGATGCTGTCGGTGCGGTTGCCGATGTTGCCGAGGCTCGCCGAGAGCAACAGGCCGACCTCGCCGATGCTGGTGTCCCAGCGGTCGCTGAACAGGCCGTTGGCCGAGAAGTAGCCCTTCTTGCGCAGGTCGGCGTAGTTGTAGTCGGCCGACACCGCCAGCAGGCGCTTGTGAGAGTCGAACGGCAGGCGGGTGCGCAGGTTGACGATGCCGCCGATGCCGCCTTCCACCAGTTCGGCCGAGGCGTTCTTGTACACATCCACCCCGGCCAGCAGGTCGGCGGACACGTCTTCGAAGCTCAGGTCGCGGCCGTTGTTGGCCGAGAAGATATCGCGGCCGTTAAGCTCGCTGCGCACCCAGGACACACCGCGGATGAACACCGCGCCGCCTTCGGAGGCCAGACGCGCCGGATCGTGCGCCTCGTTGGTGCGTTGCAGGGTCACGCCCGGAATACGCTGCAGCGCTTCGGACACGCTGCGGTCGGGCAGGGCGCCGATGTCCACCGCCGTGATCGAATCGACGATCTGGTCGGAGTCCTTCTTGATCGTCTGGGCCGACTTCAGGGCCGCTCGCTGGCCGGTGACGACGACTTCCCCGACCTGCGAGGTCGAGGTGTCGGTGGCCGCGGCGTCCGCCGCATAGGCCAAGGACGGCGCGAGGCCGCAAATGGCGAGGGCGGAAGCCCCGGCCAGCATTAGATTGCGATGTGAGTGAATTCGGCTGTGCATGCCGGCGCCCGTCCCCTGTTTCCTGCCCGCCCCGCGGCTCTCCTGGCCGGGTAGCGCTGCGGATCATTCCATCCGCAACCTGATGTCACGCTGTCTTATAATCATAGAATTGAGACCTTCAAGAAAAATCTGATAGCGGTATCATTTTGGTGGTGAAACCGTTTTTAACGCCGCTCCGACTCCCCGTTTCCGGTAGCTGCAAAGGCGAATTCGTCGTCAAGATCGCCCTATCCGCGACAGGCGATTCATCCACCGGCCCGGGCCCGCCCGCGATTGAAATTGGTAGCGCTCTCAGTGGCGTGAGCATTTTGGGCGCGGAATCCGCGCTCACTCCGTTTACAGAATGCGCAATTATCATATAAATCCGGCCCAACGACCGGGGTGAATGCTCGGGCCGAGTGGGGGGAATCCAATGAGTCTGGCGCCGATCGATATCGCCGTCCTGGCCGCCTATGCGGTGGCGATCTTCGCCCTGGCGCAGTGGGTGTCGCGGGAGAAGGGCGGCAAGGCCAAGGACAGCACCGACTATTTCCTGGCGGGCAGGACCCTGCCCTGGTGGGCCATCGGCGCCTCGCTGATCGCGGCCAACATATCGGCCGAGCAGATCGTGGGCATGTCCGGTTCGGGCTACGCCATCGGCCTGGCGATCGCCTCATACGAATGGATGGCGGCGCTCACCCTGCTCATCGTGGGCAAGTTCTTCCTGCCGATCTTCCTGAAAAACGGCGTCTATACGATGCCGCAGTTCCTGCTCCAGCGGTACGGGCCCAGCGTCCGCACCGTGATGGCGCTGTTCTGGCTGGCCCTCTATGTGTTCGTGAACCTCACCGCCATCCTGTGGCTGGGGTCCATAGCGGTGCACACGGTGACCGGCATCGACCAGCTCTGGGCCCTGGCGGCGCTCGGCCTGTTCGCCCTGGCCTACCAGCTGTGGGGCGGGCTCAAGGCGGTGGCGCTCACCGATATCGTCCAGGTGACGCTGCTGGTCCTGGGCGGGCTGACCATCGTCGCCATTTCCCTGGACAAGATTTCAGGCGGCGCCGGGGCGGCGGCGGGGTTCGAGGTGCTGCTACAGCGCGCGCCCGACCGCTTCCACATGATCCTCAAGCCGGACAATCCTCACTACAAGGAACTGCCGGGCTTGGCGGTGCTGCTGGGCGGCATGTGGATCATGAATCTGTCCTATTGGGGTTTCAACCAGTACATCATCCAGCGCGCCCTGGGCGCAAAGGACCTGCGCGCCGCCCAGACCGGGATCGCCTTCGCCGCCTATCTGAAGCTGCTGATGCCGGTGATCGTCGTCCTGCCGGGGCTGGCGGCCCTGATCCTGGCCCCGGGCCTGGCCAAGCCGGACCAGGCCTATCCGGAGATGATGAAACTGTTGCCGCCGGGCTTCATGGGGCTGGTGTTCGCGGCCCTGGTGGCGGCGATCGTCGCCTCGCTGGCCTCGAAGATCAACAGCATCGCCACTATCTTCACCCTCGACGTCTACGCCCAGCTGCGTAAGGGCTCCTCTGAGAAGCACCTGGTCCTGGTGGGCCGGCTGGCGGCGATCACGGCGGTGGTCATCGGCATCCTGGCGGCCAAGCCGCTGCTGGGCAGCTTCGACCAGGCCTTCCAGTACATCCAGGAGTTCACTGGCTTCTTCACCCCGGGCATCGTGGTCATCTTCATGCTAGGCATGTTCTGGAAACGGGCGACCACGGCAGGAGCACTCACCGCCGCCATCGGCTCGTTTGTCCTGTCGGCGGCGTTCTGGGCGGCGCAGAAGTTCGGCTACTACGACCTGCCGTTCATGAACCGGGTCGGGGTGGTGTTCCTGATTTCCCTGGCGGCCGCGGTCGCCGTGTCCCTGGCGTGGCCCGCCCGCAAACAAGTCAGCGTGGTCAGCCTCGAGGGGGTCAGCTTCAAGACCTCCACCGCCTTCAACATCGCCGGCCTCGGCGTGATCCTCATCCTGATCGCGCTCTACACGATCTTCTGGTGAAGCTGGGGAGCCGCGCGCCGTGACGATTCGAACCCCCGGAATGAACCTCACCCACTCCCTGGTGGAGTCCCTGGGTCTGGCCATCGTGACGGGCGACTACCAGGCCGTCGGCTTCCCCACCGAGGCGGAGCTGTCGGCTCAGTTCGCCGCCAGCCGCTCGGTGACCCGCGAGGCGGTGAAGATGCTCACCGCCAAGGGGCTGCTCACCGCCCGGCCGCGCTATGGCACCTCGGTCGAGCCGGAGGAGCGCTGGAACCTGCTCGACCCCGACGTGCTTCGCTGGCTGCTGGAGCGCAAGTTCTCCCTGCGCCTGCTGCAGCAGTTCACCGAAATGCGGCTGGGCATAGAACCGGAGGCGGCGGGCCTGGCGGCCATCAACGCCGACAAGGAGGCCCTGGCGGAGGTGCGCCGGGCGCTGGGCCAGATGCGCGCCGCCGCTGACGGCGAGGGCGATCCCCTGGTGGCGGACATCGCCTTCCACGTGGCCATATTGAACGCCACGCACAATCCCTTCTACGCCGAGCTGCAGGAATTGGTGAACACCGCCCTGCGCATCTCGATCCGCTTCACCAACCGCATCCAGGGCCGCACCGCCAGCATCCTGGCCCACGAGACGGTGCTGCGCGCCATCGAGGCTCGGGATCCGGAGGCCGCCAGCCAGGCCGCGCGGGCGATCATCGTCGACGTGCTGGACCTGATCCGCGCGGCCCGCCAGACCGATACGGCCTGATCGGCATCACGACCTGACGGTGATATCCATCCACATCGACAGGCTTTCCCCCGGCGCCAGGATCGCCAGGCCGGAGTCCGGATGGTTGAACGGATCGGGCATGTGGGTGACCGGCTCGACACAGACGAAGCCGGCGCCCGGCGGGCTGTAGACGTGCGCCCAGCGGCAGGCGGGCGAGGCGGTGATCAGCGTGGTCACACCGTCCGGCCCGCTCAGTTCCGCGCGCCCCGCCCAGCCGGTGTAGCAGTGGTCGATCAGGCGGTCGGCGGCCGTTGGCGCGCCCTGCCTCCAGTCCGGCCCCCACGATCCCCGATGGTGGGTGGTGGGCAGGGCCTCGCCATCGCTCATCCACACCCCGTCGACCTCGGCCCGCAGCGAGGTCCCGGGCGGCGCGGGGAAATAGGGGTGGAGGCCAAGACCCGCCGGCATGGATCGGCGGTCGGTGTTGGTCAGCTCAAGGTCGATGCGCAGGCCGTCGTCCCGCAGGGTGAAGGCCTGACGCGCCCGCCAGGCCCACGGCCACTCGCCGGGGGCGTGGTCCACGGTCAGGGACGCGGCCGCCTCGCCAAGGGTGTCGACAGCCCAGGCCGAGCGCCAGCCGTCGCCGTGCAGCGGATGGGGATGATCGCCCATGTTGGGCGCCAGCCGCACGGCTTCACCTTGGAAGGCGAACCTGCCGTCCCGGATGCGGTTGCAATAAGGCGCCAGGGCGAAGCACCCCGACTGCAGGACGTCCGTGGCCCCCGCTGGCGCGGGGCGCAGGATATCGTGGCTGGCGATCTGCAGCCGCATCACCGCGCCCCCCAGTTCAGGGGCGATCTCGGTGCTGGCCGCGCCGCGCTGGAGTCTGATCACGCGCGGCCTCGCTTCATTGGAGCCGCGGAACTTTCGGAGGGAGTTCGGCGCCGGGGCGTGACCGCTGTCACGCCCCGGACTGAAGTGGTGGAGCTAAGCGGAGTCGAACCGCTGACCTCTTGAATGCCATTCAAGCGCTCTACCAACTGAGCTATAGCCCCGAGAAACCCGGGTTTCGGAGGGTGGCCCCCCGCGAAGGCGCGGAACCTAGTGCGACGGCCTTTCCCGATCAAGAGCCGTCTTCAGGCAAAATGACGCAAAGTGCGATCCGCGGCGGCCGGGCGTGCGCCCTGGCCGCCGCCAACCGTCAGCGGTCGTCGGTGTCTCCCCCTTCGGGCAGGCCGTCGATCTCGTCTTCGGGGAAGTCGTCGTCCTCGTCTTCGAGGAACGGAACCTCGTCGTCGTCAGCTTCCTCGAGGTCGTCCTCGGCGAAGTCGACGCCCACATCTTCCTCGGCGGCGGGCGCGTCGCCGTCATCGTCGTCGTCGCTGGTGATCAGCGGCGGCTCATCGACGGCCGCGTCCAGTTCCGGCGCATCCTCGGGTTCGGCCTCGAAGCCGTCCTCGTTTTCGGCCGGGGCCACGACTTTTTCCTCCTCGACATCGTCGTCGGGCAGGGTCGAGCGGGCGCGGACGCGGCGGTTGCGCAACGCCTCCTCGGGGTCGAAGTCAGTGCCGCACTTTGGGCAATGGGCCGGCCGTCGAGTCAGGTCGTAGAATTTGGTCGAACAGTTCGGGCAAATCTGTTTTGCGCCCAGTTCGGGATTAGCCAATTTGGCGACCTCTAGAGCATGTAATGGAGCGGCGGCTCCCTTGCCACGCGAGGGGGCTGCTGTCAAAAGGGAAACCCTTTGTCTAACTGAGCCGCCTCGAAAGGCTCCAAACTCCCCATGAGCGAAGTTGGAATGAAAGCCCGTCCCGGCGGGCCTTTGCGCGGACGTGTCCGTGCGCCGGGCGACAAGTCCATTTCCCACCGGTCGATGATCCTGGGCGCCTTGGCCAGGGGCGTCACCGACGTCGAGGGCCTGCTGGAGGGCGACGACGTCCTGGCTACCGCGGCGGCCATGCGGGCCTTTGGGGCCACGGTGGAGAGCCTGGGCGGCGGGCGCTGGCGGATCGAGGGCCGCGGCGGCTTTTCCGAACCGGCCGACGTCATTGACTGCGGCAACGCCGGCACCGGGGTGCGCCTGATCATGGGCGCCGCAGCCGGGTTCGCCATGAGCGCCACCTTCACCGGCGACGCCTCCCTGCGCGGCCGTCCGATGAACCGGGTGCTCAAACCCCTGGGCCAGATGGGCGCCGCCTGGATCTGCCGCGAGGGCGGGCGCCTGCCGCTGACCCTCAGGGGCGGGGCGCTCAAGGCCATGAGCTACCGCCTGCCCGAACCCTCCGCCCAGGTGAAGTCGGCCGTGCTGCTGGCCGGCCTGCAGGCCGACGGGGTCACCGAGGTGATCGAGCCGGAAGCCACCCGCGACCACACCGAGCGCATGTTGCGGGCCTTCGGCGCGGTCGTGGATGTCAGCGATGAGGCCGATGGCCGGCATATCCGCCTGGCCGGAGGCCAGAGCTTGACCGGAACGAAGATTGTTGTGCCGGGCGATCCCTCCTCGGCGGCCTTCCCGCTGGTGGCGGCGATCATTACCCCCGGCTCCGAGGTGACCGTGGAGGGGGTGCTGCTCAATCCCCTGCGCATCGGCCTGATCGAGACCCTGCGCGAGATGGGCGCGGACCTGACCATTCAGAACGCCCGCGAGGAGGGCGGCGAACAGGTCGGCGACGTCGTCGCCCGCCACTCAGCCCTGCGTGGGGTCGTGGTGCCGCCCGGGCGGGCGCCCTCGATGATCGACGAATATCCGATTCTGGCCGTCGCGGCGGCCTATGCCGAAGGCCCCACCGTCATGCGCGGCATCGGCGAACTGCGGGTCAAGGAAAGCGACCGCATCGCCATGATGGCCGCGGGCCTGGCCGCCTGCGGCGTCTCCGTGGAGGAGGAGGCCGAGGGACTGATCGTCTCCGGCACGGCCCGGGCCAACCACGCCGTCAGAGGTGGCGGCCTGGTCCACACCCACGGGGACCACCGCATCGCCATGAGCCACCTGATCCTGGGCCTGGGCGCGCAGGAGCCCGTGGCCGTGGATGAACCCGGCATGATCGCCACCAGCTTCCCGGGGTTCGGGGCGCTGATGGCAGGGTTGGGGGCGGAGATAGAGACGGCATGACGTGGGGTGCTGATCTTCTCCCCTCCCCCCCGCGGGGTGGGGCCGGGGGGGGGGGGGCCC
>DASVMY010000299.1:0-5131 GCA_036384135.1 Caulobacteraceae bacterium | reverse complement strand
GGCCGCCAGCATGGCCAGCTCGTGGTCGCGCTGGACCTGGGCCGGATCTACCGGCTCCGGGGCCGGTTCGGCAGCGTCTGGGGGCGGTGGCGCGTCACGGAACATAACGAGAACAAATAGCAATCCGCAAACGAGGTCAAGCGAAAAAAACTCCCGGCCCTCCGCTATCGCTGCGGGCGTTCGTCGGCGGAATCGCCTTCGGCGATTCCATGGCGATCGGCTGCGCCGACCGCCGCCTTCTCACCCCTGCGTAACCGCGTGCAGCCGCGCGTAGACACCGCCCTTGGCCACCAGCTCTCCGTGGCGGCCTTCCTCGATCACCGCCCCGTCCTGGAACACCAGGATCCGGTCGGCGCCGCGGATGGTCGACAGGCGGTGGGCGATGACGATGGTGGTGCGGCCGGCCATCAACTCCTCGGTGGCGGCCTGGACCAACACCTCGGTCTCCACGTCCAGCGAGGAGGTGGCCTCGTCCAGCACCAGCACCGGGGCGTCGGCCAGGAAGGCGCGGGCGATGGCCACGCGCTGGCGCTCACCGCCGCTGAGCTTCACGCCGCGTTCGCCCACCAGGGTGTCGTAGCCCTTGGGCAGGGTGGTGATGAAGTCGTGCGCCCGCGCCCGCCTGGCGGCCAAGGTGATCTCCTCCAGCGTCGCATCGGGGCGCGCATAGCCGATGTTCTCGGCGATGGTGCGGTGGAACAGGGCCGGGTCCTGGGGCACCACGGCGATGGCCCGTCGCAGGGAGCCCTGGGTCACCGTCGCGATGTCCTGGCCGTCCACCAGGATGCGCCCGGCCTGCAGGTCGTAGAGCCGCTGGATCAGCTTCACGAACGTCGACTTGCCCGAGCCGGTCGGCCCCACCAGGGCCAGCCGTTCCCCCGGGGCGATGCGCAGGGAAAAGTCGTCATAGATCGGCCGCTCCGCCGACTTGTAGCGGAAGGTCACATGCTCGAAGACAATCTCGCCCACCTGGCCCAGGAACACCGGGGCGGCCGGGCGGTCGGCCACCTGGGGCGGCGTGGTGGCGTAGCGCGCCACATCCTCCACGTCGGCCAGGCCCCGCTGGGCCATGCGGATGTTCTCGCCGATGTTGCGCAGATAGCCGCTCATGATCAGGAAGGCGGTGATCACCTGGCCGACGTTGCCGGGGCTGGCCCGCCCCGCCGCCCACTCGCGCAGCATCAGGCCGCTGAGGCCCGCGGCCATGATCGCCAGCAGCAGGTTGTGCAGCACCCAGACGTTCAGATAGCGGTTCCAGGTGATGATCGTGGCCGTCCGCCAGTCGCGGGTCACCGTGGCGATCCGCGCCTCCTCCCGCGCCTCGGCCCCAAAGCCCTTCACCGTCGGGTTGGACGAGATAGCGTCCGACAGAGCCCCGCCGATGCGGGAGTCCAGGGCCACCGAGCGGATGTTGGCCTTGCGCACATAGAAGTTCGAGAAGGCGATGTTCGACGCGATGTAGAGCGCCACCACGCCAAGCGAGAAGATTCCCACCGGCGGCGACAGCATCCACAGCTCCACCGACAACCCGATGAGCACCACCAGGGCCGGGCCGATCCAGGCGATCACCGAGTCTGAGACCACGTCATAGCCCCACATGGCGCGCGACAGCCGCCGCACCGTGGCGCCGGCGAAGGTGTCGCCGTGCCAGTCGGACGAGAAGGCCTGCACCCGCTGGAAGCCCTCGTTGGTCATCTCCTCCATGTTGTGGGCGGCCAGCGGGTTCCAGAACCGGAACGCCAGGTTGCGGATCACCGCGAACCCCGCGTAGACGCCCACGAACACCCACCAGGCTTGCCAACCCTCGGCGGCGTGGGAGGGGCCTTTGCCGATGGTGTCGATCAGGCGCGAGGCGGCCGGCGGCACCAGCAGCTCACAGCCGATCGCCGCCAGGGTCAGCGTCATCGTGCCCGTCAGCAGCCACGGCCGACGCGCCCAGAAGCCCGCGATGAAGCGCAGCACCTGCCGGTTGGACAGGACGCGCTGGCGGGAGACTTCGTCGTCGTCGTACTGGTCCATGGCCTCGGCTCGCGCACGCACGCTTAGCGCCGCGGCGACGGATCGCCGGGCCCGGAGGACGCGCGCTTACAGTGAAAAAGATCCGGCGCTGCCGGCGAATGGAGCCGAAGGCGCACTGGTGTGGCTCACATAGTCCCGTTTTGCCATCTGCGGGAGGGCCCCTTTGCCACAGCCCTGGCATTTTAAGGTCCCTATCCTGTCAGGAGTGCGCTTCAACCCTTCCCCCGCGCGCCGAAGGCGAAAGGGGGGAGGGCTTTGGCCCCTACCCCCGATGCGTCGGGTCGATCCAGGCCACGCCTTCGGGCTTTTCCACCGGCTCGATGTCCAGGTTCACCACCACCGCCTCGTTGTCGCTGCGCACCAGCACGCACTCCAGGGTCTCATCGGGCGAGGCGTTGATCTCCTGGTGGGGCACGAAGGGGGGCACATAGATGAAGTCGCCCGGCCCGGCCTCAGTGGTGAACTCCAGCGCCTCGCCCCAGCGCATCCGGGCCCGGCCCCTGACGACGTAGATCACGCTTTCCAGCGGGCCGTGGTGGTGGGCGCCGGTCTTGGCGTTGGCGTGGATGTGGACGGTCCCCGCCCAGAGCTTCTGGGCGCCGACCCTGGCGAAATTGATCGCCGCGGCCCGGTTCATGCCCGGCGACTGGGCGGTGTTCGTGTCCAGCTGGCCGGCCGGGATCACCCGCACCCCCGACTGTTTCCAACCATCCTCGGGAACGTCGTCAGGACCAGTGGCGTGGTGGTGATCGCTCATCGTGTCCTCATGGATCCGGATTGGGGGGCGGGGTCTCGAAGGTGAGGCCGTTCAGCTCCTCGGCGGTGAAGTCGATGTTGGAGGTCGGTCCCGTGTCCGCAAGGATCTTGCGGGCGACCAGCGCCGTCGTCGGGGCCAGGATACTGAAATGACTGGCCCCGTGCACAAGGTAGAAGTGCGCCAGGGGATTAGTGTTCTCCGATCGCATGCGTTCGACCGCCGCCTGGTTGCTGGGCTTCTGGTCGCCTTCGAAGACGAACACCGGCGAGCGGATCGAGGTCAGCCATTCCACGGGCGAGCGCAGTTTGAGTTCGCGCGGGTCAGTCATGCCGGGGGGCAGGAACTGGCCGTTGTAGCTGATGGCGTGGGACACCGGCCCGAAGGCGAACACCGCCCGGAAACGACCAGAATATTCCCCGGTCAGCAGCACCAGAGTGCCGCCGGTGCTGTGGCCGCCAAGGTAGATCCTTGCTGGGTCCACGTAGGGCAGGGCGGCCAGGTAGTCGGCTGCCGACAGGACGTCGTTGACCTCGCCGTAGAAGCCCTCTCGGTGGCCGGGGTTGAGGTTGCCGCCGCGCAGGGAGGGAAACATCATCACCATGCCGGCGTCTCGGAAGGCGTGCGCCGTCTGGTCGTTCGACACCGGCTCGGGGGTCCACAGGTCGTTGATGCTGTTGCTGTCGCCGCCGGTCATCCAGATGATCGCCGGGCGCCGGACGGGGCCGTCTTTCGGCGGCGGCGTCAGATAGGCGTCCATCTGCCCCAGCGGGGTGGGATAGCGCACCAGCCGGAACACCTCCGGCGGCGGCACGTCCACCGGCCCGCCGCCCACCGTGCCGCTGGCGGTGTTGCTGACGAAGTTGGCCCTGGCCTGCGCCAAGGTCTCATCGGCGGGGGTCGCCGCCGGCTTGCCGCAGGCGGAAAGGACGGCCAAAGCCAGGATCGCGAAACCGCGCCTCATACCGCCCCCCGATTGCGTCGCGCACCTTAAGGCCGGTCTGCGCAGCCCGTCGAGGCTTGCCGTCCCTCTTGACCGCCCGCCGCTCAGGAGCCACTGCCAACAGCGACCCAAATCGTCCAAAGCCGTCCATCGGAACCCGCCATGAAACGCGCCGCCATCGTCTCCCCCATCCGCACCCCCGTGGGCAAGTTCCTAGGGGCGCTCTCCAGCATCCCGGCCGGCGAGCTGGGCGCGGTGATCCTGAAAGAGCTGGTGGCGCGCACCAAGATTGATCCGGGCAGGATCGACGACGTCATCTTCGCCCAGGGCTACGGCAGCGGCGAAGCGCCCTGTATCGCCCGCTGGTCGGCGCTCGCCGCCGACCTGCCGATCACCGTGCCAGGCTACCAGCTGGATCGCCGCTGCGGGTCGGGCCTGCAGGCGGTGATCGACGCGGCCATGATGGTCCAGACCGGGGCCGCTGACGTGGTCGTCGCCGGCGGCGTCGAGAGCATGAGCAACGCCGAATACTACACCACCGACATGCGCGGCGGCGCCCGCATGGGCTCGGTGACCATGCACGACCGCCTCGCCCGCGGCCGGGTGATGAGCCAGCCGATCGCCCGCTTCGGGGTCATCTCCGGCATGATCGAGACCGCCGACAACTTGGCCCGCGACTATCAGATCTCCAGAGAGGAATGCGACGAATACGCCGCCATGAGCCACCAGCGCGCCACCGCCGCCTGGGCCGCCGGCAAGTTCGACGACGAACTGGTGCCCGTCTCCGTCCCCCAGAAGCGTGGCGACCCGGTGGTCTTCGCCAAGGACGAGGGCTTCCGCCCCGACGCCACCGCTGAAAGCCTCGCCAAGCTGCCGGCCCTTGAAAAGGGCGGCGTGGTCACCGCCGGCAACGCCAGCCAGCAGAACGACGCCGCCGCCGCCTGCCAGGTGGTCTCGGAAGATAAGCTGGCCGAGCTCGGCCTGGAGCCCATGGGCTGGTTCGTCGGCTGGGCCGCCGCCGGTTGCGAGCCCTCGCGCATGGGCATCGGCCCGGTGCCGGCGGTGGAGCGCCTCTTTGCCCGCACCGGCATGAGCTGGGATGACATCGACCTGGTGGAACTCAACGAAGCCTTCGCCCCCCAGGTGCTGGCCGTGCTGAAAGGTTGGGGCTGGGACGAACGCGACCGCCTGAACGTCAACGGCAGCGGCATCTCCCTAGGCCACCCCATCGGCGCCACCGGCGGCCGCATCCTGGCCAACCTGCTGCGCGAACTGCAGCGCCGCGACGGCCGCTACGGCCTGGAGACCATGTGCATCGGCGGCGGCCAGGGCATCGCGGCGGTGTTCGAGCGGGCTTAGGAGCGGTCGGCGCGCCGATGCCCGCCCCCCTGCCCAACACGCGCCTGCCCGACGCC
>DASVMY010000298.1:0-20810 GCA_036384135.1 Caulobacteraceae bacterium | reverse complement strand
CCGGCTGGACCGCGCCGAGCTCCAGGGCCTCGCCATGAACGGCCGCCAGCTTGCCGGCCAGGTTGATGGCGGCGGTGACGGTGACCTGCTGGCCCAGGATGGCGCGAATGGCCAGCTCAAAACCGTCCCAGGCGCCGGGCACGCGCAGGCCGGGACGGGCGGTGACCAGGGGCGCCAGGACCGGGTCTTCCGAGAGCTGGGCGCCGATGGCGGCGGGATCCGCGCCCAGGTCGAACACCCGGCGCAGGCGGGCGATGATCGCCGGCAGGGCCGAGAGCTTCGGAAACCGGATCGAGACCTTCAGCGCATGCGCCCCCGCCGCCGGCTCGACGCTCAGCGTGCCGCTGGCGCCGTCCAGGGCGATGGTGCGGCTGTAGACCTCCCCCACCACGGTCTCCACCCCGCTGATGGCGCGCAGGCGCAGGAAGGCCAGCATGGCCGGCCAGTCGTAGGGCGGGCGATAGCGCAGCAACAGGGTGATCTGCCCCTCCGGCCCGGCCGAGATCTCCGGCCCGCCCGCCCGCCGAAGCGCGCTGGGCGGGCGGCGGAACAGCTGCTGGAAGGTCTCGTTGAAGCGGCGGATGCTGCCGAAGCCAGAGGCCAAGGCGATCTCGGCCATGGGCAGGCGGGTCTCGTGGATCAGCTGCTTGGCCAGCAGCACCCGCCGCGTCTGGGCCACCGCGACGGGCGAGGCGCCCAGATGCCGGTGGAACAGCCGGCGCAGCTGCCGCTCGCCCACTCCCACCCGCTCGGCCAGGCGCTCCACATCGGCTTCGTCCAGGGCGCCCATCTCGATCAGGGCCAGGGCGCGAGAGACGGTGTTCGAGGTGCCGCGCCAGGCGCCCAGGTCCGGGGCGGTCTCGGGCCGGCAGCGCAGGCAGGGCCGGAAACCCGCCTCCTGGGCCGCGGCGGCGGAAGGATAGAAGAGCACATTTTCGGACTTCGGCGTCCGGGCGGGGCAGATGGGGCGGCAGTAGATGCCGGTGGTCTTCACCCCGGTGTAGATCTGGCCGTCGAACCTGGGGTCGCGGGTGGAGACGGCGCGGTAGCAGGCGTCGTGGTCGAGGATGAGGTCGGGGGTCAGGTCGCTGTCCATGGGTCGATGATCGCCCGGGCCGAGGAGAGAGTCTCGCGGTTTTCGGACATCAATGGGCGACGGTCTTCAGCGTCCGAAAACCGCCAGCCCAATCCGGCCACGCAAGACAGAATGCCCGGACACGCGTCGAGACCACCCCGGACCACGCATCGAGACCACATTGCCATGACCCCCATCGCCCTCACTCTTGAGCGCATCCCGTGCCCGATCGGGACCGTGCTGCTGATGACCGACGACGACGGCCGCGTCCGCGTGCTGGACTTCGACGACTACGAGGAGCGGATGGCCCGCCTGCTGCGCCGCCACTACGGCGAGGGCGGCTGGACGGTGCGCGAGGCGGCGGCTCCCACGGCGGCGCGGCGGGCGCTGGAGGCCTATTTCGCGGGTGATATCGCCGCCATCGACACCCTTGAGACCGCCACCGGCGGCACGGCGTTCCAGCGGCAGGTCTGGGCGGCCCTGCGCGCCATTCCGGCCGGCGAGACCACCAGCTACGGCGCCCTGGCGGCGCGAATCGGGCGGCCCAGGGCGGTGCGCGCCACGGGCCTGGCCAACGGCGCCAACCCGATCGGCGTCATCGTCCCCTGCCATCGCGTGATCGGTGCGGACGGCGGCTTGACCGGCTATGGCGGCGGCCTGCCCCGCAAACGCTGGTTGCTGGAGCATGAGGGGGCGATGGCGAAGGGATAGATCGACCCTTGCGGCCTCGCGGCGAGGGAAAACCTTGCAAGATCATGCCCAATTCCGACACAGGCCGTCAGATATCTTAACAGATCGGGCAGCCCTCAGTTGACTGAACACAGTTCTTACGGGCAATTAGCACCGGGAACGTAAGGGGCGAGGGCCATGGCTGCCAGGACTGTGAACAATCAACGGATGATCGTGGCCGGGGCCGTGCTGGCCATCGTGGCCGGCGGCGCCTACTACGTCGGACGGGTGTATCCGCCCCGCGGCGGCGTCACCGAAGGGACCATCGCCCCGGCGGACCGCTACCGCTCCAGCCAGGTGCAGAGCGGCGACGTCGGCCTGGGTGACACCACCGTCACCTCGCTGATGCAGACCGACGCCTTCGAGGTGATGGTCAAGAACCCCGGCTTCCGCGCCCTGGCGCAGGATCCGGCGTTCGCTGCGTTCGCCCAGAAAAATCCGGCCGTGATCAGCGCCATGGCCGCCAATCCGGCGGCCTTCTCCGAGCTTGCCAGTAATCCGCAGGCGTTGTCGGCGCTGATCGGCAGCGCCTCGCAACTGCGGTTGGCCTCCCAGGTCGTTCAGAACCAGAGCGCGCAGAACTTCGCCCAGATGGTCATTGCCTCGCAGCACGGCGCCGCCAGTTTCGGCGGCGCCAACGCCACGGCCTCGTCGCTGGCGGCCAACCAACGGGCGGCGGCCGCTGCAAACGCCTTCGGCCAGGCGGTGTTCCCTTCGCTGCGGCTGGCCAACCAGGCGGCCAACGGCGTCGACGTGCAAAACACCGCGGCGGGGCTGGCCAGCTCGATCGCGGCCAATTCGTCGGCGTTCAGCGCCTTCGCCGGACAGCCGGCGGCGCTGGCGGTGATGGCCAACCATGCGCCCGCGTTCGCGGCCCTGGCGGACCATCCGGCGGCGCTGCAAGTCTTGGCCACGGACGCCAACGCCTTCAAGCAGTTCGCCGGCAACGCGCAGGCGTTCGCGGACGCGGCGGCCCACCCGCAGGCCGTGGTGGCGATGCAGGGCAGCGCGGCGGCGTTCCAGAGCCTGGCGCAGGACGCCAAGGCCATGAGCGCCCTGAAGTCGGACGCCAGCCTGTTCTCGAACCTGGCGGCCAATGCGCAGGCGTTCAAGCAACTGGCGGTCACCGGCGCCTTCTCAAGCAAGGCGGGCGCCGCGGCGCTCTCCTCGATGGCGGCCAACGCCGCGGCTTTCCGGTTGGCGGCGCAGAACCCCGCGGCGCTGGTGTCCGCGGTGCAAGCAGCCCAGGCGTTCAAGCTGAACGCCGTGGCGTCCAGCTTCGCCGGCGCCAACAGCGCGGCGGCGGCGTTGAACAACGTCCAGGCCAGCGCGGCGGCGAACCGCTTCCCGATGGCCGCCGCGGCGATCTCCATGAACGCCCAGGCGTTCTCCAACCTGGCGGGCAACGCCCAGGCCCTGTCGTTGGCGGTGAGCGCGCTGTCGCACGACGCCGCGGCGTTCCGCGTGGCGGCGGCCAATCCGGCGTTCGCGTCGCTGGCCTCGAGCCCGGCGTTCGGGTCCATGCTCTCGAACCCGAGCTTCGCCGCGGCGATGACCCGGCAATAACTTAGACTCGACGAGCATAGAGGGCGGCGCGTCCGGGGGAGGACGCGCCGTCTCTCCAGTGGGGGCGGCATGGCTGTAAGTGTGATCCTGGCGGCCGCCGCCCAGTTGGCGCTGGCCGCCGGCCCAGGTTCGGGAGCGGTCCCGGCTGCGGGCGATCCGCCCCCCATCCTGCTGGCGCAGGTGGAGGCCCCCAGCGGCCCGGTGCGCGCGCCCAACCAGGCGCCGAAGGACGAGGGGCCGGCGCCCCAGACCTCCGGCCCTGCCCCACCACCGGCGACGCGCGAACATTGGCTCAAGCCCGAGATCGACCTGAACCAGTTGGAGACCAAGGATCTCTCGCTGCTCTACTTCGATCCGTCGGAAACCTATCTGACGCCCTACATCGCGCGCAGCTTCACCAACTCCCTGGCCTTCCAGGCGAAGGTGTTCGGCTGGAAGCCGTGGGACCGGACCACGATCCTGCTGAAGGACTTCTCGGACTACGGCAACGCCGGCGCACGGGCCTCGCCCAACAACGCGATCCTGGTGGACATCGCGCCCTTAAGCCAGACCTTCGAGACGTTCTCGCCGGGCGAGCGGTTCTTCACCCTGATGAACCACGAGCCGGTGCACGTGGCGACGATGGACGTGTGGAACGAGACCGACGCGCGCTGGCGCCGGCTGTTCCACGGCAAGCCGATGCCACTGCAGGACCACCCGGAATCGATCCTCTACAATTACCTGGCCACGCCGCGGGTGAACACGCCGCGCTGGTACCTGGAAGGCAGCGCCGTCTTCATGGAGACCTGGATGGCCGGCGGCTTCGGCCGAGCCCAGGGCGGCTATGACGAGATGGTGTTCCGGGCCATGGTCCGCGACCACGCGCGGTTCTTCTCGCCGCTGGGACTGGAGTCTGAAGGCACCCAGATCGACTTCCAGGTGGGCGTGAACGACTACCTCTACGGCACCCGGTTCTTCAGCTACCTGGCCCTGACGCGTTCGCCGGAGAAGGTGATCTCGTGGCTGCGGCGCGACGAGGGCAGCGCGCCCTACTACTCCGTGCAGTTCAAGCGGGTGTTCGGTGAGCCCCTGGACCAGGCCTGGAGCGAGTGGGCGAATTGGGAGCATGGCTTCCAGCAGGCCAACCTGGCGTCGGTCAGCCAGTATCCGCTGACGCCGCTCACCCGCCTGACGCCGCGGGCGCTGGGCTCGATCTCGCGGGCGTTCCTCGATCCGAAGACCGGGCAGATGATCGGCGGCTTCCGCTATCCGGGGGTGATCGCCGAGGTGGGAGCGCTGGAGCTGGGCTCGGGCAAGATCCGCCACCTGACCGACATCAAGGGCTCGATGCTGTACCGCGTCACCTCGATGGCGTTCGACCCGGACGCTGGCAAGGCCTACTTCACCAACGACAACTACGCCTACCGCGATCTGATGCAGACCGACGTCGCCACCGGCAAGACGCGGATGCTGCTGCGCGACGCGCGGATCGGCGACATCGTGGTGAACCCGAAGGACAAATCGATCTGGGGCCTTAGGCACCTGAACGGCTACGTGACCCTGGTGCGCATCCCGCCGCCATACGCCGGCTGGAACCAGGTGCACACCTTCGCCTATGGCGAGATCCCGTTCGACCTGGACATCTCGCCCGACGGGACACTGCTGTCGGCGTCGGTGGGCGAGGTCAACGGCGAGCAGTCGGTGCGGGTGTTCCGGCTGGACGACATGGCGTCGGAGGCGCCGGCGCCGGTAGCCGAGCTGAAGCTTGGGGCGTCGACGCCGGAGAGCTTCGTGTTCTCGCCAGACGGCAAGTTCCTCTATGGCACCAGCTACTACACCGGGGTCTCGAACATCTATCGCTTCGAGCTGGCGACCCAGAAGTGGGAGGCGGTGAGCAACGCGGCCACCGGCCTCTTCCGGCCGATCCCGCAGGCGGACGGCTCGCTGATCGCCTTCGAATACACCGGGCGGGGCTTCACGCCGGTGAAGCTGGACCCGAAGCCGCTGCAGGACCTGGGCTCGATCAAGTTCCTGGGGGCCGAGGTCGCCGAGCAGCATCCGATCGTGAAGACCTGGGCGGTGGGCTCGCCGGCCAATGTGCCGCTGGATTCGATGATCACCCGGCAGGGCAAATACTCGCCGCTGGGGGCGATGAAGCTGGCGGCGATCTATCCGGTGATCGAGGGCTACAAGGGCGAGGTGGCGGGCGGGGTGCACGCGATCTTCGAAGACCCGATGCAGTTCGACCAGATCACGGCGACCCTGGCCTATTCGCCGGCGCCGGGCTTGCCGCGGAGCGAGCGGCTGCACGCCGACTTTACCTTCCACACCATCGCCTGGAACTTCCACTACTGGCACAACGACGCGGCGTTCTACGACCTGTTCGGACCCACCGAGCGGGCGCGCAGGGGCGACGCCTTCATTGCCGGCTACCACAAGAGCTTCATCTACGACCCGCCGCGGCAGCTCGACTTCACCGCCGAGGTCGGGGCCTACCTCGGCCTGGACACCCTGCCCGGCGCCCAGAACGTCGCCACCGGGGCAGACAGCAACATCGGCGTGGTCAAGCTGGGACTTAAGTACGAGAACACCAGCAAGTCCCTGGGCGCCGTGGATCATGAGCGCGGGGTGCTGTGGAACCTGAACTTCGAGAACGACGCCTCGGACGGCGGCGCCTACCCAAGCCTGCGCGGCGGCTTCGGCTTTGGCCGGCCCATCGGCTGGAACCATTCGTCGGTGTGGCTGTACAGCGCCGCCGGCGTCGCGGGCGGCGACCGCGGCAATCCCCTGGGCGCCTTCTACCTGGGCGCCTTCGGCAACAACTACGTCGATGACGGCGAGGTGAAGCGCTACCGGCAGTTCGACAGCTTCCCCGGCTTCGAGATCGACGAGATCGCGGCGCGTCGGTTCGTCAAGAGCATCGCCGAATGGAACCTGCCGCCGGTGCGCTTCGCCGAGGTGGGCCGGCCCAGCCTGTTCCTCAGTTCCGCCCGGCCGGCGGTGTTCGCCGGGGTGCTGGCGGTGGCGCCGCCCACCGGCCCTAATCGGACGCTGGAAACCGTCGGCGGTCAGGTGGATTTCAATTTCACCGTCGCCCTGCGCCTGCCGATGACCTTCTCCGTTGGCTTCGCGCACGGGATGGAACATGGGCCTTCGGGGCACAATGAGGTGATGGCCTCGCTGAAAATCCTCTAGAACAGCGCCATGGACCCCCTGATCATCAAGGCCCTGGTCGCCTGCGTTCCGGTCGTCGCCTGCCTGGCCGTGTTCGTGGCCATGGACGTCTTCAAGCTCATGAAGCCCTGGGAGATCATCGAGCTCATGGCCGGGGGCGGGGCGCTGGCGGCGGCGGCCTATATCGCCAACGGCGGGGTGTTGGACCTGTTTCCGATCCGGTTCGACGCCTACACCAAGACAGGCGCCCCGGTTGTGGAGGAAACGCTGAAGGCCCTGCTGGTCGTGGGCCTGTTCGCCTTTAACCGGGTCGGCTACCTGGTGGACGCGGCCATCACCGGCTTCGCCATCGGGGCCGGGTTTTCCCTGGTGGAGAACCTTTTCTTCCTGCGCCATTTCACCGACGCCAACATGGGCGTGTGGCTGGTGCGCGGGTTCGGCACGGCGATCATGCACGGCGGCGCCACGGCGATCATGGCCGCCCTGTCGCAGCTGCTGTTCGCGCCGCGGCTGCGGCTGCAGGCGGACCGGTTCCGGTTCAATCCCCTGCTCTTCCTCCCCGGCCTGGCCCTCGCCATCGGTCTGCACGCCGCCTTCAACCGTTTTGGCCACGCTCCGGTGGCGGCCATGGCGGTGATGGCGGGCGCGGTCCCGGCGGTGCTGTTCGGCATCTTCAGCGTCGGCGAGACCTACGCCCACCGCTGGCTGGCGCAGGACGAGGCGGCCCACCTGACGCTGCTGGCCGACATGAACAGCGGCGCCTTCGCCGCCAGCCCCCAGGGCAAGGCCATCGCCGCCCTGGCCGACCGGCTGGGGCCGAACGCCGACGCCCTGCACGACTATGTCCGCATCCACGTAGAGCTGGTGGTGCGGGCCGAGGCGAACCTGCTGGCCCTGGAAGCACACGAGGCGGCCGCCCTGGACACACAGATCCGGGCCGCCTTCGAGCGCCTGCACGCGCTCGAGAAGTCCCTGGGCCGGGCCGTGATCCTGGCCGTGCGCCAACACCTGAAGTTCTCGCGCAACGACCTGTGGGAACTGCACGAACTGGAAGAAGACACCCACGGCAAGCTGGCTTCGCCCAAGGCTTAAGGCGCGATTGGTCCGCTCCCTCCATCATCTATGGACGAACGCGGCGTCAGCGGTCCCCTATGGCGGCGAAACCCGATAGGAACCGCCATGACCGACGAGCCCATCCTGCTGATCGACGAGCCGGCGCCGTTCGTACGCCGCCTCACCCTGAACCGCCCCGCCAAGCGCAACGCCCTCTCCAATGCCCTGCGCGGCGAGCTGTTCGCGGCGCTGGAGGCCGGCGACCGGGATCCGGAGGTGCGGGTGATGGTGCTGCGCGGGGCCGGGACCTGTTTCTCCTCCGGCTATGACCTGGCGGGCCTGGGCGAGCTGCCGTTCTACACCGCCGGCGGCCAGGGCCAGTGGGCGCGCCACGTCGTGGAAGGCTGCTTCCGGATGTGGGACCTTGCCAAGCCGGTGATCGCCCAGGTGCACGGCTGGTGCCTGGCCGGCGGCTCGGAACTGGCGGTGGCCTGCGACCTGGTCTACGCCGCCGAGGACGCCCAGATCGGCTACCCGGCCGTGCGCACCATGTCGCCGCCGGACAACCAATACCACGCCTGGATCGTGGGCATGCGCGCGGCCATGGAGCTGATGCTCACCGGCGATTCCATCTCCGGCCTGGAAGCGGTCCGCCTGGGCTTCGCCAACCGGGCCTTCAAGGCCGACGACCTGGAGCGCGAGGTGCTGGCGATGGCGCAGCGTATCGCCAAGGTCGACCCGGACCTGGCTCAGCTCAACAAACGCCTCGTCCACCGCCAGATGGAGGCCATGGGCATGCGCGCCGGCCTCCGCGCCGGCACCGACCTGCACGCCCTGGGCTGGCACACCCCGGCGTCGCGCGAATACATGGCGCAGCTGCGCAAGGGAGTCACCCAGGCCCTGACCCAGCGCGACAAGGCCTTCGGGGACTACCGGACAGGGGACAAACCGGAGGGGTAAACCCTTCCCCCGCTCGCGATGCTCGCGGAGGAAGGGTTATCCCTACGCCCCGCGCCAGTTGCCGTGGAACCCGAAC
This sequence comes from Caulobacteraceae bacterium, assembly GCA_036384135.1. GTDB lineage: Bacteria > Pseudomonadota > Alphaproteobacteria > Caulobacterales > Caulobacteraceae > Acaudatibacter. The sequence continues at coordinate 12,198 of DASVMY010000298.1, read as the reverse complement.
GGCACGCGTCGGGGCAGGCTGGCCAGGGCGATCGGCCCCGCCGGCAGGTCCAGGGCGTCGAACACCGCGAAGTCGGTGCGGTCCTCGGCGCCGCGGTAGATGGTGGCGATCACCCAGCCGTCGCCTTCATCAGCGTTCGCCGTGCGCGGCACGAACACCGGCTCGCCGGCGGAGTCGGCCGCCGGCAGGTCGTAGGTGACCCGTCGGCCGGTCCTCTGGTCAATGTGGGCGATGGCGTTGAAGCGAACCTCGCCAGGCTTGCGGGAATTGGCCGCGAACCAGCCGTGGCGGTAGGCCAGGCCCGCGTGGCGCTCGTCGAAGCGGGGGAACTCCCCGGCCAGGTCGTCCAGCGGCGTGCGCTTGACGACATCGCTGTCGCCGGCCAGGTCGAAGGTCCAGCGCACCAGGGTGGCGGCGGCGTTCTGGCCGCGGCTGCCGTCGGCGTTGGGGAACAGCGGCGCCTGATCGTACTCCATGACGTCGGCATGGATCAGCTCGCCCTCCTCCCAGGCGTTCATGGGGTGGAAGACGTACTTCGGCTCGACCTGGAACCAGCGGACGGTATCGACGCTGGCGTCGCGCTTCATCACGCCCACGAAGGCGCCCTTCCGCGGTTCCCAGGCATAGGCCGGTCCGCCGCTCATCACCCGCTGCAGGTCGCCGGTAAGCGGCAGGATCGGGAACAGGGCGTAGTTCCGGGTGACCAGGAAGTCGTGGACCATGCTGGAATAGGGCGCCTCGAAGTTGTCGCGCCGCACCACCTTCCCCGCCGCGTCGGTGACGCCGTAGGACACCGTCTTGCTGAACGGCATGTCGCCGATGGAATAGCCGAACCAGACCATCTCGCCGGTCTCGGGGTCCATCTTCGGGTGCGCCGTCACGCGGCCGGCGTACTGGTCCGCATAGCCCTTGGTCTCCAGGGTGATGGGGTCCATCTCCGTCGGCATGTGGCCCTCTTCCAGGGCCAGCAGCTTTCCGGCGTGCCAGACGATGTTGGTGTTGGCCACGCCCGAGTCCTGGCCCATCACCGAGGGGTCGGTCTCCATGGGATTGCCGAAGGTCCCGAACAGGGCCTTCCCGGCCGCGTTCTCGGTGACGTATTTCGGCGTGCGGACATAGCGGTTGCGGTAGCGGACCTTGCCGTCCTCGACGAAGAAGCCGTGGATCATGCCGTCGCCGCCGAACCAGTGATATTCGCCCCGCGGCTCGAACTGCGGGTTGGGGCCGTTGCGGTAGTAGGCGCCGTTGAGGCCCTTCGGAATCGAGCCCGTGACCTTCAGCTCAAAGTCGTCCTCGCTGCGCACGGGGGCGAAGTTGCCGGCGAGGTAGGGGTTGATCGGCTGGGAACCGTCCATGACGTCCTCCTGGTGGGGGGCTATGTCTTACGTTGTAAATTTATGACGTACGCTATAGACTTTGGCAAGTGAAGTTTTCGTGAGAGGCGTTCGCCTTGCCCAGGGCCTTATCCGACCAGGACGTGGCGGAGTTCCGCGAGCGATTGTGCGATGTCGCCGAGCGGCAGTTCGCCGAACACGGCCTGGAGGCGGTGACCATGCGCCAGCTGGCCCAGGACCTGGGGGTCAGCCCCATGACCCCCTATCGCTACTTCAAGGACAAGGAAGCCATCCTGGCGGCGGTGCGGGCGCGGGGCTTCAACCGCCACGCCGCGGCGCTCGAGGCGGCCTACACCCAGGCGGGGATCGATGGCGCGGAGAAGCCCGAGGCGGTGGGCCGGGCCTATGTCGCCTTCGCCTTCGCCAACCCCGAAGCCTACAAGCTGATGTTCGATATCAGCCAGCCCAACGAGGCGGATTATCCGGAGCTGGTGGCGGCCGGCGAACGGTCCCGCGCCACCATGACCGCGCACCTGGACGACCTGGTCGCCAGCGGGCGCCTGACCGGCGATCCCGAACTGGTGGGCCACCTCTACTGGTCGGCGATCCACGGCCCGATCATGCTGCACTTCTCCGGCAAGCTGGGGGAGCGGTTCAGCGCCGAGCGGCTGATCGGCACGCTGGTGTCGATCCTGAACGAGCACTTCTTCCCAGGCTCGGGCTAGAGCACGATGACTTTTGTCGGAACCGACAAAAGTCTGAATCGTGCTCGCAAACTCAAGAATCGAGCCTGTTTCTCCCGTTTTGATGGTTCCATCAAAACGGGACAGGCTCTGGCGCCGAATGGACGGTCGGGAAGGATTGACCGCCGCCACGTCACGCCGCGAGGGTCTTTGAACGCCTCTCGATCAATCACAAACGGAGCAAACCCATGACCTCGCGCACCGGCGGCTGCTTCTGCGGCGCCATCCGATATGAACTCACCGCCGAGCCGGTGTTCCAGGTGGCCTGCCATTGCCGGGCCTGCCAGTACGCGTCCGGCGGCGCGCCGACCCTGGCGATGATCGTGCCGCGCTCGGCGCTGAAGATCACCAAGGGAACCCCGCGCACCTTCTGGGCCGAGGCCGACAGCGGCGGCAAGGTCGGGCGCAGCTTCTGCGAGACCTGCGGCTCGCCGGTGTTCTCCGAACCCACCTCCAGCGACGTCGCCGTGATCAAGGTCGGCAGCCTGGACGACCCCTCCGACTTCAAGGTCCAGGCCGACATTTGGATGGGCGCCGCCCAGCCCTGGCACGTGGCCCACGAAGGCGCCTTCCAGGTGGCGGGCAACCCCGGCTGACCTTGACCGCGGCGGCCGCGGCGGCGAAACCGCACCGTCTCCCCCCGCCCTCCGATTTGGATCGCCTGATGGCCCGCTACGACTTCGCCTCGGACAACACCGCCGGCGCCATGCCGGAGGTGATCGACGCCCTGGCGCGGTTCAACGGCGGCTTCGCGGCCGGCTATGGCGCCGATGAAGTCAGCCGCCAGGCGTCCGACCTGATCCGGGCCCTGTTGGACGTCGACGCCGAGGTCCGTTTCGCCGCCTCCGGCACCGCCGCCAACGCGCTCACCTTGGCGGCCCTGGCCGCGCCGCACGAGGCGATCGCCTGCCACGAGCATTCCCACATCGCCACCGACGAGACCGGGGCGCCGGGGTTCTTCGGCGCTGGGGTCGGCCTGATCACCGTGCCCGGCGCCTCGGGCCGGATCGAGCCGGCGGCCTTGGCGCAGGTCCTGGCCCGGCCGGACCAGCCGCACTGGCAGTCCGCCGCCGCCCTGTCGGTGACCAACGCCACCGAATACGGCGCGGTCTATTCGGTGGCCGCCCTGGACGAACTGGTGGGCCAGGCCAAGGCCAAGGCCAAGGGGCTGAAGGTCCACCTGGACGGCGCACGCCTGGCCAACGCCGCCGCGGCCGGCTTCGACGTCAAGGCCATCGCCCGCCTGGGCGTCGACGTGGTGGTGCTGGGCGGGACCAAGGCCGGGTCCACCCCCACCGAGGCCATCGTGCTCTTGGACAAGACCCTGGAACGCCGCTTCGGCGCCCGCCTCAAGCACGGCGGCCAGCTCGTCTCCAAGGCCCGCTTCCTGGCCGCCCCCTGGATCGGCATGCTTGAGTCCGCCGCCTGGACCACCCGCGCCGCCCACGCCAACGCCATGGCCAAGAAACTTGCCGCCCTGTCGCCGTTCAAGGTCACCCACCCGGTGGAGGCCAACGCTGTTTTCGTGGACATGGACGAGGCGACCCTCAAGCGCCTGCACGCCGCCGGCTGGTTCGTCTACCGCTTCATCGACGGCTCGGTGCGCTTCATGTGTTCCTGGGCGACCACGGCGGAGGCGGTGGAGGAGCTGGGCGCGGCGCTGGCGGCGCTCTGAGGCCCACCGCCAATCACTCTTGACCTCGCCTGCGAATGCGAACATTGCAATACGCAACCTTCAAAATGAAATCAACTGCGCCAAGGAGCGGCGGGCATGAGCGATACCTATGGGACAACGTCCGATGATGACTATGGCGATACGACACCCGGTTTGGCTTACGGGACCGTCTTCAACCCGGGCGACTCTTCGGACAGTCAGCCAATCCTTCAACTGGCCTCAGCGAAGCAGAGCGCCGTGGCGCCCAAGCTTCGGCCGCTTATCCACCACGGGCCAGGCCGGCCACTCAGGCCCGACGAGCGAGCCAATATCGCCGCGGGTTGGGCGGAGAACCATGTCGGCAAGGGTGGCTATGGCTACTATGATCCGAATGACGAGTCAGCGGACGTACCGGGCGGTCTGAACATCAGGAATGATGTGTTCGGGGGTAGATGGACCCTTAAGTGCAATAAATTCGTATGGGATGCGCTGAAAGCCGCCGGGACCGCTCCTCCCCCCGGCCCCGGCGGTCGAATCCTCATGGCCGAGGACTGGGGCAATCCCAACCTCACGATTCCTGGTTGGCGGCTCGTCCGCTCAGGTGAACCGTTCCAGCGCGGCGACGTCATGAGCAACCATCACCATGTTGGAATCTATGCCGGTGATCGTCAGACCGTATCGGCGGCAGCTCGTGACCCGAGTAACAATATGCAAGGCGCCGTTGTGAAAAACGGCTGGGGTTTCCGAACCGACCCTCATCACGAAGACGATGGCATGGTGGTGTGGCGGTATGATCCACAGTGATGACCGGCCGGATTGCTGGACAGATGACCGCGGCGCGGATAAGAACACATCAAGAACTTCTATCTTACGCAATGCCCTCAACGCAACCAACAGAACGGCGACGCCCAATGACCTCACCCCGGCCAGGGCGCGCGTTCAATACGGTTGGCGTATGGCTGGTGCTGTCCTTTCCGAGCCTACTGATGGGACTCCTCGCACTGACGATGTTGATCAACGATCATGGAGGTAGGCACACGCCCTCCAGGATGGTCAGCCTGCTCGCCCCTCTGGGCTTCATACCCTTCCCGAATGGGCTTTTCCTGCTTCTGGACTATCTCAATGCGGACTGGCGTTTGTCATTGCCGCTCGCGCTGGCTGCAAACCTGCTCTTCAACAGCGCGTTCGCCCCAATCCTTGTCAGGGCGAACTGGAAACACCGCGCGCTGCTTGTTGCCGGTTACCTCGTCCTGTCACTAGCGACGTTCTTTATCGGCATAGCACCGCCATTTGGAGCGGAGTGAGGACACGGGAATACCGATTTCTCGATTTGCATCCCACTCCAAAACCTATCCAGGAACCTGCCCGCCATGACCCTCCAATCGCGCCTGTTCATGACCATCGAGCTTGAGGCCGGGGAGGTCATCGAGGTGGGGGATGCGGGCGCCGGGATGCGGCGGCACATCGCGCTGAACGGCGGCCATTTCGAGGGCCAGATCAATGGCAGGGTGCTGCCGGGCGGCGGCGACTGGCAGGTGGTGGCCGCCGACGGCTCCATCGAGATCGGCGCCCACTACCCCATCGAGACCGACCAGGGTCAGTGCATCGAGGTCCAGTCGCGCGGCATCCGCACCGCCGCGCCGGAGATCATGGCCCGCCTGGCCGCCGGCGAAGCAGTCGATCCCGCCCTCTACTATTTCCGCACCACCCTGTGGTTCCGCACCGGCGTCCCGGAACTGGAGCGGTTGAACAAGATCATCACGGTGGGCGTGGGGGAGCGGTTACCAGGGCTGGTGCGGCTGAAGGTGTACGAAATTCTCTAAGCGAGAGCCGTCGCCCTGATCCTCCCCTCACGCAGGTGAGGGGAGGTGCGGCGCGCGAGGTCCGCGAAGCAGACCGATGCGCCGCGGAGGGGGTGAGGAGCCGGCGGCAACGCCGCCATGGGATCGCCGGAGGCGATACCAGCGACGAACACCCACCGGCGCTGGTGAGATGGGGACAGCGCTGACCTATGGGTTTGCCTGGGACTTCTCCCCCTCGGCGGGTTTTGGTCGCCTTCGCTCCCTCACCCTCGCCACTCCCCCTCGCTCCGCGAGGGGGAAATCTTCGGCGCCCTACTCCGCCGCCACCGCGACGCGCTTGTGGATCATGCCTTGCAACCGCGCTTGGATGATCTCCTCGGCGCCCAGCACCATGCGGCTGATCAGTTCGGCGCAGCTGGGCACATCGTGGATCAGGCCCTGGACCTGGCCGGCCGACCAGATGCCGTGGTCCGGATCGCCGGTTTCGTAGACCACCTTGCCGCGCGTGCCGGCCACCAGTTCGCGGACATCCTCGAACTTGGCGCCCTCGCGTTCCATCTCCACCACCTTGGTGGAGATCAGGTTCTTGGCCACGCGGCTGGTGTTGCGCATGGTTCGGAAGATCAGTTCGGTGGCGCGCTCGTCGTTGATCACCATCTGCTGCTTCACGTTCTCGTGGATCGGGCTTTCCTTGGTGCACATGAAGCGGGTGCCCATGTTCACCCCTTCGGCGCCCAGCGCCAGGGCCGCCACCAGGCCGCGCGCGTCGCCAAAACCGCCGGACGCGATCATCGGGATCTTGATCTTGTCGGCGGCCGCCGGGATCAGGATCAGGCCGGGCACGTCGTCCTCGCCCGGGTGGCCGGCGCATTCGAAGCCGTCGATGGAGATGGCGTCCACGCCCATGCGCTCGGCCGACAGGCCGTGGCGGACGGACGTGCACTTATGCAGCACCTTGACGCCGTGCTTCTTGAATTCGTCGACGTGTTCCTGCGGTTTGTTGCCGGCGGTCTCGACGATCTTGATGCCGGCCTCGATGATCGCCTGGCGGTATTCCGCATAGGGCGGCGGCTTGATCGCCGGCAGGATGGTCAGGTTGACGCCGAAGGGCTTGTCGGTGAGCTCGCGGCAGCGCGCGATCTCCTTGGTCAGGTCCTCGGGCGTCGGCTGGGTCAGGGCGGTGATGAACCCCAGCCCCCCACCATTGGCCACCGCCGCCACCAGCTGGGCGCGGCCGACCCACTGCATGCCGCCCTGGACCACGGGATGCTCGACCCCGAACATCTCGGTGAAACGCGTCTTCAAAGCCATGCCGTCCTCCCAACGGGTGTTTGAAACCAGTTAAGAGGACTTTCCCGGCGTCAGGCAAGGGGCGGGTAGGTGTGTTCGCACTGCCCCCACACGGTTTCCCACCCTCCCGCTCATCCCGGCGAAGGCCGGGACCCAGGCACAACTATCCGCTCCCAGGATGCGGAGACGCAAGGCGCATTGGACTTGAAGCTTTTGCCTGGGTCCCGGCCTTCGCCGGGATGAGCGGGTAGGGGGGACGGTGGCAAAAGCCCCACGCCCCCTCACGTCGCCGGCGGATAATTCTCCAAATCAATCAGCCGCAGCACCGTCATGTGCAGGACGCAGGCGCTGGCGTTGATGGTTGAGAGCGAGCCCCAGTCCGGGTCTTCGTAGGAGGCGCACTCGGCGTCGCGGAAGGCGATCCAGGCGCGCTGGGCGGCCTGGAGCTTGGCCTTCTGGCGAGGGTTCAGGTCCTTCATCGCCTTGCGGTAGGCGGCGTTGAGGGCGGCGTCCTGGATCTTCAGCTCGGCGTCGGTGCAGGCGTTCATGCCCATGGTGGACTGGCCCCCGGCGCTGCCCAGGCACTTGTCGTAGGCGCGGGTGTAGCGCTGCTCGGCGGCGTCCTTGGCCGGCGCCGGATCAGCGGCGTGGACCGCGGTCGCCGCGAAGAGGCCAAGCGCGAGGAGCGGCCCCAGGGTGCGCGCCACCGTGCGCATCAGCTGCGGCTGATGGCGTAGAACCGCTCGGCGCGCTGGGTGCGCAGCTGGTCGGGGGAGAGCGGCAGCAGCGCCTTGAGCTCTTCCTCGACGGCGTCGCCGACGCGGCTCATGGCCAGGGCGGGGTCGGCATGGGCGCCGCCGGCGGGCTCCTCGATGATCCGGTCCACCACCTTGACCTTGATCAGGTCCTCGGCGGTGATCTTCATGGCCTTGGCCGCCCCCTCCGCCAGGGCCGAGTCGCGCAGCAGGATCGAGGCGCAGCCCTCCGGCGTGATCACCGCATAGATCGAGTGCTCCAGGATCAGCACCCGGTTGGCCGCCGCGATGCCGATGGCCCCGCCGCTCATGCCCTCGCCGGTGATGGTGGCGATCATCGGCACCCCCAGGGTCAGGCAGCGCTCGGTGCCCCGGGCGATGGCCTCGGCCACGCCGCGCTCTTCGGAGTCGATGCCCGGATAAGCGCCGCCGGTGTCCACGAAGGACAGCACCGGCAGGTTGAACTGCTCGGCCAGGTCCATCAGGCGCACGGCCTTGCGGTAGCCCTCCGGCCGGGCCGAGCCGAAGCCGTGCTTGATGCGGGTGGTGATGTCGTGGCCGCGCTCGGTTCCGATGACCACCACCGGCTGGCCGCGGAAGCGCCCCAGCCCGCCCATCATCGCCTGGTCGTCGGCGAAGGTGCGGTCGCCGCGCAGCTCGACGAACTCATCGATCAGGTTGGCCATGTAGTCCACGAAGTGCGGACGCTGCGGATGGCGGGCGATCTGCGTCTTCTGCCAGGCATCCAGGTTCTCGTAGGCGTCGCGGCGCATCTCGCCCACGCGGTCGCGCAGGGCGGCGATCTCGGCGTCGAAGGCGCCCGGTCCGGCGGTCTCCGAGAGCTTGTGCAGCTCTTCGATCTTGGCCTCGAGCTCCGCGATGGGGCGTTCGAACTCGAGATAGTGAGCGGCCATGGGGTCCTTAAGCGAAGCCGTCCGGGAAAGTGCGGGAAACTAGGGGCTTAGGGTTTGAGGAGCAAGGGCGGCTCGAAAAGGGGGGCGGGGGAAGAGAAAGAACCCTCACCCCTCCGCGCTGCGCGGGCCGGCGCGGGACCAGACCAGGGCGTTGACGGCGCCGGGGGTGAGGCGGCCCTGATCCTGGATGTGCTTGAGCTGGTACATCAACTCGGCGGCCAGGCTGGCGAACCGTACGGTGACGTCGCCCGGCGCGCACACCCGCCCCGGCGTCAGGAACAGGGCGGCGTTCAACTGCTGGTCTTTCATCACCATCATCACCGCGGCCCGCCGGGACAGCGTCATCGAGGCGGCGGGCAGGCGCGGGTTGCGGGCGAAGACCTCGCACACCAGGTTGGTGGCCTGGCCCATGGAAAGCTTGGCCAGGTGGCCGGCCACGGCCGGGCTGACCAGCTTGGCCGGCTCCAACTCGAGCACCTTGTCGTTCAGCAGAAACAGCACAGGCCCCCCGAAACCGAAACTGGCCGAAACCGAAACTGGCCGAAACCAGAAGCTGGCCGAAACCAGGAGCTGGAAAGGGTGGGGCTCTGTTAGCGGTGCGCGGTTAAGCCGCGGTTCGGAAGCGTGGTGGCCGGCGGGTTAACCACCCCTCAGGCGGTGGCGGGGCGGGGATCGGCTCGTGACCAGACCATGGTGTTGACCATGCCGCTCGTCAGCCGCCGCTGATCCTGCAGGCCCTTGAGCTGGTACAGGACCTCGGCGCCGAGGCAGGCGAACTGCAGGGTGACCTCGCCGGCCTGGCAGACCCGGCCGGGCGTCAACGCCCGCGCCGCGTTCACCTGCGGTTGTTTGAGCGAGATCATCAGGGCAAGCTTGTGGGCCTCGGTAATCGAGCCGCCCAGCAGGCGCGGGTTCCGCGCGAAGGCCTCGCGGACCAGCTCGCTGACCTTCTCGAAGGGCAGGCGCGCCAGATGACCGACGACCGCCGGCTGAGCCAGCCTGACGATCTCGAAATCCAGCACAACATCGTTCAGCAGGAACAACAAGGGCCCGCTCCAGGCCTCCGTTCTGGAGGCGAGCGATCAGCATAGCAAACAGCGGTTAAGCATCGGTTTTCCGCTAGAGCACGATGACTTTTGTCGGAACCGACAAAAGTCTGAATCGTGCTCGCAAACCAAAGAGTCGAGCCTGTTTTTCCCGTTTTGATGATTCCATCAAAACGCGACAGGCTCGAGAGCGGGACGGGGAGGCTCGCTCCCCGCGCCAGGGCATCCTAGTCTGGCCGCTTGAGCCCCGCCCTGCCCGCCTCGCCCGAAGCCTCCGACACGGACCCCCGTGTGGCCGCGCTGCGCCGTATGCGCGCCGTGGCGACGGGGCTGCTGGTGGCGATGGCCGTGGGGTTTGTGGCCGCCAGTCTTGGCGCCAAGACCTGGCCCTGGCTGGCCTGGGTGCGGGCGGTCGCGGAGGCCGGCACGGTGGGCGCCTGCGCCGACTGGTTCGCGGTCACCGCCCTGTTCCGCCGCCCGCTGGGCCTGCCGATCCCGCACACCGCGGTGATCCCGCGCAACAAGGACCGCATCGGCGAGGGCCTTGGCAAGTTCATCGCCGACAATTTCCTCACCCCCAAGGTGCTGGACGCCCAGGTGCGCAAGCTGGAGGTCGCCCACTGGGGCGCCGCCTGGCTGGCCCAGGAGGGCCACGCCGCTGGCCTGGCCCGCCGCCTGGCGCCGCTGATCCCGGAACTGCTGCGCACCATCCCCAGGGAGGCGCGGGAGGAGTTGCTGGGCGCCCTGGCCCGGGCGGCGGTGAAGGCGGTCCCCGCCGGGCCGACGGCGGCGCGGATCGTCGACCTGGCCTGGCGCGACGGCCGCGCCCAGCCGATGCTGGACGCCCTGGTGGAACGCGCCGGCGCCTATCTGGCCGGCCACGAGGACTATATCCGCGAGAAGGTGTCGGAGCAGTCGTTCAAGTGGCTGCCCAAGTGGATCGACAAGATCATCGCCGGGCGCCTGACCAGCGGCCTGATCGCCGCCGCCGGAGAGATGCGCGCGCCCGACCATCCCTGGCGCCTGGAGTTGGCGGCGGCGGTCGAAGGGTTCGTGGCGCGGCTGGACACCGATCCGGAACTGCAAGCCCAGGCCGACACGCTGAAGCTGGAACTGCTCACCCACCCGGCCCTGCTGGCCGAGATCAACGGCGCCTGGGCCGGGGTCGAGGCGCGCCTGCTGGCCGACCCCGCCGCCGCCAACGCCGCTATCGCCAAGCGGCTGGAAGGCTGGCTCAAGGCCCTCGGCGTCTGGCTGGACCGAGACGAGGCGGTCCGCAGACGCCTCAACGACGGCGCCCGCCTGGTCGCGCTTCGCCTGATCGCGCCGCGCCGCCACGACATCGGCGGCTTCGTCGTCGGCGTGGTCAGCGGCTGGGAAACCCGCGAGGTGGTCGACCGCCTGGAGCTGCAGTTCGGGCGTGACCTGCAGTACATCCGGCTGAACGGGACCATCGTCGGCGGACTGGTGGGGCTGGGGCTGTTTGCGCTGTCGAGGGCGCTGGGGTGGGGATAGTATCCCTCTCCACCCTCCCCCGATCTGTCATCCCGGAAAGCCGCGCCAGCGGCTTGTCCGGGACCGCGGCAAGCGCCGGCGCCCGCCACGGCATCAAACCATCAGCGCTTCCGGCGGTCCCGGATAAGCGCTGCGCGCTTTCCGGGATGACAGCGTGTTGTGGAGCCCCTACCGCTTGCGCCCCAGCGGATGTTTGGTCTCCACCACCTCCCGCAGCCGGTCCTGGGCCACGTGGGTGTAGATCTGCGTCGTGGCGATGTCGGCGTGGCCGAGCAGGGTCTGGACCACGCGCAGGTCGGCGCCGCCTTCCAGCAGGTGGGTGGCGAAGGCGTGGCGCAGGACGTGGGGGCTGACCTTGGCCGGATCGACCCCGGCGTCGGCGGCGGCCTCGTCCAGAAGCTGGGCGAAGCGGCGGCTGGTCAGGCGTCCGCCCTGGCCGCGGGAAGGGAACAGCCACGGGCTGTCCTTGACCCCCTTGGCGAAGAAGGCGGGGCGCACCGGCAGATAGGCCTTCACGGCGTCGCGGGCGGGCTGGTTCAGCGGCGCCAGGCGCTCCTTGCCGCCCTTGCCCTTGACGATCAGGTAGGCCGGGTCCCGCGCCAGGGCCGCCAGCGGCAGGCCGATCAGTTCGGAGATGCGCAGGCCGGAGGCGTAGATCAGCTCCACCATACAGGCCAGCCGCAGCGCTTGAGGTCCATTGGGCGCCCCGTCCTTGGCCCCCGCCGCGGCGATCAGCCGGTCCACCTCGCCCCTGGTCAGCACCTTGGGCAGCGACCGGCCCTTCTTGGGAGCGTCCACCCGGCGGGACGGATCATCGGCCCGCCAGCCCTCGCCCAGCACGAAGCGGTAGAACTGGCGCACCGAGGCGCGGCGGCGGGCGGCGGTGGCGGGCGAGAGGCCCCGCGCCCCGATGTCGGCGAAATAGGCCTCGACGGCTTCGGCCGTGGCGTTGGAGAGGTCCGCCCCCCGGCCGGCCAGGTAGCCCTGGGCGTCGGCCAGATCCTTGCCGTAGGCGGTCAGGGTGTTGCGGGCGGCGGCCCGCTCGGCGGCCATCATCTCCAGGAAGGACTTGAGGTGGTCCTGGTCGGCAATGCTCATATCAGTTGCCGGTCAGCCGCGGCCAGGCGGGCAGCAGTGCTTCCAGG
>DASVMY010000297.1:0-8794 GCA_036384135.1 Caulobacteraceae bacterium | reverse complement strand
CGAGGCGTTGCTGGACTCCCCGAACCTCGAGTCCGCGGCAGCCCGGATCGGGGTGGGCCGCGAGACGGCGCGCGACGCCCTGCGCGGGGCGATGCGAAAAGCCGGCGCCAAGCGCTCGCCCGACCTGGTGCGGCGGATGATGGACCTGATGTGCGGCGACCATCCTCCCGCCGCGAATCTCGAAAGCACCCTGCGCTCCGCCTTCGGCGCCACCCCCGCGGAGGCGCGCGCCGCCGCCCGCTTCGCCGAGGGCTTGACCGCCAGGCAGGTCGCCGCCGCGCTAGGCGTCAAGGAAGCCACCGTGCGGGGCCAGCTCAAGTCGATCTTCGCCAAGACCGGCGTCAGGAAGGCCAAGGATCTGGTGCGGCTGTGCATGGAGGCCGGCGCCCTGGCCACCCTGACCAGCATGTCCGAGAGCGTCGTGGAGACTGCCGGTCCCGTGGGCAAACTGCGGATCATCCGCGCCGCCAGCGACCGGCGCATCGCCTTTATCGACTACGGCCCACCGTTGGGCCGGCCCATTCTTGTCCTGCATGGTTCCAGCACCGGCCAGTCGTTGCCGCCGCGCTTCGCAGCCCTGTTGCAGGCCCGCGGCTGGCGGCCCATTGTGCCGCAGCGTCCCGGCTTTGGCCTGACCTACCGCGCCGCCGGCGACCATCTGGAAGCCTGCGCGGACGACACCGCGGCCATCTTGCAGGCCCTGAAGCTGCCGGCTGTCGACATCCTGGCCCGGGACGCGGCCGTCGCCGCCGGCCTAGCGTTCGCCGAGCGCTATACGGCCCTGGTCCGCACCGGCGTCCTGATCAACCCCCACGCGCCAACACGGGAACGCCAGGGGTTCGAGAGCCTGCGCAGCGCGGTGATGCGGACCTTCAGCGCCCAGCCGCAGCTGATCGAGACCTTCGCCGAGATGCTGCGGCGCCAGACCCGCACCGACCTGCTGACCAGGATCATCCGCCAGGCCCTGGCGGAGATCGACAGCGACCGCCTGGCGCTGGACGACCCGATGAACTTGCGCCAGCTGGTCCGCGACGCCCAGGCGCTGTCGTCCCGGTCCAGCGCCGGCTTCGCCGCCGAGCATGTCCTGTACGCCCGCGGCTGGCGCGCGCCGCTGCGGGTGGGTGGCGAGCGCTGGACGGTCCTATACGGCGTCAGCCTGAAGATCGCCGACTGTGAAGAGCGCTGGGGTCACCTGCCCAATGTCGCCTTCCACGATCACCCGAACGCCGGCCTGCTGGTCTACTTCACCTATCCCGAGGCGGTCGCCGCCGTGGTGGGCGACGCCTGACATCCTGTGTCAGCAGGTCGTAGGGACGACTTAGTGGGCCTGCTGGCCTGACTGGACCTGACGGCCGGCGCCCGCACCGCGGGCCGCCGCGACGATCGCGGTGGTCACCGGGCCGGCCTTGTTGCCCCAGGACGAGCGCACATAGGTCAGCACCGCGGCGATCGTCTCATCCGGCAAGGAGGCCTTGAACGCCGGCATGCCGCCGCGCCCGTTGAGGACTTTCAACGCCGCCGCCTTGGCCTCGCCCGTGGCGATCGGATCGGCGACAAGCGACGGGAAGGCGCCCTTGACCCCCTGCCCGTTCGGACGATGGCAGGCCGAGCAGTTGTCCAGGAACAGCTGCTGGCCGGACGGCGCGGCCTGAGCGGAAACGCCGATGAGACTGGCGCCGAAGAGACTAGCGGCGGCGAGACAGAGCGCTTTGGAGATCACGAGAGGTTCCTGAAAGTCGTTGACGTTGTTGAGCGGGCTCAAGCGGCGCTTAGAGCACGATGACTTTTGTCGGAACCGACAAAAGTCTGAATCGTGCTCGCAGACTCAAGAATCGAGCCTGTTCTTCCTGTTTTGATGATTCCATCAACACAGGACAGGCTCTAAGCCGCCTGGGCCCGCTTGTGCAGCTTGGCGATCTGGCCCCAGGCCGACTCGATCGCGCCCGCCTGCCAGCCGGTGAGATAGCTCATGTGCTCCCCGGCCAGGTAGATGCGGCCTTCCGGCTCGCACAGGATCGGATAGGCGTCGCGGCGGCCGTCCTCGTCCCACTCCGCCCAGCCGCCCTGATTGTACTTCACCAGGTGCCAGGCCACCGAGAAGGCCTTCTCGAAGCTGTCGGCGTATTCGGGGAAGACTTTCTGGCCGAAGTCCACCGCGAACTTGGCGCGGTCGGCCGGCGACAGGGTGCTGATCTGCGCGGCCTGGGCGGCGAACTGGTAGTAGCCCAGGATCACTCCCTTCTGGCTCATCCAGCCCGTCGACGGGAAGGACATGGAGTTGATCTCCGGCACGTCGGTATAGACGTGGCCGCCGTAGATGTGGTGGTCCTCCTCCCAGAACCGGCGCTTCATCTGCAGGCCGATCTTGCCCACCGGGGCGTAGGCCACGCCGCCCACCGCGTCCTTGAACTTGGGCGAGAACGGCATGTCGATGGACTTCAGCACCGCCAGGGGAATGGCGCAGATGCAGTAGTCGGCCTTGTAGGTCGAGCGCTGACCCTGGGCGTCCACGGCCAGCACCGTCACCCCCTTGGCGTCCTGCGTCACCTTCTCCACCTCGGTGGAATAGTGGATCAGGTTGCCGATCCGCTTCTCGAAACCCTTGGGGATCTGGTCCATGCCGCCCACCGGCTCGAACATGGTCCGCTGCTGCTCGTAGGCGGAAACGGAGGTCAGTGTTCGCCAGGTGTTGGAGTGCAGGATGTCGCTCATCGCATAGGGCGTCGACGGCTTGCCACGCCCCGGATCCATCAGGGCGCCGGGGGGCACATCGAAGCCGCGGCCCTCGGTTCCGGTGTAGGTCAGGTCCTTCTTGGACAGATAGCCCTCGTTCACCAGATAGGCGATGAACTGCTCCTTGTCCCCGGCGCCGATCTGGTCGTCCAGCCCACCCTTGTTGGCCAGCTTGGCCAGGATTTCGGCCGAATGGCCGCGGGCGTCGGCGGCGATCTGGCCCTTGCGGATCGGCTTGCCGGCCAGGGGGCCGCCGCCCTTCTCGAAATACAGGTAGGAGGCGTCGTTATCGTTGACGAAAATCTCCACCGGAACGTTGAATTCCTTGACGTAATGCAGGGTCGAGCGGTGGTGGTAGGGAATCCGCCACGGTCCGTGGTTGATATAGAGCCCCTCGTCGAAATCACAGGTTTGGGTGACGCCGGTAAGGTCGGTCATGGTCACGCCCTTGCGGGCCGTCTGGCTGCGGCCGCCGGCGAAGGCCCGCGCCTCGATGATGGTGCAGTCGTAGCCGACCTTGCTCAGTTCGTAGGCGGACGTCAGGCCCGCCAGGCCGCCGCCCAGGATGATCACCTTCTTGCCGGCCCCGGAACCCGGCAGCGCCGGGGGGGCGGCGTTGGCCGAGGCGATCCCGAATCCAAACGCTTCCATGCCGGCCAGCATCAGGCCCATGCCGCCAACGGCGCCCAGGCGCTCGATCAGGCCCCGCCGCGTCAGACCAAGCCGTGTCGGGCCACCCATCACCGGCCGCGAAAACTCATCCGCCATCTTGCCAACCTATCCCTTTGAAACCGATCTCATGCGCTCGTGATCCGCGGCGCAGCGCACTCAGACCTCGCCTTACAGCCTAGCGCAAATCGAAATGTCAGAGGAGCGGGGCGAAGCTGGGCCTCTGCCCCTATGGCGGCGCCGCTGCCTCCCTGGCGACGGTGGCGACCTGAGGCGACCTGGGGGCGACCTGGGGGCGACCTGGACCGCCCGGGGGCCGCGAAGCTGGCTATGGCGTCCTGCCGCGGCGGCAGGTAGATCAACGCCATGGGATTGATGCAGGCCACGGCCCCAGACCCTGCGGACGCCCGCCAGGCCCGTGGCCGGCCCCACATCGTCATCGTCGGCGCGGGTTTCGGCGGCCTTTCCGCCGCCAAGGCGCTGGCGGACGCCGACGCCGACATCACCGTGATCGACCGGCGCAATCACCACCTCTTTCAGCCCCTGTTGTACCAGGTCGCCACCGCCGGCCTAGCGCCCAACCAGATCGCCACCCCTATCCGCGCCATCCTGCGCGACCAGGCCAACGCCCGGGTGGTGCTGGCCGAGGTCGGCGGTATCGACCCGGCTCGCAAGCTGATCCTCACGGGCGGGCGGCGCACAGCCTACGACATCCTGATCCTGGCCACCGGCGCCGCGCACGCCTATTTCGGCCATGACGAGTGGGCCAGGAACGCGCCGGGCCTGAAGTCGCTGGAGGACGCCATCGAGCTGCGCCGCCGCGTGCTCACCGCCTTCGAGGCCGCCGAGACCGCCTGCGATCCGGACGAACGCCAGCGGTTGCTCACCTTCGCGGTCATCGGTGCCGGCCCCACCGGGGTGGAGATGGCCGGCGCCATCGCCGAACTGGCCCACCGCGCCCTCAAGCGCGACTTCCGCGCCATCCAGGGCGCGCAGGCCCGGGTGCTGCTGATCGAGGCCGGCGAGCGCGCCCTGCCCACCTTCAAGCCCGAGCTCTCTGCCTACGCCGCGCGGGCCTTAAAGAAACTGGGCGTCGAGCTGAAGCAGCGCGCGGCGGTCAGCGAGATCGACCCTTCCGGTCTCCAGGCCGGCGGCGAGCGCATCGAGGCGGCGACCGTGATCTGGGCGGCCGGCGTGCAGGCTTCGCCGGTGGCGAAGTGGCTGGGCATCGGCGCCGACCGCGCCGGCCGCGTGGCGGTGGCTCCAGACCTTTCCGTCCCCGGCGCCTCCGACGTCTTCGTGATCGGCGACGCCGCCACCCTGATCGACGCCGACGGCAAGCCCGTTCCCGGCGTCGCGCCGGCCGCCAAACAGCAGGGGGAATATGTCGCCCGCCTGATCCAGGCGCGCCTGCGCGGCGAGCCGGCGCCGGGCGCCTTCCGCTATGGCGACGCCGGATCCCTGGCCACGGTGGGCCGCCATGCCGCCGTGGTGCAGATCGGCGCCTTCCAGCTGCGCGGGGCCGTGGCCTGGCTGTTCTGGTGCGTGGCGCACATCTATTTCCTGGTGGGTTTCCGCAACCGCATCCAGGTGAGCCTCGATTGGCTCTGGGCCTATCTCACCTTCGAGCGCGGCGCCCGCCTCATCACCGGCGAAGATCAGGCGGCCGGCGCCCTCAACAGCCACATCGCCGGGACCTGTGATTGCCCCAGGCTGTAGGCGCCGCGCCAACCTAAGCCGACTTCGCTCTATGGCCGCGCCATGGTCCACGGTGAGGCTTGGCGCATGTCGAGACGGCACAGGCCGTGCAGGTCATGGCGGGCGGCATAGGCCTGCACCCGCGCGCCGTAGTCCGGCGCGGTCGGTCCGGCCAGCGCCCAGTCCGGTGGATTGAAGGTCGAGAAGCCGTTGATGGTCGGCAGCCGCCACAGCTGGGCCAGCAGCATGGCGTCGACATTGTGCGGGTAGAGGGCGTCGAAATTCGGCGCCTTGTACATCGGCTCGGCGGCGCGGGCCTTGACCACCACGAAGCTGCGGCAGGCGGCGGGCGGCGCGGGAATGGCGGCCAGCGCCGCCGTTTGCGCCGATCGACTGAGTTGCGCCGCCGAATACAGGTTGACGTTCTCCAGCAGCAACAGGCCGACAAGGACCACCGCCGCGGCCGGCCGCGTGGCGAGCAGCCGCTCCCACCGCTCGCGGTGCGTCCAGAAGATCAGGATCAGCACCGGCAGCAGCAGGAACAGCTGGTAGCGCACCACCGTGCGCAACCCCGTGGCGCCGGGCGCGAACCAGAACACCAGCCGCCAGGGCGAGACCGGTCCCAGCTGGATGGTGAGCAGCCAGGTCGCCACGATGGTCATGGCCAGGGCGCGCTGCAGCGGCGGGGCCGCCGCCTTCAGGGCCTGCCGAGCGGCGATGACGAACAGGCTGAACTGGATCAGCGGATAGCCGCTGGCGTGCTCGCCGCCCACGTAGCTTGGCGGAATGAAGCTCGGCAGCAGCCGATGGATCCAGCCCCACAGCAGATTGTCCGGCCCGACATTCACCGGATCCAGCGGCGTGGTCAGGTACTTTTCGGCCTCACGGAAATGGTGCGCGCCCGTCTCCAGGACCTTGGGCAGATAGACCCACAGGAACGGCGCGCAGAGGACCGCGAACACCGCGCCGGCGACGGCGAACGTGGTCCCGTGAGCGCGGGCCAGGGCCAGCAACGCCTTGGGATTCAGGCGGTCGGCGGCGCGCAGCCAGAACAGGCCGAAGACGCCGCCGAAGAAGAGCGCGAACCAGGCCAGGTAGAAGCTGGTGATCAACCAGGCCGCGGTCAGGGCGGCGGCGGCGGCGGCCCAACCCCTGGCGGCGGCCTTGCGGCCACCGGTCTCGGCCAGCCAGGCCCGGCAGACGAACAGGAACAGCAGAGGCAGCAGGCCGATGGTCTGCAGCTGGGCATGCACCGACTGCAGCGCCAGGCTGTTGGCGATGGCGAACAGCACGCTGGCCAGCAGGGCGGCGCCCAGGCGCCAGCCGAAGACGGACCTCATCAGGACCAGGGCCGAAAAGAAGCCGATGGCCTTGAAAACCAGGATGTTCAGGGTGTCCGAGATGAAGGGATCGAACCAGATCCGCAGCAGGCTGTAGACCAGGCCGTAGAGGAAATAGCCGTCGTTGTAGCCCAGGGTGTCGCGGTAAGGGTGGAAGTAGATCGGGGTGCGCCAGTCGCCGAAGCCATGCAGGACGTTGCGCCAGTGTTCCAGGATGCTGATCTCGATCAGCCCGTCCGCCCGATCGCCAAAGCCCAGGTCGAAGCCGCTGGCCAGCACGTCGCGCAGGCAGAAGGCCATGGCGGCGGCGAAGGTCAGGGCGATCAGGACCGTGCGGACAAGGGCGCGCCTGGCGGCGAGGCGGCGCGCCGTCGCCGAACCGGGGGCGGCCCCCGCTACCATGCCGCTTCGGGGCCCCGACGGCCCGTCCATTGCCCCAACCGCACCATCGACGCCCCCAACCCTGGCGGCGTCTATAACAGAGCGCGACCCTCGGCCAGCCTTCAGAGCGAGGCTACAAAGCGACCTCTGCCGGTCGCTAAAGCCCCAGGATCATCTTGGCCATGATGTTGTGCTGGATCTCGTTGGAGCCGGCGTAGATCGAGGTTTTGCGGTAGTTGAAGTACATCGGCGCGGTCGGGGCGGCGTAGTCCGGGCCGGGCCGGGGCTCGTTGACGCCGCCGCGCAGGTGCGCCCAGGTGTCCTGGACGAAGGGCGCGCCGTAGATCCCCACCGCTTCGAGCGCCATCTCGGTGATCTGCTGCTGGGCCTGGGAGCCCTCCAGCTTCAGCATCGAGGACACCGGGCCCATGGCCTCGCCGCTGGCCCGGCCGGCGAACAGCTTCAGTTCTGTGGCGTTGATCGCCTCGACCTTGATCTCCATCTCGGCCAGCTTGCGGCGGAAGTCGCGGTCGCGGATCAGGGCCTCGCCGCCGTCGGCGGTTTCCACGGCGGCGATCTTGCGCACCTTGTCGAGCATGTTGGTCAAGCCCGGCGCATAGGCGTTGCCGCGCTCGAACTGCAGCAGGTACTTGGCGTAGGTCCAGCCCTGGCCTTCCTCGCCGATGCGGCCGGAGACGGGCACGCGGACGTCCTCGAAGAAGACCTGGTTGATCTCCTGTTCGCCGTCCACAGGGCCGTCCAGGGTCGGCAGAGATCGGATGGTGATCCCTGGCGTCTTCATGTCCAGCAACAGGAAGGAGATGCCCTTCTGCGGCTTGTCCTCGACGCTGGTGCGCACCAGGCAGAACATCCAGTCGGCCCACTGGGCGTAGGTGGTCCAGATCTTCGAGCCGTTGAGGACGTAATAGTCGCCGTCCCTCTCCGCCTTCATGGACAGGGACGCCAGGTCCGAGCCGGAACCCGGTTCGGAATAGCCCTGGCACCACCACACGTCGCTAGTCAGAATCTTGGGCAGGTGCTGGGCCTTCTGCTCGTCCGAGCCGAAGGCCATGATCACCGGAGCGCACATGCGCAGGCCCATGTTGCTGGTGCTGGGGGCGCCGGCCAGGGCCATCTCCATGTTGAAGACGTACTTCTGGTCGTCGCTCCAGCCCGTACCGCCATATTGCGTCGGCCAGTCCGGGGCGATCCAGCCCCTGTCGCCCAATCGCTTCAGCCACCGGATCTGGGCCTGCCGGTTCATGTGGCCGTTCTTGGACTGATCCATGAGGGCGCGCATCTCATCGTCGAAGTTCTCGGCGATGAAGGCGCGGACCTCGTCGCGGAAGGCCAGGTCCTGGGGGCTGAAATCGAGGTCCATGGCGTCTAGCCTATGGCGTCCAGGAGTTCGATGTCGGGCCGGCCGGCCAGGCACGGGCCCATCTTGGGCGAGATTTCCTTGAAGTGGGCGCTGCCGCCGTGGGCGGCGACGGCGTCCTGGTCCCTGTAAAGTTCCAGCACCTTGTAGGTGTTTGCGTCAGCGCGGCTCTTGGTGAGTTGGTAGATGATATTGCCCGGCTCATTGGCGCGGACCAGGGCCGCCAGTTCCTTGAACACGGCCTCCAGCTCGGGGCCCTTGCCGTCCTGGACCTTGAAGGTCGCCACAATCCCGATCATGCGCATCTCCCAACGCTTGTTTGAATAGCGATGTAAAGGGCTGCGGCCGGTCAGGGCAAGAGGCGAGACGCGTTTGCGCCCAGCTCTCCGCGCAGGTTGAGACCGAGGACAACAAGACCTAAGCCAGCGACACCAGAGTGGGGCCAGTCGCGCGCCCTACAGCGCCTTGACGATGCCCTCGACCATCTTCTTGGCGTCGGCGAACAGCATCATGGTGTTGTCGCGGAAGAACAGTTCGTTTTCGACGCCGGCGTAGCCCGCCGCCATGCCGCGCTTGATGAACAGCACGGTGCGGG
>DASVMY010000296.1:0-23122 GCA_036384135.1 Caulobacteraceae bacterium | reverse complement strand
GCGCCGCGATCACCGCCTGCGCCATCAGCCAGCCCTCGCGGCGCGGCCAGGTCCGATCGAGGCGGCAAAGTCCAGGGCGGCGCGGGCGAGCGCCCGGCGGTCTTCGTCGGTGCGCATGACGGTGGCGGTAACGTGGGCGGCCAGTCCCTGCTGCTCGACTTCCTCGGCGTCGGCGGCGTCGTCGCTGTCGAGGATCAGGCCGTCGATCAAGCTGGCATAGTGGGCCGCCACGGCGGCGGTCCCCGGCTTCAGGCCCAGTTCCCACATCAGCTTGGCGGTGGGTCCCTTGATCGCCTGGCCCCGGACGATGGGGGAGACGGCGACGCAGGGCGCGGTGGCGGCGCGAATGGTCTCGCGCACGCCTGGAATGGCCAGGATGGGGTCGATGCTGAGGTAGGGATTGGACGGGCAGACCACGATCGCCGCCAGGTCCGGCCTGGCCAGCGCGGCCGCGAAGGCCGGGGAGGGGCGGGCCTCGGCGGCGCCTTCGAACCGCACGCCCACAACCGCCGGCGCGCAACGTTCGCGGACAAAATAGTGCTGGAACGGCAGGGGGCCCTCAGCGGTGTCCACCCAGGTGCGCACTGGCTGGTCGGACATCGGAACGATGGGGTGTTCGCAGCCCAGCGTGCGGGACAGGTCGCGGGTGATTTTAGACAGGCTCTCGCCGGCCGCCAGCCGCCGCGTGCGCTCCAGGTGCGTGGCCAGATCCTTGTCGCCCAGCTGGAACCAGTCTTCCCCGCCAAGCCGGCGCAGGGCCTCCAGGAACGACCAGGTCTCGCCGGCCAGCCCCCAGCCCTTCTGCCGGTCGGCCAGGCCGGCCAGGGTGTAGGTGACCGTGTCGATGTCCGGCGAGATGGCCAGGCCCAGGTGTTCGAAGTCGTCGCCGGTGTTGACCACGATGGTCAGGTCATCCGGCGCCAGGACCTTGGTCAGGCCAAAGGCGAGCTTGGCGCCGCCGACGCCGCCGCAAAGGGCGATCACATGCGACATGTAGGGCGCCTCATCGGAAGAGATCCTGTTCGAGCGGCCGCAGCAGGTCCAGCGCCGTCGCATCCTCGGCCTCATCATAGACCGCGCCTCGGACCAGGGCAGCTGGAATGCCTTCCGCCGCCTCGCCGATGACCAGGGACGCCGCGGCGGCGATCTCGTCGGCGACGGCGACCAGGGTGGCCTTCAGTTCGCGGCCGAAGAGGTCGCTCTCGCCGCAGCGGTCCCGGATCGGCTTCATGCCGGCCGCGCCGATGGCGGTCCCGATGGTGCCCGTGCGCCAGGCGCGTCCCAGGCTGTCGCTCATGATCACCGCCAGGCGCACGCCGAAGCGCTCTTGCAGCGCCTGGCGCAGGGCCGCGGCGCTGGCGTCGGGGTCGGCCGGCCAGAGCAGCACGGTGTCCGGTCCATCCGGCGCGGCTACGTTGGATGCGTCGATGCCGGCGTTGGCGGTCACGTGGCCCAGGCGGTGGCGGGTGATGATCAGGTTCTCGCGCACCCGCATGATCTCCGAAGACTCCGCGGCGATCAGCGTGGTCAGGGCCTCCGGCTTGCCGCTCTGGCGGGCCAGGTCGCGGCCCTCCGGTGAGATCGGCGTGTCCGCCAGGGGCCGGGCGCGGCCTTCGACTTTTGAGAACGCCTTCTGTGCCACCACGATCACGTCGCCGTCCTCGGGCGCCAGGCCGTTGGCGGTCAGGCCGTCGGCCAGGGCCTGGGCCAGGTCGTCGCCGGCAGCGAACAGGGGTAGGCCCCTGATCGGATGGATATGGACGCCCTGCGATCCGCGTCCCGGCTCGCCGTCGGCCTTGGCCTTGCCGGTGATCCTAAGGCCCGCCTGGACGCGCTTATAGCGGCGGTTAATCTGGATCAGCACCGAGGTCATGGCCTCGGCGGCAGCGGCGTTGGCCAGGGGTCCCACGTGCCAGGCGCGCAGGCCGATCTGGCCCAGCAGGTCGCAGACCGCGGTGGCCGCCTCGGCGTCGTCGGCGGACACCAGCACGTCGCCATCGACGGCTTGGCCGGCGGCCAGCTTCTCCGCGCCGATGTTCTGCAGCGCCGAGACCACGCGAACCTCCGGCCCCAGCAGGGCCTGGGCCTCCACCGCCGCTGACCCGGCGGCCGGTAGCTGGACGGTTCCCACTTTCGGCGGACGCAAGGGGACGGTGGCGTCGACGACGATCTTGCCCGCGACGGCGGCCTTGATCAGCGACAGCGTGTCGGCATGGGCGGCGTAGGGGACGGTGACGATGCAGAGCTCCGCCTGGCCGGCGCAGGTCATAAGGTCGCTTCCGCCGATGCTGGCGCCGGGGAGGGTCTCCGCCAGGCCGGCGGCGAAGGTCCGGCCCTTCTCTGCATCGCGCGAACCGATCCAGATCTCGTGGCCCGCCCGGGCCAGGCGCGCGGCGAGGGCGCTGCCGAGGGCGCCGGCCCCTCCGAGGATTGCGATACTGGTCAACTGCTGCTCCGCCCTAAGCCATGCCGGCTCCTGAAGGTACTTTCCCGGAGCTCTTCTGTCTTGGAAAGGCGTCCCGCCATGACGGGCGCGGCCGAACCGGCCCTACGCTCCGCCATCGAAGATGACGCCTCTCGCTTGAAAAAGACTATAGACTCTTACAATCATTATGATCAACTAAGCAGAATGTCGAAACCAAGATCCGGACCGCCGAACGGCCTGGGAGGAATAAAGTGATGGGTCAACGACCCCTGGCCGAAGGACTCTACCGAATGGTCGACGGCGCGCCACGCCTGCTGGGCGGCCGGCGCAAGCGTGACGGCAAGTACGCCTTTCCATTGCCGCAGGGCGCTCAGGGCGCCGACTACGAGGTCGTGGACCTAGCCTCCGAGGGGACGCTCTGGTCCTATACGGTGCAGCGCTTCCGGCCCAAGACGCCCTACGCCGGGCCAGGCGACGACCGGAATTTCCAGCCCTACGCCGTGGGCTATGTGGAACTGCCCGGCCAGATCATCGTCGAGAGCCATATCCGCGTCGATGACTTCAACGCCCTGAAGTTGGGCATGCCCGTGCGGCTGACCCTGATCCCGTTCCGCGACGAACCGGATGGGACGCAAGTGATGATCTACGGCTTCGAGCCCGCCGGCGCGGGCCAAGGTCAATCGGGGCAAGGTGGGGCGCAGCAGGAGGCCAATCGTCATGGGTGATGTTCATATCGTCGGCGCGGGCATTCACCCCTTCGGCCGCCACGACGGCAAGACCGGCCTGGACCAGGGCGTCTTCGCCGTCCAGGAGGCCCTGGCCGACGCGGGGGTTGACTGGTCCGACATCCAGTTCGCTTTCGGCGGCTCCTCGGCCGCCGGCAACGCCGACGCGGTCTTGCCGCGCATGGGCCTGACCGGGGTGCAGTTCATCAATGTCGCCAACGGCTGCGCTACCGGCGGCTCGGCCATCCTGTCCGGCTATTGGGCCATCAAGTCGGGCGAGTTCGACCTGGGCCTGGTGGTCGGCTTCGACAAGCATCCCCGCGGCGCCTTCAACGCCGATCCGGAAGAGTGGGGCCTGCCGTCCTGGTACGGCGAGGCGGGCATGATGCTGACCACCCAGTTCTTCGCCATGAAGATCCAGCGCTATATGGGGCTGCACGGCATCGGCGCGGAGACCTTGGGCCGGGTGGCGGAGAAGGCGTTCCGCAACGGGGCCAAGACGCCGCACGCCTGGCGGCGCGAGCCGGTGGGCCTGAACGTGATCATGAACAGCGACATGATCTCCGATCCCCTGACCAAATACATGTTCTGCGCCCCGGCCGAGGGTGGCGCCGCCCTGATCCTGGCCTCGGACCGCAAGATGCGGGAACTGGGCCTGGCTGGGCCGAAGATCCGCGGCGCCGCGGTGCGCACCCGTGTCAACGGTTCATTCGAGGTATTCTCCCCCTCGCTGGAGATCGACCGCGGTCCATCGCCCACCGAGATCGCGTCGAAGGCGGCCTATGAGATGGCGGGGCTGGGACCGGCCGACATCGACGTGATCCAGATCCAGGACACCGAGAGCGGCGCCGAGATCATGCACATGGCCGAGAACGGCTTCTGCGCCCACGGCGAACAGGAAAAGCTGATCCGCGACGGGGTCACCGCGCTGGGCGGCGCCATGCCGATCAACACCGATGGCGGTTGCCTGGCCTGCGGCGAGCCGGTCGGCGCTTCGGGCCTGCGCCAGGTCTACGAGAATGTGCAGCAGTTGCGGGGCCGCGCCGAAGGGCGCGGCGTCGAAGGCGCGCGCATCGGCTACAGCCAGGTCTACGGCGCCCCCGGCCTCTCGGCCGTGGCGATCCTGGAGGCCTGAGTCTTACGGACGGGCTCCCTCCCAAACGGACCGTCCTACTACCGCCCGGCCAGGTTCGCCCCGGCCGGGCGGACCTTTGATCCCGCCGCCGCCTGACCAGCCTGGGCGTGGATCGCGCAGGAGAGACACCATGGAAAACGCGTCATCGGTTCAGGACCTTGCCTTCCGCGAGGAGGTGCGGGCCTTCCTGGCAGAGAAGCTGACGCCGGAGCTTAGGGCGGCGAACGCGCGGCAGGCGGGGGTGTTCGCCGAGGGCGAGCTGAACCGGGCCTGGCACGCCATTCTCTATGAGAAGGGCTGGATCGCGCCCAGCTGGCCTGTGGAGTACGGCGGTACGGGTTGGACCCCCACCCAGCGGCATATCTTCTCCGACGAATGCGCCAAGGCCGACGCCCCGGTGATCCCGGCCATGGGCCTGCAGATGTGCGGCCCGGTGCTGATGGCCTACGGCACGGCCGAACAGAAAGCCTTCTTCCTGCCCCGCATGCTGTCGGGCGAGCACTACTGGTGCCAGGGCTATTCGGAGCCGCAGTCCGGCTCGGACCTGGCCTCGCTGCAGACCCGCGCGGTGCGCGTCAAGAACGCGGCGGGGGGCGAAGACTATGTGGTCAACGGCTCGAAGATCTGGACCACCCACGCCCACTTCGCCAACTGGATGTTCCTGCTGGTGCGCACCGCCACCGAGGGCAAGCCGCAAGCCGGCATCAGCTTCCTGCTCACCCCCATGGACGCGCCGGGGCTGACCGTGCGGCCGATCATCAGCATCTCCGGCGAGCACGAGGTCAACCAGGTGTTCTTCGACAACCTGCGCATCCCCCTCGCCAACCGGGTAGGCGAGGAGAACCAGGGCTGGACCGTGGCCAAGGCGCTGCTGGAGTTCGAGCGCGGCGGCGGGGTGATGGGCAGCCGCCTGGCCAAGATGGTGGGCCAGGCCCGCCGCATCGCCCAGGTCGAAGACGATGGCGGGACCAGCCTGTGGGCTGCCAGTCCCGACTTCCGCCACCGGCTGCTGGAGCTGGAGCTGGAGGTCACGGGCCTGGATCACACCGAGCGCAACGTCGCCGCCCAGCTGTCGGCCGGGCGCAACATCGGCGACGCCACCGCCTCGGTCCTGAAGCTCACCGTCAGCCACCTGCTGCAGAGGGCCACGGAGCTGACCATGGAGGCCCTGGGAAACTACGCCGTCCCTGACCAGAGGGACGCGCTCGGCTACGGCGCCAACCAGGCCCCCATCGGGCCAGACTTCGCCCTCACACCCACCGCCAAATACCTCAACAGTCGCGCCGCAACCATCTACGGCGGCTCGAACGAGGTCCAGCACAACATCCTCGCCCGCGTCGTACTGGGGCTTTGACCGCATTTGGCGCGCGGCCAGCAAATGGGCGTTGCAATGGATGATAATCATCGTCATAATTAGCTCAACAACATCGCTCCTGGGGATCGGACGTCCTTGAGACGTCCGCCCGCAACGGGGGCAAGCCCGCTAGCCGGCCTTTCGGAGGACGCCTTCTGTGAACGCAATCGTCAAAGAATTCAAAGTGATAGATACGGACACCCACGTGATCGAACCCTACGACCTGTGGACGTCGCGAATTTCCGCCAAGTACGGCGACAAGGTTCCCCAGGTGCGCTGGGACCCGAACATGAACGAGGACGCCTGGTACTTCAACGGCGAGCGCACCGGCGCCGCCGCGGGCGCGGCCATGGCCGGCTGGCATGAATATCCGCCCAAGCGGCCGCAGAAGCTGGAGATGGTGGACCCCTCGCTCTACCAGAACAGGGCGCGCCTGAAGAAGATGGACGAGTACGGGATCTATGCGCAGATCCTCTATCCGAACGTCGCGGGCTTCGGCGCCGGCCGCTTCCTCGGGCTGGGCGACCAGGAACTGATGCTGGCGTGCGTGCAGGCCTACAACGATTGGCTGACCGAGTGGGCCAGCGCCGACAGCAAGCGGCTGATCGCCCAGTGCGCGCTGCCGTTCTGGGACCTGGACGCCACCGTCAAGGAAATGACCCGCTGCGCCGCGATGGGCCACAAGGGCGTGATCTTCTGCGCCGAGCCGGAGACCTTCAACCTTCCCAAGCTCACCGACCCCCACTGGGACAGGCTGTGGGCCGCGGCCCAGGAGCTGGGCCTGCCGATCAACTTCCACGTCGGCGCCGGGGACATGTGGTACTTCGACATGATGCATCCCTCGGTGAAGCCGCACGCGGCCTTCGCCTCGATGGGCGCGCTGTTCTCGCTGGACCTGGCGCAGACCATCTCGCAGCTGACCTGCGGCGGCGTTTGCCACCGTTTCCCGAACCTCAATTTCGTGGTTGTCGAGAGCGGCGTCGGCTGGATCCCCTATCTGCTGGCCAGCCTCGACTACCAGTGGCTGAACTGCGGGGCGCATAAGGAAAACCCTGAGTACAAGCTGAAGCCCAGCGAGTTCTTCAAGCGCCAGATTTACGGCTCGTTCTGGTTCGAGAGGGCCACCCTGAAGCCGACCATCGACATCCTGGGCGCGGACAACATCCTCTACGAAACCGACTTCCCACACCCGACCAGCATGAGCCCGGGCCCGGCCACGTCCGCGATCGCGCCGGCCGCCTACATGGAACTGGCGTTCGAGGGGGTCGACCGCAAGATCGTCGAGAAGATCGTCCACGGCAACGCCGCGCGCATCTACCACCTGGACTAGCACGACCACCGGCCAGGCGCCGGCGCCTGGCCGGACCGGACGCGGGGCCAACCCGCGCGAACTTGAAGGGGAGTGCGTCGGGATGAGCGACGAGTTCGACATGACCGGCAAGGTGGTCCTGGTGACGGGCGGCAGCCGTGGCCTGGGCTACGAGATGGCCAAAGCCTTCGCCCGCCACGGCGCTGATGTGATCATCACCAGCCGCAAGGCCGGCGCCTGCCGCGAGGTGGCCGCCGAGATTGAGGCCATGGGCCGCCGGGCCCTGGCCTATGCCTGCCATGTGGGTCATTGGGAGGAGCTGGACGGCCTGGTGGACGCCGCTTACGCGTCCTTCGGGCGCGTCGACGTGCTGGTCAACAACGCCGGCATCGCGCCCACCGCCCCCACCTCGCTGGAGGTGACGGAGGACCTGTTCGACAAGACCGTCGGCGTCAATTTCAAGGGGCCGTTCCGACTCTCGGCTCTGGTCGCCGCGCGGATGGCCGAGGCGGGCGGTGGGGCGATCATCAACGTCTCCAGCATGGCCGCGGCGCGGCCAAGCCGCGTCTATCCCGTCTATTCGGGGGCGAAGGCCGCCCTGAACATCATGACCCAATGTCACGCCCTGGAATTCGGGCCGACGGTGAGGGTCAACGCCATCCAGTGCGGCCCGTTCTGGACCGATATCGCCAAGAGCTGGCGCGAGGAGGCCGACAAGAACTCCACCGGCGCCCTGCGCCGCATCGGCCGGCCCGAGGAGATCGCCACCGCGGCCCTCTACCTGGCCAGTAGCCGCTCCAGCTTCACCACCGGTTCGGTCCTGCAACTGGACGGCGGAACTTTCTGATGTCCGCGCAAGCCGCGACGCCTGTCCGAAAGTACCTGGGTGAAACCGTGGAGGTGAAGGCCGCCCATCGGATCGACGAGGCGAGCCTGGTCCAGTTCATGGGAGATATGGTGGCCGACTACCAAGGCCCCCTGACCCTGCGCCAGTTCGAGGGCGGTCAGTCCAACCCCACCTACCTGCTCACCACCCCGGCGCGGAAATATGTGCTGCGCCGCAAGCCGCCAGGGGTGCTGCTGAAATCAGCGCACGCGGTAGATCGCGAATTCCGGGTGATGCGGGCGCTGTGGGAGACGGGGTTCCCGGTTCCCGAGCCCCTGGCGCTCTGCGAAGACGACGGTGTGCTGGGCACAGCCTTCTACGTCATGCGCAACGTCGAGGGACGGGTGTTCCTGGACAACGCCATGCCGGACCTTGGCAAGGAGGAACGCGGCGCGGTCTTCGATTCCGTGAACGCCACCCTGGCGCGGCTTCATTCCATCGACCACAACGCCCTCGGCCTTGGCGACTTCGGGCGCAGCGGCAACTACTTCAGCCGCCAGATCGGACGCTGGTCGCAGCAGTACGAGGCGTCCCGCACCGAAGACCTGCCGTCCATGGACAAGCTGATCGCCTGGCTGCCCGGCGCCGTGCCGCCGGACGAGGAGACCCGCCTGATCCACGGCGACTACTCGTTCCACAATGTGCTTATCCACCCCAGCGAGCCGCGTGTGGTCGCGGTGCTGGACTGGGAGCTGTCGACCACCGGCCATCCGCTGGGCGACCTGATGTACCACACCATGGAGTGGTACCGCCCACCCCACTGCGACGCCCGGGGCACGTTGCTGGGTGCGGACTTGGAGTCCCTCGGCGTCCCCGCCCTGGAAGCCTATGTCGCCCTCTACTGCCAGCGAACGGGCCGCGCGCCCGTGGAGAACCTGGGCTTCCACAAGGCCTACAACCTGTTCCGCGTGGCGGCGATCATTCAGGGCATCGTCGCCCGCGCCCTGGGCGGCAACGCCGCGGCGTCGGTGGACGCGACAGAACAGGCCGAGCGGGTGCGGGTGCTGGCCAACGCCGCCTGGACCTATGCCCAAGAGGCGGGAGCGACATCATGAGTACGACGCGTCAGTGGCTGGTCGCCGCCCGTCCCATCGGGCGGGCGCTGCAGGCCGACGATTTCAGGCTGGAGACCGCGCCGATCGGCGCGCTCGGGCCTGGCGAAGTGCTGGTTCAGACCCAGTACCTGAGCTTCGACCCGGCCCAGAAGAGCTGGATGGAGAATGTCGCCAGCTACATGGCGCCGGTGGAGATCGGCGGGCTGATGCCCGGCAGCGGCGGTGGGCGGGTCCTGGCCTCCAACAGTCCCGACTTCGCGGTCGGCGACCGGGTGATCGGGCGGACCGGCTGGCGCGAACAGGCGATCGTGGCGGCGTCTGACTTGACCCGGGTTCCCGACGGAGTCGCGGTCACCGCCGCGCTGGCGGTGCTTGGGACCACCGGCCGCACGGCTTATCTGGGCCTGGTCAATATCGGCAAGCCCAAGGCCGGCGACACCCTGGTGATATCCGGCGCCGCGGGCGCGACCGGGTCGGTGGTGGGCCAGCTTGGCAAGATCTCCGGCTGCCGCGTGATCGGCATCGCCGGCGGGCCCGAGAAGTGCGCCTGGCTCACCGAGGAGCTCGGGTTCGACGGGGCCATCGACTACAAGTCCGAGAAGGTCCGCGCCCGGCTGCGGGACTTGGCGCCCGGCGGCATCGACGTGTTCTGGGACAATGTCGGCGGCGACATCCTCAACGACGCGCTCGGTCGCCTCGCGGTGGGCGCGCGGGTGGTGATCTGCGGCGGCATCTCCCGCTACAATTTCGACGCCCGCGATCCGAGCATGCCGCCGGGGCCGCGCAACTATTTCAACGTGGTGTTCACCGGGGCCACGATCCAGGGGTTTCTGATGCCGCACTACGAGGCCCAGTATCCCATCGCCGACGCCCGGCTGCTTGAGTGGGTCCGCGCCGGCGCAATCCGCTACAAGGAAGACATGCTGGCGGGGTTCGAGAATGCGCCGTTGGCCCTGATGCGCCTGTTCGAAGGCGGCAATTTCGGCAAGCAGCTGCTCAGGGTCGGCGAGGGGTGAGGACCACAGAAAAGGTCAGGCCATGACAAGCCTTGAGCCGGCACGCGGTATTTTGCGCGGCCGACGCGCCATCATCACCGGAGCGGGCCGTGGTATCGGTCTGGCCTGCGCCAATCGTTTCGCCGCCGAAGGCGCCGCGGTGCTGGTGGTGGACCGTGACGCTTCGGCCGCCGCCGCCGCGGTCGCCACATTGGAAGCGGAGGGCGCCAAGGCGGCCTTTCACTTGGCCGACCTGTCGTCGCCCGGGGCGGTTACCGGCATCGTCGAAGCCGCCGTCGAGGCGCTGGGCGGGGTCGATATCCTGGTCAACAATGCCGGCATCGCGCCGACCTCGGACTTCTTCGAGCTCGAAGCCGCGGAGTTCGATCTGGTGATGGCCATCAATCTTCGCGCGCCTTTCCTGCTCACCCAGGCCGTCGCCCGGCGGATGCGCGAGCAGGGGACGCCTGGCGCGGTGATCAACCTCTCTTCGATCAACGCCCTGCTGAACGGCCCGACGTCCTTGAGCTACAGCGTCTCCAAGGGCGGCCTGAACCAGCTGACCCGCAACTGCGCCATCGCCCTGGCGCCCTACGGAATCCGGGTCAATGCGGTTGGGCCAGGCACGATTTCCACCGAACTGGCCGCTCAGGCTGGGCTCACCGGCGAGGGCGTGCGGCCGGTGCTGGAGCGGACGCCCTTGGGCCGGCTGGGCGAGGCGTCCGAGATCGCCGCGGTAGCGGCCTTTCTGGCCAGCGACGACGCGTCCTTCGTCACCGGTCAGACCGTCTACGCAGACGGCGGGCGTCTGGGGCTCAACTATAGCTTGTTCATTAGCCCGCCTTCCTAGCCGGACCGACCACCGGTTGTGCGCCGGCGCATCAACTTGCTCGATGAGCGGCCAGCCGGCCCCCGTTGCGAGCTTGACATCTTGTAGATCATCATCATGATCATCCTCGAATAAGACCAAGAAGACGCTCTAGGGAAAGCGCGCTCACCAGTCTCGGAATTCAGCGTCGGACCTCGCGAGCCTCTGGCCCGTCGGGATGCGGCCTGTCGCCGATACCGATGAAGCCGCTCGGAAACGCAGGCATCGACGACCCAAGACAGGTCGCGATCAGCAGATGGGGGAATCAAAAATGATCCAGCATAGCGAACAAACTTCGCGCCTCAGGGACCGGGTGGCCGTCGCCGCCTTGATCGCGGGGGCGGGCTTGATGACGGCGCCCGCTGCCGCGCGCGCCGCCGCCGCCTCGACGACCGCCTCAGCCCAGTCGGCGGATAGCACGGCTCAGGTCGGTGAAGTGATCGTCACGGCCACCCGCCGCGAGGAGGCGCTGCGCAACGTGCCCATCGCCGTCACCGCGATCAGCGCCGAACAGGTCAAGTCCGCCCACATCGGCAACTTCGCCGACCTGCCGGCCCTGGTGCCGGGCGCCACCTTCATCAGCACCAAGGGCCAGAGCACCGCCAACGTCCAGATCCGCGGCCAGGCCACGGGCAATGACGCGCCTGCGCTGGAAGTTCCGGTCGCCATCTTCATGGACGACGTCTATTTCGGCACCCTGGCGTCCTTCGACGCCGACTTCTTCGACGTCAGTCAAATCGCCATCCTGCGCGGCCCACAGGGCACGACCTTCGGGCGCAACGTGGTGGGCGGCGCGCTGCAGATCACCAACAACCATCCCCAGCTGGGCGTGACCAGCGGCGAGATCAACGCCACGGTGGAGACCTTCGACCGCAATAATTCCTGGGGCGGCGAGGCCAACGGCTTCGTCAACGCGCCCCTGGGCGACAAAGCGGCCGTCCGGTTCGCCTACAGCCTCAAGGACGTCGGCGGCTACATGCACAATGTGGTCACCGGCCACGACCTCAGCGACCAGAAGAGCTTCTCGATCCGTCCCTCGGTGCGCTACGAGCCCACCGACAACCTGACGATCAACGCCCTGTTCAACTATTCCCACGAGAACGAGTACGCCAGCGGCTACGCCCGTTTCGGCCGGGGCGCCGAAGTCGCCAACGAGAAGGCGATCGCGCCCAGTATCTGGGACGTCTTCCAGGACGTGGACGGGGTCAACCGCCGCGACATCACCATATCCCAGGTCAAGGCCGACTGGCGTCAGCCCTACGGCACCTGGACCGCCATCACCAGCTACCGGACCCTGCACGCCTACTACCTGGACGACGGCGACAACACGCCCCTGGCCCTGAACAAGCCCAGCGTGAACGCCAGCCGCGAGTTCCAGTTCAGCCAGGAATTCCGCCTGACCTCGCCCACCGGCGAGCGGATTGAGTACGTTGCGGGCCTCTACTACAGCTTCGAGAACCTGAGGAAGGCGATCACCTTCGGCTTCGACGGGACCAACATCAATTCGCGGTTGGCCCTGTCCACCGGCGGTTCCTACAACGCCGTGACGGGCGTGGTGACCCCCGGCGTGCGCCAGGACGCCGTGGTGACCGGCGATGCCCACGTGATGAATGTGGCGCCGTACGCCGAGTTCAAGATCCACCTCAACGACGTCTTGGCCCTGACCCTGGGCGGCCGCTACACGGTCGAGAAGAAGAGCGCCTACACCGACCACAGCGCCGCCACCTGGGCCTATGGTCCCGCTTACAACGTGCCGAATGCGACGACCATCGCCGCCGGCTTCAACATGGACAAGCAATGGACCGCCTTCACGCCGCGCGTGATCCTGGAGTTCAAGCCCCATGACGGGTTGCTGGTCTACGGCAGCATCTCGACCGGCTTCAAGGGCGGCGGCTGGACCCTGACCGCCACCAGCGCACTGCGCGCCGCCACGCCCCTCGAACCGGAGCGCAGCACCAGCTACGAAATGGGCGTCAAGACCCAACTGTTCGACCACCGTCTGTCCCTGAACGTGGCCGCCTACCAGGCCAACACCAAGAACGTCCAGGTGCGGACCCTGGTCAACGGCGTGCTGCGCGACTCCAACGCCGGCTCCCAGACGGTGCGCGGCGTCGAATTGGAAGCCGTCGCCAATCCGGTCGAGGGCCTGCAGCTCGGAACAAACTACGCCCACACCAACGCGGTCTACACCTCGTTCGTGGACTGCACGGCCACCCACCTCGATTGCTCGGGCAACCCCGTGCCGTATGTGCCGGCGGACGATGTACGGCTGTTCGTCACCTATACGGCCAAGCTGACCAGCGGCGCCGCGCTGATCATGCACGTCGACGACCAGTGGGCCAGCTCGTTCCAGGTGTCGCCAACCAAGGCCCAGCCGATCGCCGTTGGCCATACCGCCAGGCACGGCTTCCTCAACGCGTCCCTGACCTATGCGCCGGCGAACGCCCGCTGGAAGGTTCAGATCTGGGCCAAGAACTTGACCAACCAATGGACCATGCCGGCGCCGTCCAACTACGGCTTCTACTTCCTGCGGCCATCGGAATCGGCGGCGCTGGAGGTCGATCGCGGCATCGTCAATCCGCCGCGCCAGGTCGGCGCCACCTTCAGCTACCGGTTCGACTAGCCATACAGTAACGCGGGCGGCCGCGGTTTCCGCGGCCGCTCCAGAGTTGTCTCAAACGGGTTTGACAATGCCAAGAACCGCACCGGCAGAACTGAGCGCGCGTTATGGCTGGTTCGCCCTGGGCCTGTTGTTCGTGGTCGCCCTGCTCAACTACCTCGACCGGAATATCCTCTCGATCATGCAGGTAGCCCTGAAGAAGGAACTGCACCTCAGCGACACCCAGCTGGGCACCCTGACCGGGCTTTCCTTCGCCATCTTCTACACCACCCTGGCCCTGCCGGTGGCGCGCCTGGCCGACCGGGTGGCGCGAAAGTACGTGTTGGCCGCCGCGCTGACGGTGTGGACGCTGATGACGGCCGCCAGCAGCCTGGCCGGCGGCTATGCCAGCCTGCTGGCCTGCCGGGTCGGCGTGGCGGTGGGCGAGGCCGGCTGCGTGCCGACCACAATGTCGCTGATCTCGGACTATTTCCCGCGCCATCGCCGGGCGCTGGCCATGGCTGTCTGGGGCCTGGCCCTGCCGCTGGGGGGCATGCTGGGGTTCGCGGTGGGCGGTCAGCTGACGGCCGCGGTCGGTTGGCGCCACACCTTCATGATCGTGGGCCTCGGCGGCCTGCTGCTGGCGCCGGTGGTGTTGTTGTTCCTCAAGGAGCCCCTGCGCGGCCGTTTCGACGGCGCCGCCGACGGGGACGCCGGAACGCCGAAATCCTCGGTCGGCCAGTCCCTCGGCCTGCTGTGGCGTATTCGCTCCTTCCGGTACCTGGTCATCGGCGAGGCCCTGCAGGCCTGGACCCAGAGCGGCATGATGGTCTGGAACGCGCCCTTCTACAGCCGCCTGCACCACATGCCGCTGGCCCAGATCGCCACCTACCTGGCCCTGATCACCGGGCTCGGCGGCGCGGCCGGGACCTTCCTGGGCGGCGCCCTGGCCGACCGGATGGCGAAGGGCGACGTGCGTTGGTACATGCGCATCCCCGCCATCGCCGCCTTCCTGACCATTCCCTTCGCCTTGGCCCAGTACTTCGTGGCCGACGTCTACCTGTCCCTGGCCCTGTCGGCCGTTCCGGCGGTGATGGTCAACGTCTACATGGCGCCTGGAAACGCCGTATCGCAGTCGCTGGTGCCAGCTGAGATGCGCGCCTTCACGGCGGCGGTGTTCGTCCTGGTGGTCAGCATCGTGGGCCTGGGCTTCGGCCCCACCGTGGTCGGCATGCTCAGCGACCTGCTGGCGGCGCGGTTCGCCCTGGGGGAGGCGTCCCTCCGGTTCGCCCTGCCGACGGTGGTGATCCCGGCCCTGGCCGCGGCGATCCTGTTCCACCGCTCCAGCGTCCACCTGCCCAGCGAACTCACGGCGCTGCACAGCGCCGCGACCAGCCCGGAGGAACTGCTGGTGGCCGACGCGGCGGTGGGTTAGGGCCTTATCGCCATTGGATTTTCTCGCCCACCTTGCGCGGCCAGAAGGCTTTGAAATCCTCGACGATGTGGCGGATGTGTTCGCCCATCAGACTGTCGGCCCGGTCGGCGTCGCCGGCGATGATGGCTTCGGCCAGCTGGCTGTGATCGTGTACGATCCGCTCTTCCAGCTCGCCCCGCTCGGGGTTGGTCAGGACCTGTTCGGTGACGATGAAGCTCACCGACTGCAGGATCAGCGCCAGCACCGGACTGTTGGCCAGCTCGGCGACCCGCTCGTGGAAGTCCAATCCTTCGATGATTTCCCACTTGCCGTGAGCGCCGCCGTGGTCCTCCGACAGGAAGGGGGTCAATGCCTCCCGCACGCGCGCGCGATCGGGATTCTGGGCCGCCAGGCGGGCGAGCATGGGTTCGGCGGCGATCCAGCCGTCCAGCAACTGGTCGTAGGTCGCCCCGGACATGTGCAGGTAGAGGGTGAGGGTGCGGGCCAGGTTGCCCGGCAGCACCCGCCCGACAACCGTTCCGGATCCCGGGCCAGGCCGGATAGCGATCAGGCCCTGGACTTCGAGCAACCGCAGCGCCTCGCGCAGGGACGAGCGGCTGACGCGGTACTGGATAAGCATCTCGGCTTCCAGCGGCAGGCGATCGCCGGGCTGGAGGTTTTGCGAGACGATATCGCGGACGATCTCCAAGGCGACGATCTCCGAGGTCTTGGACGACCGGCGGGTCATCTCCCAGGCGCTGAGCGGCCGGGCCGGCTTCGGCGCCGGCGTATCCTGACCGCGAGCCCTTGGACGTGGCGGCATGCTTGCACTCCCCTCAGAGCAATCCTGCTCGGCGGCTCCGCTTTTGGCGCGAACCGCATCAAGCAACAACTTCAAACTAGGCCACGCAACGCCTCCTCGCCAGCACGGCGACATTGACAATGTGGCGTCCAAGTTCATAATAATGATTATAACGGATGTTGACCACTACGTAGCGTCCCTTAGCCGCTTCAAGAGGGCGGGGCGGGGCGCGAACAATGATGTCCGAGCGGAGGAGCGCCGACCAGGGCGCAGTGAACATGCAGGATTCCAGCATCGCGGCTGCCGCGAACCTTGCCTCTCAGACGGGCGCCGGCTCTCGCCAGCCGGGCGCCCGGCGAGGACCGTTGGCCGGCGTACGCGTCGCCGACTTCTGCTGGATGGGGGTGGGGGCGTGCGCTACCCGGCTCCTGGCCGACTTCGGGGCCGAGGTGATCCGCATCGAAGACCGCAACCGCCTCGACATGCCCCGCCGCCTGCCAATCTACAAAGGCGAGGCCCGGACCTATGGGGAAGAGGACGCCAATCCCGATCCCAACAAGGGCGGCCTGTTCAACAACTACAACCGCAACAAGCTGGGCGTGACCATCAATATGCGCGACCCTCGGGGCCGCGCCCTGGCCGATCGCCTGATCTCAGCCTCCAGCGTGGTCACAGAGAACTTCGCGCCGGGCGTCATGGAGCGTTGGGGCCTGGTCTATGAACGCCTGAACCAGCTGTCGCCCGGGGTGATCTTCGCCCGCATGAGCGGCTTTGGCCACTCGGGACCGCACGCCGAGTACCGCAGCTACGGACCCGTCGTGCAGGCGGTCAGCGGCATCTCCCACATCAGCGGCCTGCCGGGCCAGGAGCCCTCTGGCTGGGGGCTGTCGTACATGGACAACGAAGCCGCCTTCTTCAACGCCTCGGCCCTGCTGACGGCAATCTACCACCGCAACATCACCGGCGTGGGCACTGAGATCGACGTTTCGGCGGTGGAGGCCGGCATCAACCTGTTGGGGCCGATCATGCTGGATGTGGCGGTGAACGGCCGCTCCACCCGCGGGCCGGACTATCCCACCGGCAACCGGCTGGAGCATCCGCAGGCGGCGCCGCATGGCGTCTATCCGTGCCTGGGCGAGGATCGCTGGATCGCCATCGCCGTGTTCGACGACGCCGAATGGCAAGGGTTGCTGGCCGTCGCCGGCGACCGCGAATGGACCCGCGATCCGCGCTTCGCCAGCCAGGCCGCGCGCTTTGCCAACCAGGACGCCCTGGACGCCCACATCGCCGACTGGACCCGAAGCCAGGACCGCCACGCCCTGATGCACGCCCTGCAGGCCAAGGGCGTCGCCGCCGGCGCCGTGCAGACCACCGAGGACACCATCGACCACGATCCCCAGATCGCCGGCCGCGGACTGTTCTTCGAGATGGACCACCCAGTGATCGGCGAGGCCCTGTTCGAGGGAACGCCGGTCCAGTTCTCGCGCACGGTGCAGGAAAACTGGCGGTCCGCCCCCCTGCTGGGCGAGGACAACGCCCATGTCTTCAAGACCCTGCTGGGCGTGCCGGACGATGAATACGAGACCTTGGCCGCCGAGGGAGTGATCTGAAGATGGACATGCAACGCCCTGCCGGCCTGCCGCACCCCCTGACCGGCCTGACCGTGGTCGAGCTGGCCGAGGATCCGGCCGGGGAATATGTCGGCCGGCTACTGGCCGAGATGGGCGCCCGGGTGATCAAGGTCGAGCCGCCGGGCGGTTCGCCGTCCCGCGCCGTCGGCCCCTTCGCCAAGGGCCAGTCCGGACCGGACGCCAGCCTGAATTTCTGGTTCTACAATTCCAACAAGGCCAGTGTGACCCTCGACCTGGCCGGCCGCGACGGCCTGGCGCCGCTGAAGGCGTTGCTTGGCCGCGCCGACATCTTCATCAGCACCCTGCAGCCGAGGGCCCTGGCGGCGCTGGGCCTGGACCTGGAGAGCCTGACCGAGGCGTTTCCGCGCCTGATCGTCCTGTCGGTGACCGCTTTTGGCCTGACCGGTCCGTGGGCGGACTACAAGTCGTCCGACCTGATCGCGCTCGCCGCCGGCGGTCCCCTGAACAGCTGCGGCTACGACGACCACTCCATCCCGCCGATCCGTCCGGGCGGCAACCAGGGCTACCACAGCGCCGCCAGCTTCGCGCACATCGCCGTCATGCTGGCCCTGCTGGAGCGCCAGAAGAGCGGCCTGGGCCAGCTGCTGGACGTGTCGATGCATGAGGCCTGTGCGGTCAATGTCGAGCTGGCCAATCCCTATTGGTTCTACCCCAAGGTCCAGGTGAAGCGGCAGACCTGCCGCCACGCCCAGCCTTCGCCGACCCAGCCGGCCCTGTTCCGCTGCGCCGACGACCGCTTCGTCTATTTCGTGCTGATCGTGGCCGAGCCCAAGGCCTGGCAGGCCCTGGTGCAGTGGATGGACGGCAAGGGCATGGCCGCCCAGCTCACCGAGCCGGAGTTCTCCGACGTGGCCTATCGCCAGGCCAATTTCGACCAGATTCAGGAACTGGTGGAATGCTTCTTCCTCGTTCACGGGTCGGACGAGATGTACAAGGAAGGTCAGGCCGCCGGCCTGCCCATCGGGGTGCTGAATGCGCCCGAAGACCTGTTCGCCGATGAGCACCTGGTAGCGCGCGGTTTCTTCGTCGACGTGGAGCACGAGGGCGTCGGCGCCGTTCCCTATCCCGGCGCCGCCTATCGCTTCACCAACTTCGCGGAAGTCCCTCGCACCGCCGCGCCCAAGCTCGGCGCCGACACGGCCGCGGTGCTGGCCGAAGTCGCTTCCGAGGCCGGCGCCCCCCACAAAACAACGGAGACCGTCTGATGCTGGATGACGAGATGGCTTTCTTCGGCCGCGACAAGTGCGCCGTCGCGGGCATCGGCCAGACCGCCTTCGCGCGGGATTCCGCCCGCAGCGTCCTGTCCCTGGCCACCGAGGCCTCACTGGCCGCCCTGGCGGATGCTGGCCTGACCGTCGATGACGTGGACGGCATCGTCCGCTGCGAGAGCGACACGGTGACCCCCTACACCCTGGGCGCCGCGCTTGGGGTGAACAACCTGTCCTATTGGGGCGACACCGGCCCCGGCGGGGTGGCGCCCTGCATGATGATGGGCCTGGCGATCGGCGCGGTCCTCTCGGGCCAGGCCAAGACGGTGCTGGCCTTCCGGTCCCTGAACGGCCGGTCGGAAGCGCGGCTGGGCGGCGCGGGCCAGAGGTTGGGCGCCGAGACGGTGGGCGGCTTTGGCACCTACGACGAATACTTCCTGCCCTACGGCCTGCTCACCGCCGGCCAGACCTTCGCCTTGATGACCCGCCGCCACATGCTGGAATACGGCACCACGGCCGAGCAGCTGGGGGCGGTGGCCATGGCCTGCCGCGAGCACGCCAATCTGACGCCGCATGCGCAGATGCAATCCAAGCCGATGAGCATGGACGACTACCTGTCGGCGCGGATGATCTCGACGCCGCTGCGGCTGTTCGATTTCTGCCTGGAGTCCGACGGCGCCTGCGCGGTGGTGATCACCAGCGCCGAGCGGGCCCGCGACCTGCGCAAGCCGCCGGTGCTGATCAGCGGCGTCGCCGGCGGCGCCCCGCCGGACCGCCGTGTGGGGATGATGTTCCCGGTGGTGACCCGCGAGGACATGACCGACCTGGGCGGCCGCCGCGCCGGCGAAACCCTGTGGAAGCGGGCCGGGATCGGGCCGTCAGAGATCGACATCGCCCAGCTCTACGACTGCTTCACTATCAGCGTGATCCTGCAGCTGGAGGCCTACGGCTTCTGCGCGAAAGGGGAGGGCGGCCCCTTCGCGGCCAGCGGCGCCATCCGCCGCGGCGGGTCCCTGCCGATCAACACCGGCGGCGGCCACCTGTCGGAGGGCTATGTCCACGGCATGAATCACATCGTCCAGGCCGTGCGCCAGCTGCGCGGCGAGGCGGACATGCAGATCGAGGGGGCGGAGACCTGCCTCGTCACCGGCGGGCCCCTGCCGGTGGGCTCCAGCGTCGTCTTCCGGAAGGCGGCGTGATGGGCGTCCACCCCCTATTCCCCAATGCCACCGACCGCGAGACCCGTGGCTTCTTCGAGGCCGCCGCGGAGGGCCGCCTCGTCTACCGCGCCTGCAACACCTGCGACCACGCCCTGCACCCGCCCACCGCCCACTGCCCCTATTGCGGCGGCTGGGACACCGACTGGCGCCAGGCCAAGGGGACGGGCAAGCTGCATTCCTGGACCACGGTCACCCACCAGATCCATCCGGCCTTCCCGGCCCCCTACACGGTGGTGGTTGTCGAGTTGGACGAGGCCCCCGAGGTGCGGCTGATGGGG
Source organism: Caulobacteraceae bacterium (assembly GCA_036384135.1). Taxonomy (GTDB): domain Bacteria; phylum Pseudomonadota; class Alphaproteobacteria; order Caulobacterales; family Caulobacteraceae; genus Acaudatibacter. The sequence goes on along the minus strand of DASVMY010000296.1, from coordinate 3,197 downwards.
CATATGGACGGCGCGCCGGACCTGGAGCCGGACATGCCGATGCAGGTCTGGTTCCAGACCCTGCCGGACGGCCCGACCCTGCCGCAGTGGCGGCCCGCGACGTGACGCGGTCCGGGCCTGACAAGAACAATCGGGGATGGAGACAGTCGTGAGCCGCAAACCCACCATCGGGATCACCACCTACAACTATTCCCCGGCGGACATGATGGCCCTGGCCGTCCACGCCGACCGCCTGGGTTTCGAGGGCCTTTGGTTCGGCGAGCACTATGTCATCCCCGAGAACTACGGCAGCCACCACCCGACCAAGGAAGGCAACGCCAGCGAGGCTAAGATCATCGCGCCCTCGGTGCGTATCTATGATCCTTGGTTCCTGCTGGGCGCCGTGGCCGGCGCCACCAAGCGGCTGAAGATCGGCACGGCGATCTGCATCGTGCCGATGAACAACCCCCTGATCCTGGCCCGCCACACTGTCACCGCACACGACATCTCCGGCGGCCGGTTCCTACTGGGCACCGGGGCGGGATGGCTGAAGGAGGAATTCGACGCCATCGGCGTGCCCTTCAACGAGCGGGGCGCGCGGCTGGACGAGACCATCGCGATCCTGAAGAAGGCCTGGGCCGGCGGCTTTTTCTCACACGCGGGCAAGCACTTCGAGTTCGAGTCCCTGCAGATTTCGCCCCATCCGGTGAAGGTGCCGCTGGTCTGCGGCGGCAACACCGGACCGGCCCTGCGCCGGGTGGCGGAGGTCGCCGACGCCTGGATCAACTCCGCCATGGTGTCGCTGGAGGAGGCCATCGAGCTGCGCCAAACCATCGAGCACGAGCGTCAGGCCCGGGGGACCGCGGCGCGGCCGTTCGAGTATTACGTCCGGCCACACACCGCCCAGCCCGACGACGTCGATGGCTTCATCCGCGAAGGCTTCGAAAATATCGTGCTTTGGGGCCCCAATGTGTGGCCGAATACCGATGAACTCAGCCTTGACGAAAAGATCGCCGGGCTGGAACGCGTGGCGCGCGATCTGGGCGTCATGCCCCAAACCCGTGTGCCGGAGACCGTCTAGATGGACCTGAAACCTGGATCGCGCTGGAAGAGCGCCGTGAGCTCCGCCGAGGTGGTGGTGGTGCGTCCGCCAAGCGCCCCTGTGGTGCTGGAGTGCGGCGGCGTGGCGATGCTGGCGCCTACGGCCGAGCGCCCGGCGGGCCTCGCCATAGACCCGGCCCACGCCGGCGCCAGCCTGATGGGCAAGCGCTACGTGGACGCCGACACCGGGCTGGAGGCGCTGTGCGCCAAGCCGGGCGAAGGGGCCCTGTCCGTGAACGGCCGGCCGCTGACCGTGCGGGACGCCAAGAAACTCCCCTCCTCGGACTAGGCGGGCGCGCCCATGCACACAGCCCTTCTGTTGGAGATGGCCGCCGAGGCCCTCGGCGACCGCCCGGCCATGGGACCGTCGGCATCGGCGGTCACCTATGCGGGCCTCTGGGCCCAGGCCCGCGCGGCCGCGGCCGAGCTGGGCCGCCTGCCCGCGGACAATGTGGTCCACATCGGACTGAATTCCCCGGCCGTGCCCCTGGCCATCTTCGCCAGCGGCCTGCTGGGCCGGCCCTTCGCGCCGCTGAACTACCGCCTGCCCGACGAGGATCTGCGCCGGCTGCTGGCGCGCACCGCGCCGGCGGTGGCGGTGGTGGACGACGACATGACGGCCCGGGTCGCCGGCGTGAGCGGCGTGGAGATCATCCCGCGCAGCCTGTTCGAAGCCAACGCCCTGGCCGACGCTGATCTGGAGCACGACCTGCCGTTCGTGGAGCCGGACATCGCCGTCCTGCTATTCACCAGCGGCACCACCGGCGAGCCCAAGGCCGCCATTCTGCGCCACCGCCACCTGGCCTCCTACGTCATCTCCACGGTGGAGTTCGCCGGCGCGGAAGAGGGGGAGGCCGCCCTGGTCAGCGTGCCGCCCTACCATATCGCCGGTGTCTCGGCGGTGTTGACCGGGATCTATGGCGGGCGGCGGATCGTGCATCTCAGCGCGTTCACGCCGGAGGCCTGGGTCGACGCGGCGGTGACCGAACGCATCACCCACGCCATGGTGGTGCCCACCATGCTGGGCCGGATCCTTGATGTGCTGGAAGCGCGGGACGAGACCCTGCCGCACCTGCATTCCCTGTCCTATGGCGGCGGGCGCATGCCGCCCAGCGTCATCGAGCGGGCGCTGAACCGCCTGCCGCACGTGAACTTCGTCAATGCCTACGGCCTGACCGAGACCAGCTCGACGATCTCGGTGCTGCGCCCCGACGACCACCGCGCGGCCCGAACCTCGGACGATCCGGCGGTGCGCCGGCGGCTGGGTTCGGTGGGCCGGCCACTTCCCGGCCTTGAGCTGGAGATCCGCGGGCCGGAAGGCGAGGCCGTGCCGCGCGGCGAAACCGGCGAGGTCTGGGTGCGCGGCGAGCAGATCTCCGGCGAGTACCTTGGCCGCAAGCTGATCCGCGACGACGGCTGGTTCCCGACCAAGGACAGCGGCTGGCTGGACGAGGCCGGCTACCTGTTCATCGAGGGTCGGCTGGACGACGTCATCGTGCGGGGCGGGGAGAACATCTCGCCCGGCGAGATCGAGGACGCGCTTAGAACCCATCCGTCCGTGGCCGACGTGGCCGTGCTGGGCGCCCCCGACGACGAATGGGGCGAGCGTGTGGTGGCGGTGGTCGTCACCCGGACCCCGGCCAATGCCGAGGAGCTCAAGGCCTGGGTGCGTGGTCGGCTGCGCTCCACCAAGGTGCCGGGCGACATCCAGTTCCGCGCCGAACTGCCCTACAACGACACCGGCAAGCTGCTGCGCCGCGTGCTCAAGGCGCAGATCGTTTCGGCGAAGGAACCGCAGGATGCGGCCGCGAGCTGACGGCCTGAACGCCAGCCCCGCTCCCTACCTCGCTGCTCGGGGCAGGGGCGACCTTCTGATCCGCAACGTCGAAGTCGACGGCCGCGCGGGCCTCGACGTTCGTCTCGCCGGTGGGCGTATCGCGCAGATCGGACCGGGCCTTTCCGGCGCCGAGCGAGACTTGGACGCCCCAGACCTCGACGCCAAGGGTGGGGCGCTGCTGCCGGGTTTGATCGACCACCACATCCACCTCTTTGGACTGGCCGCCGCGGCCGCCTCGGTCCAGCTGGCTGGCGCGAGTTCGCAAGGCGCCATCGCCGCC
>DASVMY010000295.1:0-17176 GCA_036384135.1 Caulobacteraceae bacterium | reverse complement strand
GGCTCCTGCCCGGCCAGGTCGAAGTACATGTCACCCGCGGCACCGAGACCTCGGGCTATCCAGTGACGCGCTTTTAGCGGGCGCATGGGGGGAGTTGGGGCAATGAAAAGAGTTGGAAAAGGGGGCGGTTGGATCCTGGGCCTTGCCCTGGGTTTGGCGCTTGCCGGAGCGGCCGCGGCGCCTGCCCTGGCCCAAGACGCCTACGGCCAGACCTCGACCTATGAGGTGGTGGTGGGCGTCGGCAAGTCGCAGGTCATCCAGCTGCCCACCTCCTACACCGACGTCATGGTGGCCGACCCCAAGATCGCCGACATCCTGCCGCTGAACACCCACTCGGTCTATGTGGTGGGCAAGTCCATGGGCTCCACCGCCCTGACCATCTACGGCCCCGGCAAGCGCCTGATCGCGGCGGTGAACGTGGTGGTCTCCCCCGACCTGGAGGGCTTCAAGGCCCGCCTGCACGAGATCCTGCCGGCCGAAAAAGACGTCGCCGCCCGCGCCGCCAACCAGTCCATCGTACTCTCCGGCACCGCCTCCAGCGGCCCGGTCCTGGCCCAGGTGGTGACCCTGGCCGACACCTATTCGCCGGGCAAGGTGGTCAACATGATGTCCGTGGAGGGCACCCAGCAGGTGATGCTGCAGGTCCGCTTCGTGGAGATGGAGCGCACCACCGCCAAGAACCTGCGCCTCAACGTCCAGGGCGCCACCGGCCCGCTGGACGCCCACGGCAACCACGAGTTCGCCATGACCACCGGCGACACCCTGGTGAGCAACGCCGGCAAGCTGGTCAACAGCTTCGGCTCCGCGGGCCTGGGCTTCACCGGCGCGGCCGGCGACCTGAACATCCTGTTCGACGCGCTTGAGACCAAGGGCCTGATCAAGACCCTGGCCGAGCCGAACCTGGTGGCCATGAGCGGCGACACCGCCAACTTCCTGGCCGGCGGCGAGTTCCCGATCCCTATCGCCTCCTCCACCGGCGGCGCCTCCGCCGGCGGCGCGCCCACCATCACCATCGCCTTCAAGCAGTTCGGCATCGCCCTGGCCTTCACGCCGACGGTGCTGAACGACGGCCTGATCAACATGGTGGTCAATCCGGAAGTCTCCAGCATCGACCCCACCACCTCGGTAACCACCGGCGGCATCAGCGTGCCGGGGCTCAAGGTCCGCCGCGCCCACACCACGGTGGAGCTGCGCGACGGCGAAAGCTTCACCATCGCCGGCCTGCTCAAGGACGACTACCAGAACACCATCAGCCAGTTCCCCTTCGCCGGCGACCTGCCGATCCTGGGCGCCCTGTTCCGCTCCACCGGCTACCAGCGCGACGAGACCGAGCTGGTGATCGTGGTCACCCCGCACCTGGTGACCCCGCGCAAGGGCTATGTGGCCGCGCCGACCGACCACTTCGTGCCGCCATCGGACTTCGAGCTGTTCCTGCTGGGCCAGCAACGCGGCTCCGGCGCCAACATGGCCCCCGAAGACCGGGCGCTGATGTCGGCCGATCCCACCAAGGGCGGCGTCGATGGCCCGCACGGCCATGTCCTCTACTAGGAGTCCCGCGATGACACGAAAAGCCGTGACCTTTCTGCTCTGCGCCGGGGCCCTGACGATCCTGAGCGGCTGTGTCACCCCGTCCCGCATGTCGCCCGACTTCGGCCAGGCGGTGAACCAGGACACCATGGCCCAGGTCGCCGACCCCGACGCCCACTACGCCGGCGCCCCCGCCCCCGCCTCCGACGGCCAGCGCGCCGACCTGGCGCACGAGCGCTATCTCAAGAACCAGGTTATCCAGCCGGCGGCCACCTCGACCTCTACGGCCACGGCCGGCGGTGGCGGCGGCGGCGGCGGAGGGTCCGCGCCCACGCAATGAGCCAGTCCGTGAGTCAGTGAATGTCCAGCGCCTCTCCCCGCGGCCGAAGACCACAAGCTCCGACGACCAGGATTTCGGCGGTTCTGCTGCGCTGCAGCAGCCGCACGCTTCTAGAGCGTCCTGAACCTCGACATGCCGCCCGTCTTGGCCGATTCATTGCTAGGACGGACGGGACCTGTGCCACCATGGCCTGTCCCGAGGAGCGGCTAAGTTGAGCGAGTTGCCAAAGAAATTGGGCTTTCTTTCCGCCGCCGGCGGGACAGGGGCTCGTGCAGAGGATACCGCGGTGCGACGCGTCGGTGTGGTGGATGGAGCGATCGGCGGGCCGGAGCGATTTACGTCGCTCGCGGCGCTGTTCCCGCACATCGCCTTCGAGTCCGTCGGCCCGGCGTGGCCAGACCGGCCCGACCCCCGCTTCGACATCCTGATCGTCTCCGTTTCCGCCCTGGTCAGCGCCGAGATCGAGGCCGCCAGCCGTCGCCTCAAGGCGGCCGGCAAGGTCGTGGTCGTGCTGCGCGACGCGGACGTGATGACCACGCGCCTGCTGATCCGCGAGGGCGCCGCCGATGTGCTGACCGCCCCGGTGAGCGAACCGGCCCTGGCGATCAGCCTCGAACGCCTGTTGGCCAGCGAGCACGTCGACACCGCCCGCGCCAGCAAGGGCGGCGAGGTGGTGGCCTTTCTGAAGGCCGGCGGCGGCGTCGGCGCCACATCCCTGGCGGTGCAGCTGGCGGCCCTGCTGGCCTCCAAGGTGGCCGGCCGGACCTGCGTCGCCGACCTGGACCTGCAATTTGGCGCCGTGGGCCTGTACCTGGACATGCCCGAGGCGGTGACGATCACCGACATCATGGGCGCCGGCCAGGCTCTGGACGAAAGCCCCCTGGACACCGCCCTGCCCGCACACCGCTCGAACGTCCAGGTGCTGGCGGCGCCGCGTGAGCTGACGGCGCTCGAAAGCCTGTCACCGGCCCATGTGGACGGCCTGATGCAGGGACTGCGCCGCAACTTCGCCCTGACCCTGCTGGAACTGCCGTCGGTCTGGACCGCCTGGACCAACCAGGCCCTGCACCTGGCGGACCGGGTCGTCCTGGTCACCCAGCTGTCGGTGCCGCACGTCAACTTCGTCAAGCGCCAGCTGCGCATGCTCGCCACCCAGGGGCTGGATACGAAACCGTTGATCCTGGTCTGCAACGGCCTTTCGTCGGACCAGCAGGCGACTCTGTCGCTGAAGGCCGCCGAGCGGGCGATCGGCCGCGGCTTTGACGCCGTGTTGCCCGAGGACCGCCGCACGATGACAGCGGCGATCAACCAGGGCCTGCAGCTGTCGGCCGTGCGCCGCGGGACCAAGCTGGAAAAGGCGATCGCGGACCTCGGCGCCAAGGTCGCCGCTGGGGTGATGGCGCCCGCCGAACCCCGCGCGAGGTGGTGAGGCCATGCTTTGGAAAAGTGACGGCAGCGGGGAGAGCGCACCGGTTCTGACGGTCCAGGCCATCGACGACGCCATCGCGTTGCGGGTTCGGATCCATCAGCGCCTGATCGAACTGCTGAACCTCAGCCTCTTGGATCGCACGCCGCGCGAGCAACTGCGTGTCGAGATCCGGGGCGCGGTGAATGGCTTGCTGACCGAGGAAAAGCGCTTCCTCACCGTCCCGCAGACCGATCAGCTGATCGAGGACGTGCTGGACGAGCTTCTGGGGCTGGGGCCGCTGGAGCCGCTGCTCAAGGACGACACGATCAGCGACATCCTGATCAACACCCACACCACGGTCTACGTCGAGCGCCGCGGCCGCCTGGAACAGACCGACGTCCATTTCCAGGACACCAAGCACCTGGTGCGGATCATCAACAAGATCGTCGCCGCCGTGGGCCGCCGGGTGGACGAATCCCAACCCATGGTGGACGCCCGCCTGGCCGACGGCAGCCGGGTCAACGCCATCATCCCGCCGCTGGCGGTGGACGGGCCGCTGGTCTCGATCCGGAAGTTCTCCGCGACCCCGATCCACATGGCCAAGCTGATCGAGCTGGGCTCGATGACCACGGAAATGGCCCAGGTGCTGCAGGCGATCGTCAAGGCGCGCCGCAACGTCCTGATCTCCGGCGGCACCGGCTCGGGCAAGACGACGCTGCTGAACGCCCTGTCGGCCTACATCGACTCCGCCGAGCGCATCGTCACCATCGAAGACTCGGCCGAACTGCAACTGCAGCAGCCTCACGTGGGGCGCCTGGAAACCCGGCCGGCCAATATCGAGGGCCGGGGCGAGATCTCCCAGCGCGAACTGGTTCGCAACGCCCTGCGGATGCGGCCCGACCGGATCATCGTCGGCGAAGTGCGCGCCGGCGAAGCCTTCGACATGCTGCAGGCGATGAACACCGGCCACGACGGCTCGATGACCACGGTCCACGCCAACACGGCCCGCGATGCGCTGTCGCGCGTCGAGCAGATGATCGGGATGGCCGGGCTGGAGATTTCACCGCGGTCGATCCGCCAGCAGATCGCCGCGGCCATCCATGTGGTCGTGCAGGTGGAACGCCTGGACGACGGCCGGCGCCGCATCGTGTCGGTGTCCGAAATCGTCGGGATGGAGGAAGACATCATCTCGATGCAGGAGATCTTCAAGTTCCGCCGGCGCGGGCGGGACGTCGAGGGCATGGTGGCCGGCGAGCACGAGACCACCGGCGTGCGTCCCAAGTTCATGGAACTGCTGGCCAGCCGCGGGATCGAGTTGCCCGCGACCATGTTCGCGCCCGGACGGCGGTCGGTGTAGCCATGCCCGTCTTCTTCGCCCCTCTGATCTATGTCCTGGCCTTCGTCGCCGTCGTCCTGGCGATCCAGACCCTGGCCGGCCTGATCTTTTCGGCTGGAGACCAGACCCGGACGGTGAACCGGCGCCTGACCATGCTGGACTCCGGCATGCAGCCGGACGAGGTCTATGCCGCCCTGGTCCGGCGCCCGGCCGCCCTCAATATCGGCGATCAGCGCCTCAGCAGCCTCTATGACCGCATCGCCACCCGCGTCCGGCAGTCCGGGGTCAATACAACGCCGCAGAGGCTGCTGATGATCGCCGCCGGCGGCGCGGCGGCGTTGTGGCTGGTCAGCCTCGCGTTCCTGAGCGCCAACATGGGCAGCGGATTCCTGCTCAACAGCCTGGCCTCTCTGCTCGGCGCTTGCGTGCTCGCGACGTTGGGCGTCTGGATCTGGATCAACGGGCGCCGAACCACGCGCCTGAAGAAGATCGAGGAGCAGCTGCCGCTCGCCCTGGATATCGTCAACCGCGCCATCCGCGCGGGCCACCCGGTGGTGTCGGCCGTGCAGCTGGCCGCCACGGAGCTGGGAGACCCCATCGGTTCGGAGTTCGGCCTGATCGTCGATGAGACGACCTATGGCCTCGAATTCAAGGACGCGCTGGTCAGCTTTGCGCGGCGCACGGGTTCGCCCGACGGGCACTTCTTCGCCGTGGCGGTCGGGATCCAGTCGGAGACCGGCGGCAATCTGGCCGAGATCCTCGAGGGCCTCGCCGCGGTGATCCGCGGGCGAGGTACGCTTGGCAAGCGCGTCAAGGCCCTGGCCAGCGAGGGCAAGGCTTCCGCCGCGATCCTGAGCGCCCTGCCCATCTTCCTGGTCGGGTCGATGTTCCTGCTGCAGCCGCGGTTCTACACGGACAAGTTTCCAGATCCGGCCTTCTGGCCGGTCACGATCATCGTCATCATGGTGTATATTGCCGGTCAGGTCATGATTAACCGTATCATCAACATCAAATACTGATGAGCCGAGCATGATATTGCCCCTGGACATCATCATCGAGGCGATCACTTTCGGGATCGTGGTGGCTGGTTCCTTGGCGCTGCTGCGTGGCATCGAGGCCATCATCGACGTGCGCCGCCGCCTGGGACAAGACCCGGCGACCGCCACCCGGGCAGGCCCAGCCTCGGTGTTCAGGGGCGACACGGTCCGCAATCCGATCCTGCTGTGGGTGCAGTCCTCCACCTCTCTGAACGACAGCAAGGACCGGCAGAAACTCCGGCGCGAACTGTCACAGGCGGGGTTCGATCATCCCGCGGCGCCCGTCTGGTATGTGATCGCCCGCTTCGCTTTGGCGATCGGCCTGCCGTTTCTGTTCCTGCTGAGCCAGAAGTTCGCGGCCAAGCCGATGGGCGGCTTCGGCCTGATCGTCGTCGCCCTGATCCTGTGCGGTCTTGGCCTGATCGCGCCGCACATGTTCGTCAGCAACCGCGGCAGCGCCCGCCGCGAGCAGATCGAGCACGAGTTCCCCGACGCCCTGGATCTGATGGTGGTCTGTGTCGAGGCCGGGCTGGGCCTCGAAGCGGCCTTCATCCGCGTGGGCCAGGAAACGCTGGAGTCACACCCGCGGATCGCCGAGGAGTTCAATCGCGTTTCGGACGAACTGCGGGCTGGACGCGGACGGGCCGACGCCCTGCGGAGCCTGGCTGACCGGACCGATGTCGACCCGATCAAGTCCTTCGTCGCCCTGCTGATCCAGACAGACGCCCTGGGCACCAGCATCGGCCAGACCCTGCGATCCTATGCGGTGGAGATGCGCGAGCACCGGTTCCTCAAGGCCGAGGAAAAGGCCATGCGCATCCCCGTGCTGATGACAGTACCCCTGGTCGCCTGCATCCTGCCGGTGATCATTACGGCGCTTCTGCTGCCGCCGATTCTCGACGTCATGAGAACGCTGATACCCGCCCTCGCCGGCCACCATTGAGGCGCCCATGGAACTCCGCTCATCGCAAAAGATGGTTGTCTCCGCCCTGCTGGCCACAAGCCTGGCCGGATGCGCGGGCCTGCATGCGCGCCAGCACTGGGCCGCCGTAAGACCGATCGCGCCGGCGCCGGCCAACGAGCACCAGGTGTCGGACGCCGACGCCTACTATCTGAACGCCTCCTCGGCGATCTACCGCCGCGACTATGCCTTGGCGCTGGACCTGCTGCAGATTGCGCGGATGAAGAAGCCGGACGACGTGCGGGTGCTCAACGCGTTCGGTGTGGTCTACGACAAGCTCGGGCGCTTCGACCTGAGCGCGCGCTACTATGGCCAAGCGGCGGTGCTGGATCCGGGCTCCGCCATCGTCAGCGCCAATATGGCCTACTCCCTGGCGCTGCAGGGCAAGGCGTCCGTCGTCACGGCGTTGGCCTCAGCCACGCCGGCCAACCTGCTGCAGAGCCAGGCGCCCGCGCCCTCCCCCAATCCTCGCCAGCAAGCCGCTTCCGCGCCTCCGGCTCCCGTCACGGTGCTCGCCGCCACCTCGCCCACCGACCCCGCGCCTACGGCAGGACGGGTCGTGGTGATCGGCCCCGGCGTGGTGCGCCTGGAGCTGCCGAGCTCGCCGCCACCGATCCGCGCCCTGGCGGCGCTGACGGGGCATCCCCTGATCCTGATCAACGCTTCGGGACGCGCCGATGGGGCCGAACCCCTGCGCACCCAACTGGTCAACCTTGGCTGGTCGGCGCCGAGGGCGGAAGCCGATCGCGTCACGGCCCGGCAGACGACGATCCGTTATCCCGCCCAGGATGTCATGGCCGCCCGGGCGCTGGCCCGCACCTTGCCAGGCCCGGCGCAATTGGCGGCGTGCGACGACGGTTGCCAGAACATCCGTCTGGTCCTTGGTTCGGACGCGCTGGGCTGGAAACTGAACGCGCACGCGCTGGCGACTGGCAAGCGCCGGAGCTAGGGCGCCCGCAAGGGCCGTGAATTGGGGGACGTCACAGTGAAAAGAAGTTCGACAGCCCAAATCGCCTCCCCAGGGGTCGCCGCCGCCTGGGCCGCCTGCGCCCTGGCTGCCGTCAGCCTGGTTCTCATCGCATCGCCGGCACAGGCCCGCTTTCTGGGCCACCATGCCAAGACCCAGGCGGTGCTGGCCGACAGCGACATCGCCCAGGTTCAGCGCGCCATCGACGAGCAGCGCTTCATCGACGCGGGACGGATGCTGGACCAGGCCTCCCTGGCCGGCCTGAGAGATCCGCGGCTGACCCTGCTGACGGCGGAACTGAGCCTCGCACGCGGCCAGTCCGAGACGGCCCTGGCTCAATTCCGGCTGGCCGAGACCGCCCCGGCGAACCGCGCCAAGGCGTGGGAGGGCGAAGGCATCGCCCTTTCCCAACTGGGCCACAGCGAGGAGGCGCTGCAGACCCTGCAGAGGGCCGTCGCGGAAGATCCCTCCGCGTGGCGCGCGTGGAATGCGCTGGGCAGCGAATATGACAACCGCAGGGACTGGACGCAGGCGGAGGCCGCCTACGATCATGCGCTCGCCGACTCCGGCTCCGCCGCCATCGTCCTCAACAACCGGGGCTATTCGAGGCTGCTTCAGAACCGTCTGGACGACGCCGTGGCCGACTTCGTGGCGGCGCTGAAGGCGCGGCCGGATCTGGGCGCGGCGCGAACCAATCTGCGGCTGGCGATGGCCATGCGGGGCGACTATGACCGCGCCCTGGCCGGCGGCGGCGGCGAGGTGGACCAGGCGGCGCTGCTGAACAACGCCGGCTTCGCGGCCATCCTGCGCGGCGACTACGCCAAGGCCCAGGAGCTGCTGGGACAGGCAATGAAGGTCAAGGGCGAGTACTACGGACGCGCTTCGGCTAACCTCGACCTGGCGCATGACCTGACCTCCCGGAACCTGACTTCCCCGAATATGACTTCAGGCGGCGCGGCGGCGCCTGCAGCGGCGCCGCATGCCGATCACTGAGGCTATTCAGTTCGGCCTGGCCGCCGCCGCCAGCGGGGCCTTGGTCTGGGCCGCCGTCAGCGACGTGCGGACGCGCAGGATTCCCAACCTCTCGGTCCTGGCCCTGCTGCTGCTGTTCCTGTGCTGGACCGGCATCCACTTCGGCGCCCCGACCCTCTCTTCGCTGGAGGCGGCGGGCATCGCCCTTGTGGTGACCGTGGCGCTGTACGCCTTCAAGGTGGTCGGCGCCGGCGACTCCAAGCTGTTCGCCGTCGCGGCCCTGTTCATGGGCATGGGCTACCTGCCCTTCTTCGCCCTGGGCACGGCCTTGGCCGGCGGCGCCATCGCCGCGGTCAGCCTCGCCTCCCGGCCACAGCGCGCGATGGCGATCTTCATGCTGCGGGGCAAGGGCGACGCCGGCCCAGGGGTGCCCTACGGGGTGGCGATCGCCATTGGCGGGATCATCGTGCTGTGGGCGATGCTGCTGGGATTGCTGGACCCCTACGGCTATGGCCAGCCCGCCCCCATCACGGTGCATGACATCTCCAAGGCGCTGAAAGGCGGCCATCCGGGGGCGTTTTGACGCGCCTGGGTGGCGCGCCGCGCCACCCATCTTGTACGGACTACAGGAACCCTCCCCCTCCCCGAACGTTTCGCGGACGCAGTCTCAATCCGACGCCCCGGACGCCCCCCCGCCGGAGCGCGGCCAGGGAGGATTGCCACATGAAGCCAACCATCATCACATCAGGCCTGATGACCCTATTGCTCAGCGCGGCCGCCGGATTGGCGTTCGCCGCCAGTCCTCACGCCGGGGCGGCGCCCGGCGCGGGCCGAGCAACTGGCGCGGCAGCCGCCGGCGTCAACGCCAGCGCGACGGCGACGACCTCGCATCTGCCGACCTCGAACACCACCACCACCCTGCGCGGTCCGACCAGCACCGGCCAGCCCAACCAGAGCTGCGGCAGCGCCACGGCGCCGATGACGCCCGGCAACGCGGCGTCGGCGCCCGGTTCGGCGTTCAACCCCGATGGTAAGGCCGGCTCGGTCTATGCTGGCCAGCAGCCCCAGAACTCCCGTAACACAGCCAGCGTCTCGCAATACGACGCGGCCTGCGCACACCAGAGATAGACCAGGCGGCGACAGGCCAGCAGCTTGAGCGTCAGCCCGGCCGAACGGGCACAACGATGTGTGAGCCGAAGTTCAAGGTCATCGTCGGGACGAACGGGATGACCAGGGGATAGGTGTAGGTCCAGGTGATCTGCGCCATCTGGGCGCCGGCCGCGGTCGGCTTGGTCACCGTGATGCCCACCGAATGGATATCGACCGTGGTGAGGTTGCTGGTGACGGCGCTGGTGAACTGCGTGTCGGTGGCGGTCGGGGTCGTGATGTAGATGCGCGCCGCCCGCTCGATGGCGTGGCGCACGTCGTTGCCGCAGAATATGCCCCAGCCGAGCTGAAAGATTCCGTAGATGAAGGTGCTCAGGATCGGCAGGATGATGGCGAATTCGACCGCGGTCGCGCCGCTGGAATCCAGTCGCCGCCAGGCGAATGCACGCCGCCTCTTCGCGCCGCGTCCCGTCCCGCCCCCTCCCGTCCCGCCTCGTCCTGTCAACGCCCCCCCTGTCACCTCAGCGCGTCCGGATCAGTTGCGTGGACGTCAGGGTCTGGTTTCCCGTGGGCGACACATAGACCGTCGACGCCGTGATCTGCGTCCAGCCCAAGGGCACCGATGCATCGGCGCACAGTGTCGTGCAGCTGTTGGTGGCGCCCGCGCAGCTGCACCATTGGGCGACGGCCACGGTGTCACTGGATTGTTTGCCGGTCCAGGCGGTGGTCGTCACGGTGTTGATGGACGTGGCATCCGTCCCGCCGGTCATGACATACTGGGCGCCGGTGCTGACCGCATCGTGCATGGCGTGCACCACGGCCAGTTCCGGCGCGTAGGTGGCGATCCCGGCGACCACGATGGCCAGGACCGGCGCCACCAGGGCCATTTCCACCGCCGCCGTGCCGTTCTTGTCGCCAAGCCATCGCGCTAGCATCGAGTTTCGCATGTTGGTCATCCGATCAAGGTCACGGCGCCCACGGGGATGGACCCCATGCCGTAGGTGCTGCAGTCGACGCCGACGGTGGTGTTTCCGCTCCATTTCACGGTCTTGGCGACCAGGTGCGTGCAGCCGTTGGCGCCGGTGAAGTTGCCAAGATAGCTTGTCGCCTGAGACGGGAAGTAGAGGTTGCCGGTCATCGACGAGGAAGCGTTGCCGTTGAAGGTGTTGCTGGCCGAGTTCGAGCGGCCGCCCACGAACAGGAAGCCGGCGTAGGGCCCCGTGGTGGGCGCGCTGAGATTGAACTGGGCGCTGCCGTTGAAGCTGACGCTGGCGTCGTTGAGCAGGAAGATTGTGACGCCGGTTCCGGTGACGTTGGCGTTGGCGTTGGCCGAAAGCGTGCCGCCGGAGATGATGTAAGTGCCAGGGCTGAGCGTGGAGTTGTTCTTGAAGCTCAGGCCGTTGCAATAGCGCCCTGGTGACAGGTTGGCGCTGTTGCCGTTCAGGCATGTCCCCGTATCGGCCGGCATCGTCAGGCTTGCGTAGGGGTCGCCCACGGGGCCTTGCCCCGTCTGCGGCGAGGAACATGAGGTCATGTGGGCGCCGGATGTCACCGAAACGCCGCCTACCGCGTAGAGACACGGCGTGTAGAGTTGCGCGGAGCCCGCGACGTTGATCGCCGAGGTGCTGATAGAGTTGGACATGACCACGCAGTTGTTCAGGGTGGTGGTGCTGTTGCCCGAGAAGTCGGCGGCTTTTGAGACCGTGGGGTCCAGGGCCAGGATGCAGGCGTTGGACGCCGACGAAATCTGAGCGGTCGCGTTGACGCTGATGGTCAGCGGCGTGCTGATGAAGAAGCCCGTGAAAATGCGCGCCTCGCTGCGCGTCAGGGTGGCCTTGACGGTGCTGGCGCCGGCGGGGGCGGGCGAGAGGATCGTCACCGTATCGGTCGCGGCCACGGAGCCGTTCGCCTGCGCCGCCGTGGTGGCGGTTGACGTGACGACGTCCAGACTGGAGCCACGCCGCAGCTCCACGCCCCCCGCGAAGGCCGCCGCATCGGCGGCCTGCTGCAGCTTCACCTGCTCATAGTGATCGAAGCCGATCTCCACCCCCAGCCCCGCCCCGCCAATGATCATGGGCAGGCAGAGAGCGGTGATGATGGCGACGTTGCCGGCGTTGCCGAGCTTGGGGATTCGAATGGTCATGTGCTGCAAACAGCCCAGGTTGAGGGCCGCATGATGCGGGAACAGCCTTCACGTACCGTTTAAAATCACGGTGAATGCCGACTTTATTGCCTTGGAATCGCCACCAAATTGCCGCGCCACGGTGACGGTTCGCGGAGGGGTCACATCCGAACCGGCACGACGTCGCCCAGAACGAGGCCCTGCCTAAGCCACGGATTCGACGGGGAAAGCCCCGCCCAACGCGATCAGACCCGACCCTGCGACAGCAGCGACAGCACCTGATCCTTGGGACCGTCGGCGAGGATGCGGCCGCCGTCGAGGACAATCAGGCGGTTCACGATCGCCAGCATGGCGTGGCGGTGGGTGGAGACCACCAGGGTCTGGCCGGGCGTCAGGCTGGCGCCGAGCCGCTCGATGAAGATCTGCTCGCTCTGGGTGTCCATGGCGCCGGTGGGTTCGTCCAGGAACAGCAGCCGGCCTGGGGCGACCATGGCGCGGGCCAGCGCCATGAAACTGCGCTGGCCGCCCGACAGGCGCGAGCCGCGCTCACCGACCGGAAGATCGAAGCCGGACGCGTCGCGCGAGAGGAACATGTCCGCCCCGGAGTCGGCGACCGCCTTGAGCAGGGCCGCGTCGCTGGCGTCCGGCGCGCCCAGGACCAGGTTGTCGCGCACGGTGCCGCTGAACAGCTCCGCGTCCTGGCCGACAAACTTGAACGCCCGCCGGACCTCGTGGGGATGATGCTGGCCGCTGTCGAGGCCGTCGATGACGAAGCTGCCGTTGGTGGCGGCGTACAGGCCGCAAAGGACGCGGCCCAGGGTGGATTTGCCGGACGCCACCCGCCCGACGATACCGATCCGCTCGCCTGGTTCGATCTTCAGGTTCAGATCGGTGAGGGAGTCGGCGGAGGCTTCGGGATAGCGGAAGGTGACATTCTGCATCTCGATGGCGCCGCGGGTGATCACGGGAGTGAAGGTGCGGGCGCTGAGGGCTCGCTCGTCCGGCGCGGCCATCACCCGGTCCAGGCTGTCGAGGGTCATCAGCGCCTGGCGGCCGCGGGTCATCAGGAAGGCCAGCTGGCCCACCGGCGACAGGGCGCGTCCGGCGATCATGACGATGGCGATGATCGCGCCCATGGAGATCTTGCCGGCGTCGAACAGGTAGAAGCCGCCGATCACCAGCCCGATGCTGATGCCCTGCTGGCAAAGTCCGGCGAGGTTGACGCTGACGGCGGAAAGCTTGCGCAGGCGCTCCTGGGTATTGGCCGACATGTCGGCATAGCGGCGCCAGCGGCCCAGCATCCGGCCCTCGGCCCGCGCCGCCTTCAGGGTTTCCAGGCCCGAGATCGCCTCCACCAGGGTGGTGTGCTGCAGGCTGGAGTCGGTCTGTGCGTCATGCAGCGCCACGGTCATCATGCGCTGCAGGCTGATCCCGGCCGCGATCATGATGCCGACGCCGGCCATGGGCACCAGCACCAGCCATCCGCCCAGCAGGGTGATCAGGCCCAGGAACAGGACCACGAAGACCATGTCCACCAGCAGCACCACCGTGGTGGAGCCGAAGAAGTCGCGGACGTTCTCGAACTCCGAGATCCGCTTGGCGAAGGCGCCGGTGCTGCCCATGCGCGTGGACAGCGGAATGTTGACCACCTTCTCGAACAGGCGCTGGGACAGCTTGGCGTCGATGTCGCGGCCGACCTCGTCGACCATCTGGGCGCGGGCATACCGGAGCAGAAACTCGAAGCCGAAGGCGAAGATCACGCCGATGGCCAGAACCCACAGGCTGGCCACCGCCTTGTTGGGGATGATGCGGTCGTAGACGTTCATGGTGAACAGCGGCATGGAGAAGCCGAGCAGGTTGATCACCGTGGCGGCCAGAGCGACGTAGCCGAAGGCGCCGCGGGCCTTGTAGATCTCGCTCCAGAACCAGTGGTCCCGGGTTCGGCGGACCAGGTCCGACACTTCCCCGCGTTCGCGCGCCGGATCCGGCTCGATGAGCACGGCGCGGCCCTGGTAGCCGGATTCCAACCCAGCCACCTTCACCCAGGCTTCGCCAGAACCTTGCGCGGGGCCAGAACCCTGGGCCGGATCGAAGATGCGCCCCTGCCCTTCTTTGATTTCGAGCAGGATCAGGCAGCGCCCCGCCGCCATCTCCAGGATCGCCGGCAAATGCTGGCGCTCGAGGCGGCGCAACGGCCGGCGGACCAGATGGGTGCGCAGGCCGATCCGCTCGGCCGCCGACTCCACCTGGTGGAACGGCAACCGCCCCCCCTCGTCCAGCGCCAGGCCGGAGAGGATGACGATCGGCGACGAGGGCCGGTCATAGAGGGCGGCCAGATGCTGCAGGCAAGCCAGAACGGTGTCGCGGCCAGGCGTGGCCGCGACGGCGCTATCAGGAGCGGCGGAATCCAGGGGTGATCTCCCGCAATGTCTATAACCGATCGCCGAACCGGGCCTTGTGGCCCAGCCGGTCAGTCCACGTGATGACGATCCATGGTTTCCGCTGGAGGCGTTTCAGGCACGTTAAAAGTCTTGCGGGCAGTGGCATTTGAGTCGCTGGGACGATCGACGCCAAGCGATTCCAATAGGGTCCCCGTGGACGCCAGGATCTTGTACTCGGCGAACAGCTCGGCGAACCGGGCCGTCTCCGCCAGCACCTGGGCGTTGTAGCGGGTGTTCTGGCCGTCCAAAACATCCAGCAGCGAGCGGCGGCCGACCTTGAACTGCTCGCGATAGGAATTGACTAGGTCGCCGGAGACGCGGGCCTGGGTATCCAGCTGCTCCACCAGGATGGTCTGCTGCACGCGGCGGTTCCAGGCCTGGTCGACGTCCTGCTCCACCTCGCGGGTGACCTGCAGAACCTTGTAGCGCTCCTCGCTGGAGCGGCGGACCTGTTCCTGGATGTTGGCCTGGTTGATGCCGCCGCTGAAGATGTTCCAGCGCATGACGATCTTGGCCTGGACTTCGGTGGTCCGGTGCTCGAACCCGTCGACGTCGTTGCCGTCCCGGGCGTTGCCCTCAAGCGAGATCTTGGGGCCCAGGGCGGACTTGGCCTGGCGGACGAGCGCCAGCGCCGCGTCAAGGTCGGCCTGCGCTATGCGGACACGCGGGTTGTTGGTCCGGGCCAGACCAACGGCGTCGCTCTGGCTGGGGGGCAGCTTCGAGACGATCGGCGGCGGCAGGGCGGCCGAGTCCATGGCCATGCCGGTGCGGCTCGTGAAGCTGATGGCGGCGTCGAGCAGGTCTTCCTGCGCCTCGGTCACCCGGGCGCGGGAAGCGTGCAGGCGTTCTTCGGCCTGCTGCTGGTCAGCGATGCTGATCGAGCCTTGCGAAACGCCCTCGCGCAAGTCCCCGACCATCTGGGTGTGGAACGCGACATTGTCCATGCCGATCGCCACCAGCCGCTGCTCCAGCAGGTAGTTCAGGTAGTCGTGCACGACGTCGAGGGCGACGAACTCCGCCCTCTCCTCCACGCGCGTCGCCGCGCCGTCGCTGCGGGCGGCCTGGCGGTCCAACTCGGAGCGGCGGTAGCCGGAATCCCACAGGACCTCCTGCCCCGTGATGCCGATTTGCACCGGCTTGAGGGTGCGCGTGTTGAGGCCGAGCAGGCGACGCGTGGGGTTGTCCAGGCGGTCGACACCGGCGGAGGCTTCGATATCGGCGCGCGGCAGCCACAGGCCCTGAGCCTGCTTGCGCTCGAATTCGATCGCCTGCTTGTCCTGGGCGGCGGTGCTGATCTCGGGATTGGTGGAGACGGCGGTCTGCACGGCGTCCTTGAGTTCGATGGCGTGCGCGGCCGGCGCGATGGCGGCGGCGAGCACCAGGACGCTCGGCAGAACGAGCGCCAGACGGCGGGATTTCCGGGGGGTCATGTGAGCCTCTCGTTGATCTATTGGCCGCCGGCCGGCGTGATTTCCACGCGGCGGTTCAGCGGTTCACGAACGCCATCCGGCGTCTGGACGGCGGGGCTGCTTTCGCCCTTGCCCTCGACACTGAGCTGACCGGCGGGAGCGCCGGTGCTGACCAGCAGGTCCGCCACATGGCGGGCGCGGCGCTCGGAAAGCTTTTGATTGTAGGCGTCGCTGCCGGCGCGGTCGGCGTGGCCGGTGATCTTGATGCCGCGCCAGCCGCATTGCTGGAGGCTTTCCACCGTCTTGGCGGCGATGGCGTTGGCTTCCGGCGGCGGCGTGTCCACATCGAAGGCGAAGTAGAACACGATCGGCAATTTCACCGAGCAGGCGGGCGCCGCGGTCTCCACCGGTGGCGGTGGCGGCTCCTGCGGCGGCGGGGGCGGCGGCGGCGGAAGCACCGTCATCCGATGCGAGTAGTCGTCGCACCGGTTGACGCTGTCCTCATCGACCGTGCTGGTCTTGAGGAAGCCGATAGCGATACCGCAGGCGACCTTGGCCTCCGAGGCCCAGGTGAAGCGGGTATCGGCCGCGTTGATGATCTCGGGCGTCTGCGTGAGCTTGACGGCAGCGTCGTAACGCTTGTCCACCTCGCTGCGCATCTCCGATTTCGACAGCGACAGGAGCGGGGATTTTCCCACACCCTGCGCACAAGCTGAACTCGCCCAACAGGCGAGTCCAGCGACGGAAGCCATCAGTGTGTAACGCAAAAGCATGGTGCCCCCTCGCTCTCGGCGAACTAGGAAATTCTAGGTTCGGTGATCTTCATGACAGTCGACTACACATGAGCCGCGGCAATCGCGGCATGGTGTGTCATGTCGGCCAGGTGACCGGCGTCGAAGCCGCTGCCCGTCCAGCCGGCGAAGCTGGCGTGCAGCAAGCTGCCGCCCAGTTCACCGCCGGCCGGCGCACTCGCCGCCAGCTGCGTCAGGGGAGAGGCTCCGGCCCCGCCACCCGGCAGAGACTGGATCAGCGACGCGAGGTCGTGGCCCTGGCCAGGCGATTGCAGCGCCTCGGACAGGATCTGGGCCACCGCCCCGGCGTTGGCCGACAGGCCGAGCGGGTTTGACCCGCCGATGGCCGGTCCGCCCGTTCCCTGCGCCGCGGTCTGGATCGCGGAGATCCCGCCGACGTCGATGCCGTGCGAGAAATAGCCCGCGCCGATGTGGCCGGCCGTGGCGGTCAAACCACCCGCGTTCTGGCCCACCGAAGTCTGGCCCAGGGCGGAGAGCCCGCCGACGGGCAGACCGGTAGAGTCCTCGAACGTGGACGTGTGGTGCTGCGGCGCCGCGACCAGGCTCGATGCGTGGGGCGCCTCGCCGAGGCCAAGACCGTGGCTGGCCGCCGGAGCGCCGGCGCCGGTCGCGTCCTGGAACACCTGAGCCGCGGCGATCCCGCCCAGGCCCGTCCCGGCAGCGCCGTCATGCGACGAACCGGCCGGCAGCTCCGAATGCGCGCCATGGCTGGCGACCCCGAGGCTGGCGACAAGGCC
>DASVMY010000294.1:0-12843 GCA_036384135.1 Caulobacteraceae bacterium | reverse complement strand
CGACCGCCGACGCCGGTCAGACCCGTCCGGCGACCTGACCGGTTCAGGGAATGTCTCGGAGGGCGGCGTCCGCTGAGGGAGCCGCCGCCGGAGCGATGACCGCCGGCCCTGCCGGACCCTGCGTCTGCCGATAGCCGAAGGTCCAACTGGCCGCCGCGCTGAAGGCCAGAACCGGCTGATAGGCGCCCATCACTCCAGCCGCGACGAACCCATCCTGGTTGCTGTCCAGCAGGTCGTAGCGGCCGTCGTCGCGGACCGCCAGGAAGGCGTGGTCCACATGGTGCGCCGTGTCCCGCACCAGGATCAGGTACATGTCCCACGCCGGGACTCCCGCCGCGGCGAGGAGCTGCATCTTGGCGATGGCGAAGTCCTCGCAATCCCCCCGGCCGTGCGCCAGGGTCTCGGCGAGGCTGGCCCAATGGTCGGCCACGCCATAGACCGACTGATCGGTGGCGAAGGCGACGTGATGGTTCACCCAGACATTGACCGCCGCTACCTGCATGGTCAGCGGCAGGTCCCGCACGTCGGCGACCAGGGCGCTCCAGGCGCCGGGGTGGTCAGGCAAGGCGTTCCGGGACGCTTCACGCCACTCGGCGTCAAGGGGTGTCTGCGAAACTCGGAGCGGCGCATAGCCCAGCACCTCCGGCCCTGGCTGCGGAGGCGGCAGAAGTTCGCTGAGCGCCTGGTCGAAAGCGGCGCCCCCCTGGGGAATCTGGGGCTCGGAATTTTGGGGCTCGGAAACCTGGGGCTCGGAAACCTGAGAATCAGCTGGCTGCGCGGCGACGGGCGCCGCCCACGCGAGGACGGCGCAAAGCACGGCCAGCCGGGCCACACCCCACCGCGCCGACCGCGAACCACCGAAGACTCTAGACACGCTGCGCCCCCCGATTCACACAAGTACGACACGATCAGGCAAAGGAACTGTGAACCAAACGAGGCCCGCCAGTGTCGAAACTGCGGCGGCGTCCCGTTCTGGAGCGCGGCTGCCCGGGCGCCCTTTCGATAGCCAAGTCCGGCGGCGCGCGGTAAGCGGAGGGGCTGTTGACGCACAGGCGAACGCCCCATGACCGGGACAGGCGACCCCTTTGATCTGCAACGATTCGTCGACGCGCAGGACCCCGTGGTCGCCCAGGTGCGGGCCGAACTGACCGTGGGCCGCAAGGCCAGCCACTGGATGTGGTTCGTATTCCCCCAACTGGCGGGACTGGGACGAAGCCTCATGGCGCAGACCTACGCCATCAGCGGCCTGGCGGAGGGCGAAGCCTATCTGCGCCACGCCGCGCTCGGCCCCCGTCTGCGCGAATTCACCGCGCTGGCCATCGCGGCTCCCGTCCGGCGGGCCGAGGATGTGTTCGGATGGCCCGACGACCGGAAGTTCCAGTCTTCCATGACGCTGTTTGCCCAGGCTGCGGCCAGCAACGTCTTGCTTGGCGAGGCCCTGTTCCAAAAGGCCCTGGGCCGGTTTTTCGACGGCGTCCCCGATCCGGAAACCCTTCGCCGGCTTCAGGAACCGCTGGTCTGATCGGGATGCTGGCCCCGGGCCAGCGCAACGGCGTCGAGCAACCGCCGGGCCAGGCGTTCGGCGGTGCGCCCGTTCACCGCCAAGGGCTCTTCGGTCAGACCAAGGATCAAAACCTCGCCGTCGCGCAGGGCGACATTGACGAACCTCTCCGCCTCCGCTGGGCCTGACTTGGCCCGCGGCGACTGGCCCGCCGGCGACGGCTGCGGAGACGACTGGGAAGGCGGCCCGGACCGCGCCTCCGACCCGCTTTCCCCTGAACCCGCATGGCTTTGCTCGGAACCGGAGGCGTCGGTCTCCGGGCCCTTTTCCCGCAGGGTTCTGAGGTAATTCGCGAACTGCGACGACATGCGATCCTACGCCCCACCCAACACTCGGCGCGACAATACTCGCCGATGGTTTGCCTTACGGTAAATGGGCCAAGACGCAATTTGGGGCAATATGGGCCTGGCGCGGCCTTTTCGCCCCGCCGGCCGCCCGGCAGCCGGCCGCAGGCGCGAGGGCGTCGCCGGAGTTCAGTTGTCCGAGAACCCGAACGGCGCGCTGGTGCGGCGGATGTCGTCGGGCAGCACCTGGCGGCCGATCGGCGGGGCGGAGCGGGCCGTGCATTCGGTGCGGTGGCACAGGCGGCAGGTGACTCCGATCGGCGTCGCCGCCTCAGCCCCCGGCCCCGTCTGGTTCTGAGTGTAGATCAGCTTGCCGGCGTGTTCGGCCGCGCAGCCCAGCGCGATGGCCCGCTCCACCCGCTGCGCCCCATAGGCGCCGCCGCCGGCGGTCACCGTGCGGGCGATGGAGAAGAACCGCTGGCCGTCGGGCAACTCCAGCCACTGGGTGACGATCTCGCGCGGGGTGCGGAACGCCTGGTGCACCGACCACAACGGGCAGCCGCCGCCATGCCGGGCGAAGGGAAAGCCTGCTCCGTCCAGGCGCTTGGAGACGTTGCCGGCCGGATCGACGCGGATGAAGAAGAACGGCACTCGCTCCTGTCCCGGTTTCTGCAGGGTGGTCAGCCGGTGCGCCGTCTGCTCGAAGCTGGCGCTGAACTGTCGGGCCAGGGCCTCGACGTCATAGCGCCGCGCCTCCACCGCCCTGGCGAAGGCGGTGTAGGGCATCAGCACCGCCGCGGCGGCATAGCTGGCCAGGGCCCGGCGGGTCAGCCGCTCGCCGCTTTCGGTGTCGAAGCTGCCCTCCCTGGCCACCGTGTCGATATCGTCGCGCATCTCCAGATAGGCCAGCTGCAGGGCCAGTTGGAAAGACTGGCTGGCGTTGTCCAGGTTGTCGTCCAGCAGGATTTCCTTGCGGTGCCGGTCCAGCCGCCGGATCGAGCCGACCATGACGCTGGAGGGCAGGCGCCGGACGCGCAGGTTGTGCCGGGCTTTCAGGTAGCCCACCAGGGTGTCGTGGCCGCTGACGGCCTGGGCCAGGCGCTCGGCAGCGTCGTCCAGGCTGGGGAAGCTGTTGCGCCTCGCGGCCAGGAAGCGCCGGGACTCCGCCACCGGATCGGAGGCCTCCGATCCGCGCGCGCCGCCGACGGCCAGGGCCTCCCGGTCGGCCAGGGCCAGCTGCTCCTCGTGATAGGCGGTGTAGAGCCGCAGCAGGGCCTCGGTGATGCCCGGGAAATTGGTGGTGACGTCGGCGGTCTCCAGGGTCGGCAGGTCGATGTCGGCGAACATCGGGTCCTTCAGCACCGCCTGCAGCCGCGCCGCGTCGTCCGCGCCGCCGTCCCCGGCCAGGGCGCCCATGTCCATCTTGTAGGTCTGGGCCAGGCGCAGCAGCATCTCGGCGCTGAGCGGCCGGTGATTGCGCTCCAGCAGGGCGACATAGGAGGGCGAGACATCCAGGTCCGCGGCCATGTCGGCCTGGGTCAGCCCGTGGTCGCGGCGCAGGCGCCGCAGGCTCGGACCCACATAGAGGCGGCGTTCAGCCGGCATGACTTGACCTTAGGTGATGTAATATCCTTACAGATATACAAGATGAAGATGTAAAGTTCAACATCTAGACCACGCGCCCCCTTCCACGCCGCGCGAACCGCGCTGTAAGGGCCTTTCAAACACCGGGCCCATTCCATTTTGCCCGGCCAAGCGCGGAAGAGGCACATGTCTTATCAAGACCACATCATCGAGATGGGCCAGCTCATCAAGAGCAAGAACGGAACCTGGGACGGGATCAATCCCGAGTCCGTGGCCCGCATGCGCCTGCAGAACCGGTTCAAGACCGGCCTGGAAATCGCCCGCTACACAGCCGGCATCATGCGCAAGGACATGGCCGCCTACGACGCCGATCCGGCCAACTACACCCAGTCGCTGGGCTGCTGGCACGGCTTCATCGCCCAGCAGAAGATGATTTCCATCAAGAAGCACTTCAAGTCGACCGACCGCCGCTACATCTACCTGTCCGGCTGGATGATCGCCGCCCTGCGGTCCGACTTCGGCCCCCTGCCCGACCAGTCGATGCACGAGAAGACCTCGGTGCCGGCGCTGATCGAAGAAATCTACACCTTCCTGCGCCAGGCCGACGCCCGTGAACTGGGCGGCCTCTACCGCGACCTGGACGCCGCCCGCGCGGCCGGTGACAAGGCCAAGGAACAGAAGATCGTCGACGCGGTCGACAGCTTCCAGACCCACGTCGTGCCGATCATAGCCGACATCGACGCCGGCTTCGGCAACGCGGAAGCCACCTACCTCCTGGCCAAGAAGATGATCGAGGCGGGCGCCTGCGCCATCCAGATCGAAAACCAGGTCTCCGACGAAAAGCAGTGCGGCCACCAGGACGGCAAGGTCACCGTCCCGCACGAGGATTTCCTCGCGAAGATCCGCGCGGTTCGTTACGCCTTCCTCGAGCTGGGCGTCGACAACGGCATCATCGTCACCCGCACCGACAGCCTGGGCGCGGGCCTCACCAAGCAGATCGCCGTCAGCCATCAGCCGGGCGACCTGGGCGACAAGTACAACAGCTTCCTCGATTGCGAAGAAATCTCGCCCGCCGATATGAAGAACGGCGACGTGGTCCTGAACCGCAACGGCAAGCTGCTGCGTCCCAAGCGCCTGCCCTCCAACCTGTTCCAGTTCCGTGAAGGCACCGGCGAAGACCGCTGCGTCCTCGACAGCATCACCTCGCTGCAGAACGGCGCGGACCTGCTGTGGATCGAAACCGAAAAGCCGCACGTCTCCCAGATCGCCGGCATGATGGACCGCATCCGCGAGGTCTTCCCGAACGCCAAGCTGGCCTACAACAACAGCCCCTCGTTCAACTGGACGCTCAACTTCCGCCAGCAGGTCTATGACGCCATGAAGGCCGAAGGGAAGGACGTCTCCGCCTACGTTCGCGACGGCCTGATGAGCGTCGACTACGACGGCACCGAGCTGGCCATCATTGCCGACGAGAAGATCCGCACCTTCCAGGCGGACGGCGCCAAGCGGGCCGGCATCTTCCACCACCTGATCACCCTGCCGACCTACCACACCGCGGCCCTCAGCACCGACAACCTGGCCAAGGAGTACTTCGGCACCCAGGGCATGCTGGGCTACGTCCTGGGCGTCCAGCGTCAGGAAATCCGGCAAGGCATCGCCTGCGTGAAGCACCAGAACATGTCGGGCTCGGACATCGGCGACGACCACAAGGAATACTTCGCCGGCGAAGCGGCCCTGAAGGCGGGCGGCGCGCACAACACCATGAACCAGTTCGCCTAAAAGACAGGCTGGTCATCCGACAACGGGCGGTCCGGGGCTTTGGCTCCGGGCCGTTCGGCTATTCTGCTATCAAGTAAAGCGTCTGCGAGCGGGCGCCGCCTGGCGGCGCTGGCTCGCCCCATCGAGAGCGCGGCCGGACCTATGGACATCAGCACCTCCCTCACCGTCGACGACCTCCTGCACGCCTTCGTGGAACGGGAGCTGCTGCCCGGCACGGGCGTGACACCCGCCGCGTTCTGGGCGGCGTTGGAACGGATCCTGGCCGACTTCACCCCGCGCAACGCCGCCCTGCTGGCCCGGCGCGATGAGCTTCAAGTCCAGATCGACGCCTGGTGGCGCGAGCGGCGCGGCAAGGCCGTGGACGTGGCCGAACAGACCGCCTTCCTGCGCCAGATCGGCTACCTCTTGCCCGAGCCCGCCCCCTTCCAGATCGGCCCCCAGAACGTCGATCCGGAGATCGCCAAGCTGGCCGGGCCGCAACTGGTGGTGCCGGTGTCCAACGGCCGCTATGCGCTCAACGCCGCCAACGCCCGCTGGGGCAGCCTCTACGACGCCCTCTACGGCACTGACGCCCTGCTCCCCCCAACCAGGACCAAGGGCTATGATCCCGAACGCGGCCAGCACGTCATCGACTTCGCCCGCGGCGTGCTGAACCACGCCGCCCCCTTGGCCGGCGGTTCGCACGTCGAAGCCACGCTCTACGCCGTGGAAAACGGCGCCCTGGCGGTGACCCAGAAGGATGGGTCGAAGGCCGCCCTGGCCGACCCGGCCCAGTTCATCGGCTGGCGCGGCGCCGCCGAGGCCCCCACCGCCGTGCTCCTGGCCCACAACGGCCTGCACCTGGAAATCCAGATCGACCGCGGCCACAACATCGGCAAGGGCGATCCGGCCGGGGTCGCCGACGTGCTGGTGGAGGCGGCGCTCACCGCCATCCAGGACTGCGAGGACTCGGTGGCCGCCGTGGACGCCGAGGACAAGACCGGGGTCTATCGCAACTGGCTGGGCCTGATGCGCGGCGACCTGTCGGCCAGCTTCGCCAAAGGCGGGCGCACCGAAACCCGCCGCCTGGACGAGGACCGCGCCTACACCGCCCCTGGCGGCGGCGAGGTCACTTTGCGCGGCCGCAGCCTGATGCTGGTGCGCAATGTCGGCCACCACATGACCACCGACATGGTGCGCCTCGGCGGCCAGCCAGTGTTCGAGACCGCGGTGGACGCCCTGATCACCGTCACGGCGGCCTTGCACGACGTGAACGGCGGCCGCCGCAACAGCCCCGCCGGCTCAATCTATGTGGTCAAGCCGAAGATGCACGGCCCCGACGAGGTCGCCCTGGCCGTGCGCCTGTTCGACTTGGTTGAAGACGCCCTCGCCCTGCCGCGCAACACCGTCAAACTCGGCATCATGGACGAGGAGCGCCGCACCAGCGCCAATCTGAAGGCCTGCATCCACGCCGCCCGCGACCGTGTGGTGTTCATCAACACCGGTTTCCTGGACCGCACCGGCGACGAAATACACACCGCCATGGAAGCCGGCCCGATGGTTCGCAAGGACGCCATGAAGGCCGAGCCCTGGCTGCCGGCCTATGAGAAACGCAATGTCGAGGCGGGCCTGGCTGCCGGCTTCCCCGGTCACGCCCAGATCGGCAAGGGCATGTGGGCCGCCCCTGACCAGATGCACGCCATGCTGGCCGCCAAGATCGGCCAACCCAGGGCGGGGGCCAACACCGCCTGGGTGCCCTCGCCCACCGCCGCCGCCCTGCACGCCCTGCACTATCACGAGGTCGACGTGCCGGCGCTGCAGGCGTCCATGGGAACGGCGGGTTCCACGGGCCTGGATGAGCTCCTCACCCTGCCCCTGGCCCGATCCAACTGGAACGCCGCCGACATCCAGCAGGAGTTGGACAACAACGCCCAGGGCATCCTCGGCTACGTCGTGCGCTGGATCGACCAGGGCGTCGGCTGCTCCAAGGTGCCCGACATCCACGACGTGGGCCTGATGGAAGACCGCGCCACCCTGCGCATCTCCAGCCAGCACATCGCCAACTGGCTGCACCATGGCGTCTGCACCGAGGCCCAGGTGCGCGAGACTTTGGCGCGGATGGCCAAGGTGGTGGACGGCCAGAACGCCGATGACCCAGCCTACCAGGCCATGAGCCCCGATCCGGCCGCCAGCATCGCCTTCCAGGCGGCGCTGGACCTGGTGTTCGACGGCCGCGTCCAGCCGAACGGCTATACCGAGCACATCCTCACCCGCCGCCGCCGCGAGCGGAAGGCGCAGTTGGCGGGTTAGGGTAGCGCCGCCCGGAGGTCCCGATGTCCGTTCCCGCGTTCGAGAGTTTGCCCCAAGCCCTGCGGACGGTTCAGACCCGCCCGCTGTTCGTCATGCGCCTGGCGGTCCGCCCCATGGTCGTCATCGGCCAGACGCCGGCGGGCTTGCGCCGTGTCGGCGTCGTCACCGGCGGCGCTTTCGAGGGAGAGCGGCTCACGGGCGAGGTGATGGACGGCGGCGCCGACTGGCAGACGGTCCGCGCCGACGGCGCCGTCGCCCTGGATGTCCGCATCACGCTCAAGACCACCGATGGGGCCGTGATCGGCATGACTTATCAGGGGCTGCGCCACGGCCCGGCCGACATCCTGGCCAGGATCGACGCCGGCGAGGTGCTCGACCCGGCCACCCACTTCTTCCGTATCCAGGCCGCGTTCACCGCCGCGGCGCCGCAGTACGACTGGCTGAACCGCATCCTCGCCATCGGCGTCGGCCACCGCCGCTCGGACGGTCCGGTCTACAGCGTGTTCGAGGTGCTTTGAGCTGCCCCCTCCCCCGTCACCCCGGCCGTAGCGAAGCGGAGAGCCGGGGCCGGCCCATCGGCGCCAAGACGACCTCCAGCGAGGAACCGGCGCCGCCGGCCCCGGATCGGCGCGCTGCGCGCTTGTCCGGGGTGACGGGGGAAGTGGCAAGTGCGGCGGTGGCCTCTACTGATTGATAGTCAGGAAGAGATCGGACCAGTCGGGGTTGAGGTTTTCGATCAGTTCGAACTTCCAGGCGCGCCGCCAGCGCTTGATGCGCTTCTCCCGCAAGATCGCCTCGGTCATTAGGTCGTGGAGTTCGTACCAAACCAGAAGGTGGCAATGGTGCTCACGGGTGAAGCCGGGAACTAGGTTCTCGCGGTGCTCCATAAGGCGGCGTGGAAGATCATTGGTCACTCCGACATAGAGGACGCCGAAGGGTCGGCTCGCCAGCATATAGACGGCGATACACGGGAAGCGCGCAGACATATGCGTAAGCTGTCACACGCCCCCTCCCCCGTCACCCCGGCCGTAGCGAAGCGGAGAGCCGGGGCCGGCCCATCGGCGTCAAGACGACTTTCAGCGAGGAGCCGGCTCTGCCGGCCCCGGATCGGCGCCGCTGAAGCGGCTTGTCCGGGGCGACGGGGTCGCGCAACGCCTTAAAACCCAGCATCCCGCAACAGCGCCTCACGCTCTTCCGGCGTGTTCGCCCCCCGCAGGCGCAAGGCCACCGCCGGTGGCGGCTCCAGGCCGACCAGCCCGGCGCGCTCCACAAGGCGCCGCAGCGGCCAGTCATCCCGGATGTCGGCGGGAACCGCGCTCACCACCATCACCATCGGAACCGGCATCCCCTCGTACGCTGCGCCCGGATCGGCGGCGGACAGGAGCGGCGTCAGGTCCTGCGCCTGGATGGTCGGGGCGTCCACCGCCAGCACCAGCACGTGGGTCACCGCCGCCGGCATTCGGACCAGGCCCGCCAATACGCCCGCCACCGGTCCGCTGAACGGGGCCGGGTCCGGCGCCCTTGGCAGGCCGTAGTCGCCGTCGCCGGCCGTCACCACCCGCACCGCCCCGAGACGGGCTGCCAGGGCCGCGACCCGGTCGATGGCGCGCAGGTCGCCCCAAAGCTGGGTCGCCTTGTCCACACCCATGCGCCGCGAAGCGCCGCCGGTGAGGATGATCGCGCCCAAGGTTGGCGAGGGATTCGAGGCCATCGCATATCCTAGGCTCACACCCGGCCGATTTCCTCCTCGACGTCGCGTAGCTGGTCCTTGCCGAAGAACATCTCGTCGCCGACGAAGAAGGTCGGCGAGCCGAAGGTCCCGCGGTCCACCGACGCCTGGGTATTCTCCAGCAGCCGCGCCTTGGCGTCCGGCTCCTGGGCCCGGGCCAGCAGGCGTTCGCCGTCCAGACCCGAGCCGTCGAAGGCGGCCTTGGCGACCTCCGGATCGTCCATCTTCTTGGGATCTTCCCACATGTGGTGGAAGGCGGCGGCCACGTAGGGCGCCAACGTCCCGTCGATTTCAGCGCCCGCCGCGATACGCATCAGCATCAGGGTGTTGACCGGGAAGAACGGGTTGAAGCGATAGCCGGTGATGCCGTGCCGCTTGAGGAAGCGCTGCGTCTCCAGCGCCTGGAACTGCGGCTTGTTCTTGATCCCCGCCAGGCTTTCGCCGGGCGAGCGGTTGCCGGTGAGCTTGAACACGCCCCCCAGCAGGATCGGCACATAGCGGAACCTCGCCCCCGTCCGCGCCTCGATCTCCGGGATCACTAAGTGGCTCAGATAGGCGTTGGGGCTGCCGAAATCGAAGTGGAATTCCACGGTCTTGCTCGCCATCACCAGCGCTCCCCATAGGGCCGAAGGTCGAGTTCGAACGTCCAGCCGTCGCGGTGCTGGCTGTGCAGGGCCCAGTAGGCGTCGGCGATGGAGGACGGGTTCATCAGCTGGTCCGGCTCGTTGACCTCCCCGCCGCCGGCCGCACGGCGCCGTTCGCGCACCCAGGCGGTGTCGACGCCGCTGTCGATCACCAGGTGGGCGACGTGGATGTTCTTCGGTCCCAGCTCCCGCGCCATGGCCTGGGCCACCGCCCGCAGGCCGAACTTGGCGCTGGCGAAGGCCGCATAGCCGATCCCACCGCGCATCGACGCCGTGGCGCCGGTGAAGAAGATCGAGCCCTTGCCATGCTCCACCATATGCCGCGCCGCCTCCCGCCCGGTCAGGAAGCCGCCGTAGCAGGCCATCTCCCACACCTTGCGGAACACCCGCTCGGTAGTCTCCAGGATCGGGTGGTTCACATTGGCCCCGACGTTGAAGATACAGACCTCCAGCGGCGCGATGGCGTCCGCCTCGGCCAGGAAGGCGGTGATGTCCTCCTCCTTGCGCGCGTCCAGCGAACGGGCGTGGCACACCCCGCCGGCCGCCTCGATCTCCGCCTTCAAAGGCGCCAGTTGGTCGCCGTTGCGCCGCCCGGCCACCACCGTATAGCCCTCGGCGGCGAACTTCCTGGCGATAGCCGAGCCGATGTAGTCGCCGGCGCCGATCACCGCGGCCGTGGCGTTTCTCTTTGGCATTTGGCGCCTCCCATGCAGGTCTCACCCTTGCCGGCATCAATCAGTTCTTTTTTAGCACTGTCAATCGAGATAAGCTCTTGCCGCGAACAGTTGCCGGTGGAGGAGTGATGACGGCGCGGGACGTGACGGTCGAGCCGGGGCTGGCGGCGGCGGGGGTGTTGGCCCCAAACCCGTCACCCCGGCCGTAGCGAAGCGAAGAGCCGGGGCCGGCCGTCCAGTTCCCAGACGACACCCCGCGAGGAGCCGGCCCCGCCGGCCCCGGATCGTCGCCGCGGATGCGGCTCGTCCGGGGTGACGGTGGTATAGGTCCGAACGCCCCCTAAGGCGCGTTCAGAAATGCCGAGATCGCCGCCATCGTCGCCGCCGGCTGTTCTTCCATCAGCCAGTGGCCGGAGCCCGCGATCACCACACCCTTCACATTGCTGGCCACGAAGCCCGCGTCAGTGGCCATCATGGTCCCGAAAGAGTGGTCGGCGCCGATGGCCAGGACCGGCATGGTCAGCTTGCCCCCCTTGGCCAGGAACGCCTTGTTATCGGCGGCGTCCTGGTCGAAGGCCTTGAACTGTTCGAAGGCGTCGTGGATGGCGTGCGGCCGGGCGTAGAGGGCCGTGTAGTGCTGTCGCGTCGCCTCATCCACAGCCTTAGGATTAGCTGAGAACTCATTGTAAAACCGGTCGAGATAGATACGTTCACGTCCGGCCACCAGGCGCTCTTCGTCCGGCCCGTAGAACGAGAAGTGCCAGAGCGCATGGCCGTGGGTGATCTCGTCCCAGGGACCGATCCCGGGCAAGGGCGCATCCATCAGCACCAGGCGCGTGACCCGCTCCGGATGCTGGGCTGTAAAGGCGTAGCCGACCATGTTGCCGATGTCGTGGGTGACCAAGTCCGCCTTGGCGACGTGCAGGGCGTCCATCACCGCAGCGACGTCCTCGGCCTCGGTTTTCTTGTCATATCCGGTGTCGGGGTGGGACGAGAGGCCCATGCCGCGCAGATCGGGCGCGATCACGGTGTGATCCTTGGCCAGGACCGCGGCCAGCGGCGCCCACATATCGCCGGTGTCGCCAAAGCCGTGCAGTAGCACCACGGCCGGCCCGTGGCCCCCGACCCGGACATGGATCATCGCGCCGTTGGTGGGGATCTCCCGCACCTGGAACCCCGGCGGAAACGGCTTGACCGCGGCGGCGGCCGGCAGGGCCAGGGCGAGGGTGGCCGCAAAGGCGGCGAAGGCGAGACGAGACATGGGCTGACTCCGTTCGTGGAAGTAGCCGCATCATTGCCTGGCCGTGGCAAGGCTTCTTGGTCAAATCGGCGCCGGTTTGTCCGCGACAGCGGAGCCCGGTGCGGGCCAGCTAGTCCCGGCGCCGGCTCA
Organism: Caulobacteraceae bacterium; assembly: GCA_036384135.1. Classification (GTDB taxonomy): domain Bacteria; phylum Pseudomonadota; class Alphaproteobacteria; order Caulobacterales; family Caulobacteraceae; genus Acaudatibacter. The sequence continues at coordinate 909 of DASVMY010000294.1, read as the reverse complement.
GTCGGTCCTGCACCAGGGCCACGAGCCTCTGGGCCGGTTCGCGGCCGGCGAAGATGAAGACGCCCGAACCGATGATGGCGCCGATGAGGAATTGGAGGGTCATGTCACGCTCGCCCGTCTCTGCAACTTCAGAGCCCCACTAATCCGAGCCGCGGCCCACGCCGATGCGGCGTGTCGCCACCGGGCGGATAGGCCCTCCGGTGAGCGCGTCGTCGCGGCCAGGTGCGACGCGCCGCCGCAGGGTGATTATGGGGCCATTAACCACGCCCTCCGCAACTAGGCTTCATGCGGCGACCCTGATTGAGTCCTTCGCGCAGCCACATTTGTCCGAGGTCCGCCCATGCCGTCTGCCGCCCAGCACACCGCCTCCGCGGGAGGTTTGGGGGAGGAATTGGAGCCGGACGCCGGACCGGCGATCAGCCTGGGTCTGGCCAACCTGGCCGGACGGGTGTTCCGGCGCGAGGACCTAGACCCCATCGCCGCCGAGCTTCAGGCACGCGCCGGCGCCGCCGATCCCGATCTGGGCGCGGCGCTGGACCTGTCGCTGCTGATGCAGCTGGTGGGCCAGAAGGAGGCGGCCCTGGCCCTGCAGGCCGACATCCTGAAATCCGCCCGCCACTTCCGCACCACGCACGGCGACGGCTCCGGCCCTCGCCTGCTGGCGGTGTGCGCGCCGGGCGACCTGATGGCCAACACCCCTGTGGACTTCCTGCTGGAGGGCTCCAACGCCACCCTCGACACCCTGTTCATCCCCCACGGCGCGCCCCTGCCCGCCACCCTGCCACCCCACGACGCAGCCTTCGTGGCCATCGGCGAGTCCGACGCCAGCACCGCGGTGCTGCAGGCCCTGGACGGCGCCCGCGGCGCCTGGCCCCGCCCCACCCTCAACCGCCGCGCCAGCGGCATTCT
>DASVMY010000293.1:0-2578 GCA_036384135.1 Caulobacteraceae bacterium | reverse complement strand
CGGCCTGCGCCGCGGCCACGGCGGCTTCGGGGCCGGAGAGGCGCAGGTGCAGGCGGCCCTGGTGGTGTGCGGCGCCGGACAGGGGCAGGGGGCGGCGCATCAAGGCGGCGATGCGGCCCCGGGCCTCGCTCCAACCCATCTCATAGCTGTGGGCCGCCTCAGCGCGCGGCTTCGGCGTGACGCGCAGCGAGACGTTCAGGATCACCCCAAGACAGCCCAGGGCGCCGGCCATCAGGCGGAAAGCGTCGAAACCGGCGACGTTCTTGAACACCGTGCCGCCGAACCGCAGCCGGCGCCCGCGTCCATCCAAGATGGTGACCCCCAGCACGAAGTCCCGCACCGCCCCGGTGAACGGCCGCCGCGGTCCCGACAGCCCCGCCGCCACGACCCCGCCGATGGTGCTGGCGGGACCCATCGATGGCGGCTCGAAGGCCAGCATCTGATGGTTGGCGTCCAGCAGGGCCTCGATCTCACTGAGCAGCGTCCCGGCGCGGGCGGTGATCACCAGTTCGCTGGGCTTGTAGTCGATGACGCCGGCGTGGCCGGCCAGGGACAACGTCTCGCCCTCGACCGCCCGGCCATAGAAGAATTTGCTGTCGCCGCCGACGATGCGCAGGGGCCGCTGCTCGGCCGCCGCGCGCGCGACCTGTTCGGCCAGGGCGTCGGTCTGGTCCATGTCCTTGGCGCCCCTAGAAGCGCGGGAGGTCGGCATGGGGCAGCGCTCCCTGGTGGACGTGCATGCCGCCGAACTCGGCGCAGCGGGCCAGGGTCGGGATGGTCTTGCCGGGGTTGAGCAGGCCGGCGGGGTCGAAGGCGGCCTTGACGGCGGCGAAAGCTTCGACCTCGTCGGGGGTGAACTGGACGCACATCTGGTTGATCTTCTCGCGGCCTACCCCGTGCTCGCCCGTGATCGTCCCGCCCACCGCCACGCACAGTTCCAGGATCGCCCCGCCCAGGGCTTCGGCACGCTCGAGGTCGCCCGGCGCATTGGCGTCGTAGAGGATCAGGGGGTGCAGGTTGCCATCGCCGGCGTGGAAGACGTTGGCCACCTTCAGGCCGTGTGTCTCCGACAGCCGGGCGATCTCAGCCAATACGTCCGGCAGCTGGTGGCGGGGGATGGTGCCGTCGATGCAGTAGTAGTCCGGGGCCAGGCGGCCCATGGCTGGGAAGGCGCCCTTGCGGCCGGCCCAGAAGGTTTTGCGCTCGGCCTCGTCGCGGGCCAGGCGCACCTCGGTGGCCCCCGCCGCGCGGCAGATCTCGCCCACGCGGGCCAGCTCGTCGGCGACGTCCGCCTCGGCGCCGTCCAGTTCGCACAGCAGGATGGCCTCGGCGTCGGTGGGATAGCCGGCGTGGGCGAACTGTTCGGCGGCGCGCAGGGCCATGCCATCCATCATCTCCAGCCCCGCCGGCGTCACCCCCGCGGCGATGATCTCGGCCACAGCGGCGCCGGCCTTGCGCACGTCGTCGAAGGCCATCAGCATCACCTGGGTGAAGGTGGGCGCCGGCAGCAGCTTGACGGTGATCTCGGTGATCACCCCCAGCAGCCCCTCCGAGCCGGTGAATAGGGCCAGCAGGTCGAACCCTGGCGCGTCCAGGGCGTCGCCGCCCAGGGTGACGATGTCGCCGGCCAGGGTGACCATCTGCAGCTTCTGGATGTTGTGCACGGTCAGGCCGTACTTCAGGCAGTGCACCCCGCCGGCGTTCTCGGCCACATTGCCGCCGATGCTGCAGGCCAGCTGAGAGGACGGATCGGGGGCGTAGAACAGGCCCAGGTGCGCCACCGCCTCGGAGATCGCCAGGTTGCGCACCCCCGGCTGGACCACGGCCGTGCGGGCGTCGGCGTCGATGTCGAGGATGCGGCTGAACTTGCCGAGGCTGAGGACCACGCAGCCGGGGAAGGGCAGGGCGCCGCCGGAGAGCCCGGTCCCCGCGCCGCGCGCCACCACCGGCACGCCCAGCTCGCCGCAGACCTTCAGGATCGCCTGCACCTGCGCGGTCTCGCTGGGCAGAACCACCACGGAGGGCATGACCCGGTAGCCGGAGAAGCCGTCGTTCTCGTAGGGGCGCAGGCCCTCGGCCTGGGTAATCAGGGCGTCCGGGGGCAGGATCGCCGACAGGCGCGCGATCAGCGCCGGCCGGTCGGCGGCGGCGAAGCTGGGGTCCAGGCGGTCGTCGAACTTGTCGAGCATGGCTTGCGGACTTAGCACGCGAAGGCCGGGGCGTGGCCAGGGGCAAAGCCCCCAAGGTCAACTCTGGCCAGGGCAATTCTCGCCAGGTCAATTCTCGGCCGGCTGGAAGCGCAGCGGGATGCGCACCGTGGCGCCGTCAACCGGCAGGCCGTCCCGGGTCTGGGGCTTCATCTTGAACAGCTTGGCCAGCTTCAGGGAGGCGGCGCCGAATTCCTGGTCCAGCGGGTCTTCGGAGATGACCGAGCACTGCTCCACATTGCCCTTGGCGGTTACCGTGCAGCTGAGGGTGGCGCGGCCGGCGACGCCCATGCGCTGGGCGCGGTCGGGGTAGTAGCGCGCCAGGTCCTCGCCGCTGGGCCGGTGCAGCCAGTCCGGGTTGGTGATCACAG
>DASVMY010000292.1:0-3760 GCA_036384135.1 Caulobacteraceae bacterium | reverse complement strand
CGTGGGGTGGTGCTGGAGCCGGAGCGGCAGGCCCTGTACGCCCGCTGCGACGCCCGGCTGGAGGCCATGGCGGCCGGCGGCGCCTTGGAGGAGGTCCGCACCCTGGTGGCCCGCGCGCTCGACCCCGCCCTGCCGGCCATGAAGGCGGTGGGGGTGCGGGAGCTGGCCGAATACCTGGCTGGCCGGACTTCGCTTGAGGCCGCCGTCGCCGCCGCCCAGCAGGAAACCCGCCGCTTCGCCAAGCGCCAGATGACCTGGTTCCGCAACCAGACGCCGGACTGGCCGCGCATCGACGCGGCGGAGGCTGAGGCGCAGTGGGCGCAATTCCTTGCCCTTAACCCCGCCTTGACGGACCTTCGCCAGAATGGCATTCAGCCTTCCAGCTAGTTTGGAGCAAGGCGCATGCGCGCGATCGTACTTATTCAGCGGCCGACCTCGACGGGAGTATGATGCTCCCGACGTTGCCGGTCGCGTATGCCAAGGCCCCTAGCGGGCCTTTTTTCTTGCCCCAAATTTCCCCCGGATCGAAGTTCGCCCCATGACCGCCCATCCCGCCATCGAAGCCTCCCAGACCGACGCCGCCGCCGAGATCATGACCGGCGCCGAGATCGTGGTCCGCGCCCTGGTCGACCAGGGGGTGACAGACCTGTTCGGCTACCCCGGCGGCGCCGTGCTGCCGATCTATGACGCCCTATTCCACGAGCCGCGGCTGAAGCACGTCCTGGTCCGCCACGAGCAGGGCGCGACCCACGCCGCTGAGGGCTACGCCCGCTCCACCGGCAAGCCCGGCGTGGTCCTTGTGACCTCCGGCCCCGGCGCCACCAACGCCATCACCGGTATCGTCGACGCCCTGATGGACTCCATCCCCCTGGTGGTCATCACCGGCCAGGTCCCCACCCACCTGATCGGCACCGACGCCTTCCAGGAGTGCGACACGGTGGGGATCACGCGGTCCTGCACCAAGCACAACTACCTGGTGAAGAACGCCGCCGACCTGCCGCACGTCCTGCACGAGGCGTTCAAGATCGCCACCACCGGCCGCCCCGGCCCCGTGGTCATCGACATCCCCAAGGACGTTCAGTTCGCCAGCGCCCCCTATGTCGGGCCGGACAAGGCGCGCTCCAGCCACAACTACCACCCGCAGACGAAGGGTGATCCCGGGCGCATCACCGACGCCTGCGCCCTGATCGCCGAGGCCAAGCGGCCGATCCTCTACACCGGCGGCGGCGTGATCAACGCCGGGCCCAAGGCCAGCGCCCTGCTGCGCGAATTCGCCAAGCTGACCGGCGCGCCGGTGACCTCGACCCTGATGGGCCTGGGCGCCTTCCCCGCCGACGATCCGGCGTGGCTGGGCATGGTGGGCATGCATGGGGCTTTCGAAGCCAACCACGCCATGCACGACTGCGACGTGATGGTGGCCATCGGCTCGCGCTTCGACGACCGGGTCACCGGCCGGCTGGACGCGTTCTCGCCGGGCAGCAAGAAGATCCACATCGACATCGACCCCTCGTCCATCGGCAAGGTGGTTCGGGCCGACATCGGTATCCTGGGCGACGCCGGCGAGGTGCTGGAGGCGCTGATCGCCGCCTGGAAGCGCCAGAAGAGGGCGCCGGAACCGGCCCGCCTGAAGCCCTGGTGGGCCCAGATCGACCGCTGGCGGGCCCGCAACGGCTTCGCCTACCGCAACTCATCCACGGTCATCAAGCCGCAGCACGCCATCCAGCGCCTGTACGAACTGACCCGCGACAAGGACGTCTACATCACCACCGAGGTCGGCCAGCACCAGATGTGGGCCGCCCAGTTCTTCAAGTTCCAGGAGCCCAACCGCTGGATGACCTCCGGCGGCCTGGGGACCATGGGCTATGGCCTGCCCGCCGCCGTCGGCGTGCAGATGGCGCACCCGGACAGCCTGGTCATCGACATCGGCGGCGACGCCAGCGTGCAGATGACCATGCAGGAAATGTCGACGGCCATTCAGTACGACCTGCCGATCAAGATCTTCATCCTGAACAACGAATGGATGGGCATGGTCCGCCAGTGGCAGCAACTGCTGCACGGGGAACGCTACAGCCACTCCTATTCGGAGAGCCTGCCCGACTTCGTGAAGCTGGCCGAAGCCTTCGGCGCCGTGGGCCTGCGCGCCGAACACCCGGACGAACTGGACGCCAAGATCATCGAGATGATCGAGACCCCGCGCCCGGTGCTGTTCGACTGCCGTGTGGAGCGCCACGAGAACTGCTTCCCGATGATCCCGTCCGGCAAGGCCCACAATGAGATGATCCTGGGCGAGGACGCCGAGGATATCGGCGGGGTGATCGACGAGGCCGGGCGCAAGCTGGTGTGAGCGGGCCTTGAATGTACGTACAAAATCGTACATATAGATGATCTTCGAATGGAATCCAGCGAAGGCGAGGTCCAACCTCGACAAGCATGGTGTCGCGTTCGAGGACGCTGAACGCGTCTGGCGGGACCCGCTGCACATCATCTACTTCGACCGCGTCGAGGCAGGGGAAGCGCGCTGGTGGGCAGTCGGCGTGGTCGGCGGACTGACCACGCTCCTGGTGGTCCATATGTATCCAGATCCCGATGATGACGAACGGGTGCGGATCATTGGAGCGCGACGAGCCACGCCCAGGGAACGACGGCGCTATGAAGAAGACAACGCTAACTTCCGAGCAACGCTCGAGGCTTGAACGCCTCGCGGCCTTGCCCGACGAAACAATCGACACCGACGACATTCCGGAGGTTCCAGATACGGCCACCGTCGATCGTCGGCTTACGAACCTTTACCGCCCCGTGAAGCATCCGGTCACAATCCGACTGGACGCCGACGTCATCCGTTGGTTCAAGGACCACGCCGAAGGGCGGCCTTATCAAAGCGAGATCAATCGGGTCCTCCGTGAGCATGTCGCCGACGCCGCCAAGCGCGGCGCCTGAGTTTCGTCAGCAAAGGAACTGCAATGGCCGTTGAACCCCCTGCTTCGGCCTACGACATGGGCCACGCCGTCGAGACCGAGGCCCTGGCGACCTTCGCGGTGCTGGTGGACAATGAGCCGGGCGTGCTGCACCGGGTGGTGGGGCTGTTCGCCGCTCGCGGCTACAACATCGAGAGCCTGACCGTCGCGGAAACCGACGTCAGCGCCCACACTAGCCGGATCACCATCGTCACCCGCGGCACCCCGCACGTCCTGGCCCAGATCGAGGCCCAGCTGCAGAAGATGGTCTCGACCCGGCACGTCCAGAACGTCACCAAGGACCCCAACGGCGTCGAGCGCGAGCTGGCCCTGATCAAGGTCCGCGGCGTGGGGAGCGAGCGGGTGGAAGCCCTGCGCATCGCCGACATCTTCCGCGCCAACGTCATCGACACCACCATCGAGAGCTTCATCTTCGAACTCACCGGCGCCCCTTCCAAGGTCGACAAGTTCGTGGACCTGATGCGGCACCTGGGCCTGGTGGAGGTGTCCCGCACCGGGGTGCTGTCCATCGACCGGGGCGTGGCCACGCTTTAGCGGCGCCGGCGAACAGGAATTCAAGCCCGCGTTCACTTCTTCTTCCCCCATGACTATGGCTAGGGGATGCACACATCTCGTCATTAGCTGTCTGCGGGGCTTTGAGCGGTCCTTCTCCCCTTGCGGGAGAAGGTGGCTGCGAAGCAGACGGATGAGGGGTCGCGCCGGCGATTGTGGATTGGCGTCAGCAGCTTAGCCCGAGAGGATTCGTCGACCCCTCATCCGACCCGCTGCGCGGGCCACCTTCTCCC
>DASVMY010000291.1:0-5378 GCA_036384135.1 Caulobacteraceae bacterium | reverse complement strand
GAACAGGCCGGACAGGTCGGTGCGGTCGGCGTGCTTGAGCTTGAGGATCAGGTCGCGGGAGTGTTCGTCATAGAGGCAGGCGGCGCGGGCGTGGTCGTAGGCGGGCCTGCGGGCCATGCAGGCCGGGCAGAGCGCGCCCTGGCCGCGGTCGTAGTCGAAGGGCGCGCCGCAGCCGTCGCAGAACGGCGCGGAGATGAAGTCGATGCGAGCCCACAGCGCCGGCGTCATGCCCGGCGACAGCACCCCCTCGCCCCGGGTGTGCTCGTCCAGGGCGATGGGCGGCAGGGCCAGGTCGAGCACGGCGCGCAGGGCGCCGGTCAGGCGCGGGTCTGCCCGCCACTTGCGCCGCCATTTGGGTCGCCACGCCGAAAGGTCTCCGGCCACGCCACTCTCCCCCCGCGTCCCAAACCGTCGGCGCAGCTTTGCACGGTCTGGCCCGTTGCAGTAGGCCTGGGCGTCATGTCCGCCCCGCCCCGCCTCTTCGACCGCGCCCTGCACCGCCGCCGCCTCGGCCGGGCCGCAGCGGGCTATGGCGGCGCCGACTTCCTCAAGCGGCGGGCGGCGGAGGATATTGTCCAGCGGCTGGAGGCCATCCAGCGCCAGTTCCCCCTGGCCGTGGACTTGGGCGCGCGCAACGGCGCCTTCGCCCGGGCCCTGGCCGCCAGCGACGCCTCGGCCAAGGTGGGGACCCTGATCGAGGCGGACCTTTCGCCCGCGATGCTGGCTGGCCGCGCCGGCCCGCGCCTGGTTCTGGACGAGGAGCGCCTGCCCTTCGCCGACGCCTCCCTGGATTTGGCCGTCTCCAGCCTGGCCCTGCACTGGGCCAATGACCTCGTAGGGGCCCTGATCCAGCTGCGCCGGGCGCTGAAGCCGGACGGCCTGTTCATCGGCGCCATCCTGGGCGGCGCCACCCTGACCGAGTTGCGCCAGGCGCTGCTGCAGGCTGAGGCGGAGTTGGCGCCGGGGGTGGGGCCGCGGGTGTCGCCCTTCGCGGACGCCTACGACGGCGCAGCGCTGCTGCAGCGGGCCGGCTTCGCCCTGCCGGTGTCGGATGTGGACCGCGTGACGGTGCGCTATGCCCATCCGTTGAAGCTGCTGGCGGACCTGCGGGCCATGGGCGAGACCAACGTGTTGATGGAGCGGCCGCGCGCGCCGCTGACCCGGCCGATCCTGGCGCGGACCTTCGAGATCTATGCCCGGAAGTTCGGCGAGGGCGACGGCCGCATCCTGGCCACCTTCGAGATCATCACCCTGACCGGCTGGGCGCCCCACCCCGACCAGCAGCAGCCGCTGAAACCCGGCTCGGCGAAAATGCGCCTGGCCGACGCCCTGGGCGTCGTCGAGCATAAGGCCAAGCGGTAGGGGCCTAGAGCCTGTCCTGTTTTGATGATCCATCAAAACAGGACAGGCTCGATTCTTGAGTTTGCGAGCACGATTCAGAGTTTTGTCGGTTCCGACAAAACTCATCGTGCTCTAGCGCACCCCGCCGACGGCCGCGCTGATCTTGCCGTACATGACGGTGGTGTTGCCGGCGAACAGGCTGACGCCCGTGACGACGGCCAGGAAGATGCAGGAGACGATCAGGCCGTATTCGATCGCCGTGGCGCCAGACTGGTCGCGGCAGAACGCGGTCACAACAGATCGCACAGCCACGCCACCAAGGGGGCGTCCGCGGGGGGCATCGGATAGTCGGATAGCTTTTGCGGTTTTACCCATGCGAGCGCCTCATGTTCGCGAGCTGTGACAACGCCCTCCCAGCGCCGACACAGGAACAATGGCATGATCAGGGAAAATGAATCGTAAGCGTGACTGGCAAAAACGAAGGGTGCGAGACAGTTTTTTGCGACTTTTATCCCCAATTCCTCGTCCAGCTCCCTGATCAAACAGGCCTCTAAGGTTTCTCCGTTCTCAACCTTACCGCCTGGAAACTCCCATAGCCCTTCCAGTTGTTTACCTTTCGGACGCTTGCAGATGAGCACCCGGCCATCGGTGTCGACCAGGGCGGCGGCGGCCACGAGCAGGGTCTTGGTCACGGGGCGGGCGCCTTTCAGAACGGTCACGGCCAGAATGGTCACGGGGTGTGGCAAATACAGCGCGAATCCCTTGCGGAGAAGCGCCATGGGTTGACTTCGCAGGTGCGAAAGACGATGTGAGCCTCACGTTCCGCTTGCCGGGGCGTGATCGGCGCTCCAGCCGCGTGGGGGTCGCAACTACCGCGACCTAGCCTGTAGAGCCCGTAGAGACACACCGATCGCCCGGACACGCGGGGCGCTCCCCAAATGACCGTTGCGACGGCGGCCCCTGATGGGCCGCGATTCCGATCGCGCGATTTAAGTACAGAAAACCCATCCCCATGACTCAATTCCTAGACTTCGGCCTTGCGGCGCCGATCAACCGTGCGCTCACCGAAAAGGGCTACACCACCCCCACCCCCATCCAGGCCCAGGCGATCCCGCATGTGATGGCCGGCCGCGACCTGCTGGGCATCGCCCAGACCGGCACCGGCAAGACCGCCGCCTTCGCCCTGCCGATCCTGCATCGCCTGGCGCAGAACCGCCGCCCGGCCCCGCGCCGCGGCTGCCGCGCCCTGATCCTGTCGCCCACCCGCGAGCTGGCGACCCAGATCGCCGACAGCTTCAAGGCCTATGGCAAGCACATGGGCTTCTCGGTCGCGGTGATCTTCGGCGGCGTGAAGTACGGCGCCCAGATCAAGGCGCTCTCCGCCGGCATCGACATCCTGGTGGCCACCCCCGGCCGCCTGATCGACCACATCCAGGAAAGGGTCGCCAACCTCGGCGAAGTGGAAGTGTTCGTGCTCGACGAAGCCGACCAGATGCTGGACCTGGGCTTCCTGCAGCCGATCCGCAAGATCGTCGCGGGCCTGCCCAAGCAGCGCCAGAACCTGTTCTTCAGCGCCACCATGCCCACGGAGATCGGCAAGCTGGCCGGCGAACTGCTGCAGAATCCGGCCCAGGTATCGGTGACCCCCACCGCCACCACGGTGGAACGCATCGACCAGCGCGTGCTGTTCGTGGAATCGGACCGCAAGCGTCAGCTGCTGGCCGAGCTGTTCGCCGAGGGCGCCATGAAGCGCACCCTGGTCTTCACCCGCACCAAGCGCGGCGCGGACCGGGTGGCCAAGTACCTGGAGGGCGCCGGCATCGGCGCCGGCTCGATCCACGGCGACAAGACCCAGGGCCAGCGCGAGCGCGCCCTGGCCTCGTTCAAGGCGGGTCAGTTCACCGCCCTAGTGGCCACCGACATCGCCGCCCGCGGCATCGACATCGACGCAGTGACCCACGTGGTCAACTTCGAGCTGCCCAACGTGCCGGAGGCCTATGTCCACCGGATCGGGCGCACGGCGCGCAAGGGCAATGACGGCGTCGCCATCAGCTTGGTGGCCGACGACGAGCGCAACCTGCTGCGGGACATCCAGCGCACCACGCGCCAGACCATCCCCTCCTTCGACCGCCGCAACGACCGCACCCTTGGTCAAATCGCCGCGATGGAGAAGAAGCTGGAGCCGGCGCAGAAGCCGGACCGCCCCGACAGCCGCCAGCTCCCGGACGGCCTGCGCGCCAATCGCGGCCGGCGTCCCGGCGGCGGTAACGGCGGCGGCCAGCGGGCCCAAGGCGGCGGTGGACACCGTGGCGGTCAAGGCCGTGGCGGCAATGGCGGTGGCCGTGGCGGCAACGGCAACGGCGCCAAGCCGGCGGCCCGCGCCGAAGCCCCGGCTCGCTGGAACCCAATGGACTAACGCCGAAAGCCCCTCCCCCTCGCGGGGAGGGGCGGGGTTTGCCTGCGGCGCCCGGGCCTCTCCCTAGGGCCTGTCCCGTTTTGATGGAATCATCAAAACGGGAAAAACAGGCTCGGTTCTTGAGTTTGCGAGCACGATTCAGACTTTTGTCGGTTCCGACAAAAGTCATCGTGCTCTAGCTCCGGTAGTCCCCATTGATCGCGACGTATTGCTTGGTCAGGTCGCAGGTCCAGATCACCGCCGCGCCGCGGCCGACGCCGACGTCGATGCTGACCTCCAGCTCCTGTTTCTTCATGTAGGCGCTCATCTTGGCCTCGGAGTAGTCCGGCGCCACCAGACCATCGCGGGCGGCGGTCAGGGGGCCGAACTTCACAGACAGGCGTTCGCGGTTCATCGGCTCGTCCGCCCGGCCGACAGCCATGACGATGCGGCCCCAGTTGGCGTCCTCGCCGGCGAAGGCGGTCTTGACCAGCGGGCTTTCCGCCACCGTGCGGGCGATCTTGCGGGCCGAGGCCTGGCTCTCGGCGCCGCTGACGGTGATCTTGACGAACTTGCTAGCCCCCTCGCCGTCGCGCACCAGCTGCAGGGCCAGGTCCAGCAGCACCGCCTCCAGCTTGGCGCGGAAATCCGCCAGCCGCACGTCCCCCGCCCGCGAGATTCTGGGCGCGCCGGACTGGCCGGTGGCGTAGAGCAGCAGGGTGTCGTTGGTGGAGCGGTCGCCGTCCACGGTGACGCAGTTGAACGTCGTGCGCGTGTAGAGGCCCGCCAGGGTCTGCAGCGTAGCCGGGGCGATGTTGGCGTCGGTGGCGACAAAGGCCAGCATCGTCGCCATGTCCGGCGCGATCATGCCCGAGCCCTTGCAGATGCCGGCGATCTTGACCGGATGACCATCGATTTCCGCCTCGGCGTAGGCGCCCTTGGGAAAGGTGTCGGTGGTCATGATCGCCCGCGCCGCGTCCGGCCAGGCGTTTGCACTCAGCTTGCGTTCGATCTCCGGCAGGCGGGCGATGATCTTGCCGTCGTCCAGCAACACGCCGATGACGCCGGTGGAGGCCAGCATCACATCGCGCTGGCGGCAGTCCAACCGCTTGGCGACCGCCGAGGCCACCCGCCGCGCGGCGTCCGCCCCCGGCCGGCCGGTGAAGGAATTGGCGCAGCCGGCGTTGACCACCAGGGCCCGCGCATCCTCGCCGCCGGAAGCCAGAAGCTGGCGCCGGCACCAATCCACGGGCGCGGAGCCGACGCCATGGCGGGTGAACACCCCCGCCGCCGAGGTTCCCTCGGCGAACCGCATCACCAGCACGTCGTCGCGTTCGTGCTTGTAGAAACCCGCCCGGCCGACGGCCAGCTCCACCCCGGCGATGGGCGGGATTTTGGGGAAGGGTACGGCCAGGGGCGAGATCGCCAGGCCGGGCTTGCCGGCCGGGGCGGCGGGCGCGGGCGCGGCGCTGGGGAACTGGCGGCTATGCCGTTCGGCGCGGTTCAGAGCCGCGCGCTTGAGCGCGCTGGCCAGGGGATCGAGGGCGCGTTCGATGGTCTGGCCAACGATCTCAGCCGGCTTGACGGCGACTTCCAGCGCCTTGGCCGCCGTCGTGCGCGGCGCGGGCTTGGATTGGGGCTT
>DASVMY010000290.1:0-1718 GCA_036384135.1 Caulobacteraceae bacterium | reverse complement strand
GGGCCCGCACCTTCACCCCCCGCGGGCGCACGGCGAAGGTCTGCTTGACCACCTCCAGCAGGATCAGCCCGGCAAATGGCGGCCAAAGCAGGGCGCCGGCCTGTTCGAAGCCCTCGGCCCACCGGGCGGCCCAGCCGAAGGGCGGGGCGTAGAGGGCGCGGGTCCAGCCGATCGGCTCCAGGTCCGCTTCCCGCACCAGCGTCTCCAACTGGCGGCGGCTGTAGGGCCGGCCCTGGCCGAAGGGGGTGGCCTCGGCGTCGGCCCACAGGCCGTGGCGCGCGGTGACCACCAGGATCGCCCGGCCCGACGGCGCCAGCACCCGGAACACCTCGCGCATCAGGGCCAGGGGGTTGTCCGCCTCCTCCAGCGCATGCACCGCCAGCACCCGGTCGAACAGGGCCGGCTGGAAGGGCAGGGAGGTCTCTTCCGCCAGGCAGGCCAGGTTGCGGTCGCCGATGGGCCAGGCTTCCACCCCCTGGGCCGCGGGCATGGCCGCCACCGCGCGGCGCGCGCCGCGGCTGACGCTGTCGAGAAAGGGGGTGGCGTAGCCCAGCGCCAGCACGTCCAGGCCGTTGGCGCTCTCCCAGGCCTCGTTCACCTTGCGCGAAACCATCGTCCGCGCGGCGCGGCCGAGCGGGGAGGCGTAGAATTCTCGCAACTGAAGCACGCCTTGGCGCATTGGCGCTCCCGTTTCGATTCGCCTTCAATGTAAGGTCGCCGCCGCCGCCTGTCCCTATCGTCGTCTCGACGGAGAACCGCCATGTCCCTGATCGTCCACCAATTCGCCTGCCTGTCGGACAACTACGGCTTCCTCATCCGCGATCAGGCCAGCGGCAAGACCGCCACCATCGACACTCCGGACGCCGGGGCGATCCTGTCCGAGCTCGGCAAACTGGGCTGGGGCCTGGACATGATCATGAACACCCACTGGCATCCAGACCACGCCGGCGGCAACGCCCAGATCCAGGCCGCCACCGGCGCCGTCATCGTGGGGCCGGGCGAGGTGACCCGCATCGCCCCCCTGGACCGCCAGGTCACCGACGGCGACACGGTCGACCTGGGTGAGACGCGGTTCGCGGTGTTGGACACCGGCGGCCACACCCTGGGCCACATCTCCTATTTCGACGCCGCCGACCATATCGCCTTCGTGGGCGACACCATGTTCGCGCTCGGCTGCGGCCGGCTGTTCGAGGGCACGGCCCAGCAGATGTGGACCAGCCTGCAGAAGCTGGCCGCCCTGCCGGACGACACCAAGGTCTATTGCGCCCACGAATACACCGCCTCCAACGCCCGCTTCGCCCTCTCCGTCGACGACGGCCCGGCGCTGAAGGCGCGGGCGGCGGACATCTTCGCGGCGCGGGCGCGGGGGGAACCCACCGTCCCCACCACCATCGCCCTGGAAAAAGCCACCAACCCCTTCCTGCGCGCGCCTGTGCTGGCCGGCCGTGTGGGCAAGGCGGGGGCGCCGGACTACGAGGCTTTTGGCGCGGTGCGCGCGGCCAAGGACGGCTTCAAGGGCTGACGCCCTTAAAACCAGCGGGCGTGAGGAACGGATCGGCGCATTTTCCGCTTGACGCCGTTTGCGGATTGCTATTTGTTCTCGTTATGTTCCGTGACGCGCCACCGCCCCCAGACGCTGCCGAACCGGCCCCGGAGCCGGTAGATCCGGCCCAGGTCCAGCGCGACCACGAGCTGGCCATGCTGGCGGCCCTGGCCGA
>DASVMY010000289.1:0-32723 GCA_036384135.1 Caulobacteraceae bacterium | reverse complement strand
CGCCAGCAGGCTGCCGATGACGATGCCGGGGATCGATCCTGTCAGCAGGGACAGCAGCAGCTGCCAGTTCACCGAACCCATCATCCAGTGACCGAGTCCCGCCAGGAGGGTGAGGGGCACGGCGTGGGCGATGTCCGAGCCGACCAGTTTGGCGACGTCCGTCTTGGGATAGAGGACCAGCAGAACGGTCATGCCGAGCGCGCCGGCGCCCACCGAGGTCAGCGACACCAGAACGCCCAGCATCGCCCCCAGCAGGATGGTCAGACCCGCGGTCTGAGCCGGTTTGAGCGCCTTGGTCCTGGCGGCGAAGAATTTGACGATCGCCTGGCGAAACAGGACTGAGATCGCGCTTGCGATCAGCGCCCACCCAAGCGTCGTGGTGATCAGCGCATTGGCCGCCGCTCCCTGCCTCGCATGCTGGGACAGGATCCAGAGCGTCACGGCGGTCGCCGGCACGCTGCCGGCCGCCAGGCGCCCGACAATGTTCCATTGCACCGTGCGCTTGAACCCGTGCACGCCGGTTCCGACCGTCTTGGTCGCCGCCGCATAGAGCAGGTCGGTGCCGACGGCGGTCGAGGGATGGATACCGAAAACCAGGACCAGCAAGGGCGTCATCAATGAGCCGCCGCCAACACCGGTCAGCCCGACCAGGCAGCCGACAGCCAACCCCGAGAGGGTGTAAAGGGGGTTGAGGTGATGCAGGAAGTTTAACGTATCGGCACCGCTACATTTGACCGCTGTGTTCCCGTAGACGGCAGCCAGGGTGGAGGTCAAGAACGGCGCGCTTGCGCCACTGGCGAGGCCAAACCGGCTGTGATGCCTGACACTGGGGAAAAATTGGCGCGCTCGGAGCGATTCGAACGCCCGACCCTCAGATTCGTAGCATTGACTACGAGATCGACGTTTCTTGGGTCATGGCTACAGGCGTAAAGCGCGCCTGCAGCCTTGCCCGTCGGCGAGACCGGGTGTGCAAGCGGAGTGGGCGGCTTCGCGGGGAACCGGCTGCAGGGCCCCGTTGGCGCAAAGTCGAATCCGCATTCCCAGCGAGGGGCCCGAAGCTGGGCGTAAGCCGCTCCGAAGCGCGCCGAGGGCGGAGCCCTCAGCTGTTTTGGGAATCCTACGATTCAATCAAATCCCCACCCGCTCTAGGAGCGCTGGACTCCATTCTGATGACCGCCGCACCGCCGACGAGCCCGGGCGCGTTGGCGCGGACGCGTACCGCGCCGTCCGCGCTCCCGGACTGAAGGACGGCCATGGCCAGGCCATTGAAGGCGCGCCGCCGGTCGGCCCTGTCTGGCTCCAGACTGGTGGGGTCGCCGTTGCCGACGCCGATGATGGCGGCCCCACTCCCAGGGCCGCTTTCGACCTCGAAGGTGATCAGGTGATCGGCCTTAGGGACCAGGCGGCCCTTGGCGTCCACCACCCGCGCCTCGATCACCGAGATGTCCTCGCGGTCGGCGGCAATCGTGGCGCGGTCGGGCGTCAGCACGATACGGACGGCGGGACCGGCGGTCTCGCGGCGGTCGGTCATGATCCATTTGCCGTGCTTGTAGCCCCGCGCTTCCAACACGCCGGGCTGATAGGGGACCTTCCATTCGACGTGCCGGTTGCGGGCCACATCGCGCGCGCCCATCGCCCGGCCATTCAGAAAGAGCTCGACGCGCTCGAGGTTGGAGTGACACCAAACCTCGATTTCCTGCCCTTCGCGGCCGGGCCAGGTCCAGTGGGGCAGCAGGTGCAATTGCGGCTCCGGCCGCCACCAGGCGCGGTAGTAGTAGAAGTTGTCCTTGGCGAAACCGCAGCTGTCCATGACCCCGAAGTAGGAGGCGACGGACGGCCAGCGGTTGAAGGGCGTCGGCTCGCCGCGGTAGTCGAAGCCGGTCCAGATGAATCCCCCGGCGATGTAGGGACGAGTGGCGGCGATGGCCCACCATTCCTCGGCGGTGGAGGCCCACCAGGGATGCTCGCGGTCATAGGCGACCACCACATGTTTGGCGTCGTCATGGACATAGGCGCCGCGGGTGGAGACGGTGCTGCCGGTCTCCGTGCCGAGAATGGGCTGGGCCGGGAAGCGCCGGTGATAGTCCTCCATCTTGTCGGTGCGATAGTTGAAGCCCAGCACGTCGACCACCTTGGAGACGCCGTCGCCCCAGCCGCTGTCGAGGGCGGCGGTGAGGGGGCGCGTGCCGTCCAGGCGATCGATCACGTGGCGCATGGTGTGCGCGATGGCCGCGCCGCGCTCCGTGCCCTGCTGGGCCTGCTCCTCGTTGCCGATTGACCAGAGAATGACCGAGGGGTGGTTGCGGTCGCGGCGGACCATCCGCTCCACGGCGCTCAAGGACTCCGGATCGGAGGACATCCGCCGGGTCTCGTCGATGACCAGCATGCCGAGCCTGTCGCAGGCGTCGAGAAGTTCGGGCGCGGGCGGATTGTGGGCGGCGCGATAGGCGTTGGAGCCCATCGCCTTCAGTCGTTCGATGCGGAATTCATGCATGCGATCAGGCAGCGCCACACCCAGGCCGGCGTGGTCCTGGTGGTTGCAGGTCCCCAGCAGCTTCACGGGCTCTCCGTTCAGGAAGAAGCCCTGCCCGGCGTCGAAGCGGATGGTGCGGACGCCAAAAGACGTGCCGACCTGGTCGATGACCGTGTCACCGGCCTGAAGGTTGGTGTTCAGCGAATAGAGGTGGGGCTCGTCCAGCGACCAGAGGGTCGGGGCGTCGATCTTGAGGCTCTGCTCCACCGTGATCGTGCTCCACGGGGGAACGGTGACCGGCGTGTTAGCGGCCTCAAGGGGCGGCGCGTCATGCTGGGCGATGGCGTTGACCAACCTCGCCTGCCGGGGTGTGTCGCTCTCGTTGGCGATCTCCGTGGAGATGGCGACCAGGGCCGCGTTTCCCACGACCTCCGAACGGACGAAGACGCCATGCTGGGGGATGTGCAACGGATCGGTCTTCACCAGCCAGACGTGGCGATAGAGTCCGGCGCCTTCATAGAACCAGCCTTCGCCGAGGCTGGCGTCGACGCGCACGGTGATCTGGTTCCTGCCGCCGACGACGGCCACATCGGTGAAGTCCACGCGGAAGGGGACGTAGCCGTCCTCGTTGCGATGCAGGATGTAGCCGTTGACGATTATGAGGGCGTCGCGAAACACGCCGTCGAATTCGAGGGAGAGGCGCTTGCCGGCGGCGGCGGGGGGTAGGTCGATGCTGCGGCGATACCAGCCGACGCTGGTCTGCGGATACTCGCGGCCGAGAGGCTTGAAGCCGTGGGCGGCGCGGGGATCTTCCTCCGCCGTGGGGTCGAGGTTTGGGGTCTCAGTGAAGGGCAGGTCCACGGCCCAGTCGTGGGGTAGGCGAACCGGCGCCCAGCGGCTGTCATCGAAATCGGGTGCGGCGGCGGCGGCGACCTTCGTGCCCGCCTTGGCGTAGGTGCGCTGTTCGAGCCCGAAGCCGAAGTCGCGTGCCGGGTCCTCGGCGTGACCGAGGGCGAAGCGCCAGTTGAGATCGAGGAGGCGGCGCTCGCGGACGGCGGTCACGGGCGTCGCCTCCGCGGCCGAGAACAGGCCAGGCGCGCCGGCCAGGGCCGCGCCGACGGCGGCGGTATTGAGGAGGACGCGGCGGGTAAGGCTCATCGCGAGGCCGGCTTGTAGGGCGCGCGCATGAAATCGATGGCCGGCAGGACTTCGTTATTGCGGTGGAAGTTGAAGAAGGTGGCGTTCTCCCAGCTGGACCCGACGCCCCAGGGCGTCTTGCAGCCCGTGGAGACCCAGCCCGGCTCCCAGTAGACGACGCCCGCGCCACCGTTTTCGAGCACCGTTTGCGTCACGTCGATCATGTACTGCTTCTGCCCGAGCGGGGTGGCGGGATAGGCTTTCATCAGGGAGTCCTCGCCCAGCACATCGCCCAGCTGGTCCGCGTAGTCGAGCGTCCAGGGATAGGCCGTCTCCACAAGCACCACCTCGGCCTTGGGATAGGCGAGCGTCAGGCGTCTTATGGTCGCCCCCATCTCGGCCATCGAATACTTTGACCACTTGGCATAGTAGCTGACCCCGATGAGGTCGAAGTCGGTGATCCCGGCCGCTTCCGCGGCCTTGAACCAGGGCTCGACATTCTCCGGCTGGGCGATGTGCAGCATCACCTTGGGATGGATGGCGGACTTCGCGCCCGCGTCCCGCACGGCCTTGATGCCGGCGTTGATGAGGAGGGCGTTGCGCTTCCAGTTGATGGGGCGACCCTTCCAGTCGGCCTGGCCTAGGAGTTCCTGGTTGATCTCATTGCCCACCTGCACCTGGTCCGGCATCAGCCCTTCGGCGTCCAGGGCCATCAGGGTGTCATAGGTGTAGCGGTAGAGGACGTCAGCCAGGGCCTGCTCGTCCCTGATGCCTGCCCAGGCTTTGGGGATGATCTGCTTGTCGCCGTCGGCCCAGGTGTCCGAATAGTGGAGGTCCAGCAGCACCTGCATGTGGGCCGCGCGGGCGCGGCGGATCGACTTCTTGACGTCGGCCAGGTTGCTGTAATGGGTCCAGTCCGGGTCGTTCCAGATACGAATGCGGGCCAGGTTTGCGCCATGGCCGCGGAAGAGGGCGAAGAGGTCGTAGGCCTTGCCGTTCTGGCGAAAGACGGCGCCGCAGTCATCCATCTCGTTGGCGGACGACAGATCGGCGCCCAGGTAGGGCGGATGGGTGAGAGCGGCCGCCGGAGCCGCGTTCAGAGCCACGCACAGGGCGGCGGTGAGGCCGGCAAGCCGGAAGGACCAACGCGGCATCGGGAACACCTGAAGAGGTGGGAGAGCCCGCCTTGCGGGCGGCCCCTCCCAGTTGCGCAACTCAGTACTTGAAGGAGAGTTCGAGGAGGTAGCGCCGGCCGTATGTGTCGTAGCGGCCCAGGCGGTTGACGTCGTTGTCGCGGTAGATGCGCAGAGGCGCGTCGGTGAGGTTGTCGACCTGGAAGCGCAAGCCGAGGGACTTGTTGATCTGCCAGGAAGCGGAGACGCCCAGGGTCTTCTCGGACTGCAGGGTCTCCAGGTCCGAGCCGTTCCAACCGTAAATCACTGTGAACGGGCTGTGGTACTTGTAGCCCAGGCGCACTTCCAGTGGGCCGTTGTTGTACCAGAGATCCACCGTGGCGGTGTTCTTGGCCAGGCCGCTGGCGCTGAGGGGGTGGCCGATGGGGGAGAATTCCTTGATGGAGGAATCCACATAGGCGAAGTTGGCGTAGACGCCGAAATTCTCAAGGTGCGGCACGAAGTAGAAGGGCGTCTGGAAGGTGAATTCGACCCCCTTGATGCTGCCGCCCGGGCCGTTGAAAGGACCCGTGATCAGGTAGGTCTGGCCGTTCACCGCCACATTCTGCTGGCGGTAGCCGATGTTGCTGTCCACGTCCTTGTAGTAGGCCGCGACCGCGAAGAGGCTTTCGGGGTGGAAGTACCATTCCCAGGAGGCGTCCAGCTGGGTGGCCCGGAAGGGGTCGAGATTCGGGTTGCCGTCGCTGCCGGTGCGCGGCGGCGCCAGCGGGTCGGAGAGGTTGCGGCTGACGCGCAGTTCGTCAAGGGGCGGGCGGGCGATGACCCGGGCCAGGCCGAAGCGCAGGATCTGATGGTCGGCGACGTCGAAGTTGAGCGACAAGCTCGGAAGCACGTCAGTGTAGCTGTGGGTCACCGAGGCGGGTGAGACAACGCCGGCGACGCTCTGGTTGCCGTCAGAGGTGTTGCGCACATTGACCACGCGCACCCCGAAGTTGCCGTTCATCGGCAGGCCGAACGCGGCGTGGGCAAAGTTCAGCTTCGCATAGCCCTCGTAGTCTTTCTCGTGGACGCTCCAGGCCTGCAGCGGGTCGTTGAAGGAGAGGGCGGAGTTGAAGCCGCCCGGCCCATAGGCGGCCTTCACCAGAGCGTCGAAGTTGTAGGTGCTGAGCACCGGCGGCACGTTCAGGCCCGAGACCCGGTATTCGTAGAGCAGGTTGGAGGGCAGTAGCACGCCCCCGCCCGACACCGGCTGGTTGAAGCTGGAGCGGTTGTGGTCCTTGGTGCGGTCCGAGCCGCGCACGCCGGCCTCGAAGCTGGTGAAACCGGTGTCGCCAAAGTCGCGCTTGAAGTCGAAGGCTAGCGCCGTGAGTTCGTCCCTCAGGTGCTCGGGGCCATCATGGATGCCGGGGCGATAGCCGGGGGCGAACTGGCTGGTGGGATCGGCGGAGTTGGAGCTCACGGTGACGAAGGGGGTGATGCCGTTGCGCCAGTCGAAGGAGAGGGTGTTGGGATAGGTCTCGGTCAGCACCGCCTGCCAGGTGTTGTCCCGCTCGGCCTTGGAATAGGAGAGGTCGCCCGTGATCGTCCAGTTGTCGCCATGCCAGCGGCCGTTCAGGCCCAGGATGGTGAGGGTCTTGCGCTCGCTGTAGTGGGCGATGACGTTGGTCACCGAGGTGAAGCCATTATTGAGGGTGGCGGCCACCACGGTGTTGTTGATCAGGGTGTAGGATGAGCCGGCGCCGTTGTAAGCCCCGAAGCTGCCATTGCCCCAGTTGCCCGTGACGCCGTTGTTGCCGAACCAAGTCTGGTCCTGGTCCTCGGAGATGTCGATCTTGGAATAGAGGCCGTCGAACTTCAGACTGAAATTGTCGTTGGGCGACCACTGGGCCGCGCCCACCAGGCCGGTGCGGTCCTCATCGAGTTTCTTGACCTCGGTCTGGGCGCCCCAGGGGGTGGCGTCCAAATGGCCATCGCCGTTCAGGTCGCCGCTGTTGTCGCCAGCACGGATGGTGCTGTCGTTGTAGCCCCAGCCCTGCAGAGAGGGGTAGGCGTTCTTCTGCTTCTGAAAGGAGACGCCCAGAGCTACGGCGAAGTCGTCGTTGACCTTGCCGACGTAGGCCATGCTGCCCCGATAGCCCCAAGGGCTGTAGTGCGGGATGTTGGCGCCCTTGTCATAGTAGACCGCGCCGCCACGAGCCACGAAGCTCGGCCCCTTGTAGTCCAGAGGGGCGATGGTGGAGATGTTGATGGTCGCGGCAACGCCGCCGGCGATCAGATCGGCGGACTGGGACTTGTAGACCTGCACGCCGGTGACGACTTCGGAAGGATAGACCTCCCAGCGCACATTCCGGTCGGGCTCCGACGAGGCCACTTCGCGGCCGTTGACGGTGCCGAGCACCAGGCGGGGGCCAAGGCCCCGGACCACGGCCTGGCTGTCATTGCCCCGGTCGCGGGTCGCGTTGACGCCGGGCAGGCGGGCGATGGATTCGGCGATGGTGACGTCGGGCAGGGCGCCGATGTTGTCGGCGGAGATGGCTTCGACCACCTTGTCGGAGTGCTCCTTCACCGCCAGGGCCGTCTGCAGGCTCTTGCGGATGCCGGTGACCACCACCTCGCCCACCTGGCCGGGCTGATCGGCTGCGGCGCCGTTAGCCGCCGCGTCGGCCGCGCAGGCTGGCAGGCCCGCGGCCAAGACGATGGCCAGCGCGCTGGCGCCGGCGATGAGCCTCAAATCCAATTGGCGCATGTGGTTATCCCCTCCCGTAGTCGCGTCAGGCCGACGCGTTCTTTTGTGATTATCATATAAATAGGATTTATCTTGTCAATGCGAGTTTTGGGACGGAGCGCCGATCTTTGCAGGCATAATTTATATAATGATATCAGTATGTTGTGTCGAAGTCCGCCGGCGGCGCGAAGCGGCGCTGGGCCGGCGCCCTGCCGGCCGACCGCCTGTTGCTCAAACGCGCGCGGGCCGATGGTCCGCATTGGAGACTTGCGAAGAGCAGACTCGCCCCTGTGTTGGGAAGGAAGGGTCCTACCTCGCTTTTCGTATCGTCAGGGCCAGCATCAGCAGGCCGAAGATTCCGAGCGCCCCGCCCCAGAAGAGGTTGATGTTCACCCCCAGGGAGTGGGCTTCGTAGATCGACGGGCCGCTAGTCAGGCCGAAGACGACGAGGATGGCGCCGATGGCCAGGAACAGCAGGCCGATGGGCAGGCGGATATCGAAGCTCATGGCGGGTCCCTAGAGCCTGTCCAGTTTAGATGGAATCATCAAAACGGGAAAAACAGGCTCGGTTCTTGAGTTTGCGAGCACGATTCAGAGTTTTATCGGTTCCGACAAAAGTCATCGTGCTCTAGCGGAAGAGGATGTTGAGGACGAGGGCGGCGGTGAGCACCACCAGCCCGGCGAACACCGGCCGCGCGTACCACTTGGAGGCCGTCTCGCTGACCTTGGGGGTCAGGGAATAGACCAGCCCCTCAAGATCCTTCTCGTCGGGCGCCTTGGTGAAAAGGCTGACCAGGATGGTGATCAGGAAGCAGGAGGTCCAGGCGACGATGGCGGTGTAGAAGTTCTGGGCCATCTCGCTGGGGTAGCTGTGGAGGACGCTGATCCAGCCGCCCTTGAAGCCGACGGCGTCGCCGGCCGGGAGGGTCAGGCCATGGTGCAGCGCCGCCGCCACGGTGCCGGAGACCAGGCCGACGAAGGCGCCGTGACCGGTGGTCCGCTTCCAGAACATGCCCAGCAGGAAGGTGGCAAACACCGGGGCGTTGATGAAGGCGAAGACCAGCTGCAGCAGGTCCATGATGTTGTTGAAGCGGGTGGCCAGGTAGGCCGCTCCCACCGAGAGGGCGATGCCGCCGAAGGTCGCCAAGCGTCCGACCGCCAGGTAGTGGTCGTCGCTCGCCCCCTTGCGGATGTAGGCCTGGTAGATGTCGTAGGTCCATACGGTGTTGAAGGCTGTGACGTTGCCCGCCATGCCCGACATGAAGCTGGCCAGCAGGGCGGTGAGGCCCACGCCCAGCATGCCGGTGGGGAAGAACTTCAGCAGCAGGTTGGGCACCGCCAGGTCGTAGTCCAGGACCGGATTGCCGGCGGCGTCGACCATGGCCTTGCCGGTTGTCGGATCGACCTTGACGGGGATGACCGGGACCTGGTCGCCGGCCACTGAGGCCGAGGCGGCAGCGACTGAAGGGTTGGCCACGGCGCCGGGGACCGGGCGGCCCTTCATGGCGCTGGCGGTCAGCGACAGGGCAATCAGGCCCGGCAGGATGACGAGGAAGGGGAAGAACATCTTGATCGAGGCGGCGATGATCGGGGTGCGCCGGGCCGACCCCATGGAGTCCGCGGCCATGGCCCGCTGGACGATCAGGAAGTCCGTGCACCAGTAGCCGAAGGAGAGGACGAAGCCCAAGCCCATGACCAGGCCGAACCAGTCGACGCCCAGGGGGTTGGTGGAGGCATGCGCCATGCCCTGCCAGGCGTGGGTGTAGGTGGGGATCAGTTGCGCCTTGATGCCTTCCCAGCCGCCGACCGACTTCAGGCCCAGCCAGACGAGGGGGGCAAAGCCGGCGACGATGAGGAAGAACTGCAGGACCTCATTGTAGATCGCGCCCTTGAGGCCGCCCAGATAGATGTAGGCCAGCACCACGGCGGCCGAGAGCAGGATGGCGGCGTGGAAGGAGGCGCTGGCGGGCAGGCCAAGGGCGTGAACGGGGGCGTCCAGCACGTGCAGGATGCCGATCAGCTTGGCCAGGGCGTACATGGAGATGCCCGAGGAGAAGACGGTCATCACCGCGAAAGAAATGGCATTGAAGCCGCGCGTCTTCTCGTCGAAGCGCATGCGCAGGTATTCGGGGGCCGAGCGGGCCTTGGAGCCGTAGTAGAAGGGCATCATGAAGATGCCGATAAAGATCATCGCGGGGATGGCGCCCACCCAATAGAAGTGGGCCGTGGCGATGCCGTATTTGGCGCCCGAGGCGCCCATGCCGATGACCTCCTGGGCGCCCAGGTTGGCCGAGATGAAGGCCAGGCCCGCCACCCAGGCCGGGATCGAGCGCCCGGCGAGGAAGAAGTCGGTTCCGGTCTTGGTCCGGCGCGAGGCGAGAACCCCGATGGCCAGGACGAAGACCAGGTAGAGGGCGATGATCGCCCAATCCACGAAGCCGAGTTGCATACGCGCCTCCCCAAGCGGCGGCTGAGCCGCTCTTATCTGAAACCTTGAATGTGATCGGCCGCCATCTTGGCGGCCCCGGTCAGGCGGTGCGGGTGTAGCGCCCGGACGCCTGAGTTTCGTGCATGAGCACGAGGGTCTCTTCCATCATCGCCCGCATGGCCGCCTCGGCCGCCGGAGCGTCGCCCGCCAGGATGGCCTGCGCCACCTTGTTGTGGTCCGCCACGCTGGCCAGGCGCACGCCCTT
Organism: Caulobacteraceae bacterium; assembly: GCA_036384135.1. Taxonomy (GTDB): domain Bacteria; phylum Pseudomonadota; class Alphaproteobacteria; order Caulobacterales; family Caulobacteraceae; genus Acaudatibacter. Next base: position 22,562 of record DASVMY010000289.1, on the reverse strand, counting down.
GCGCTCGTTGGTCATGCGGATGGAGAAGCGCAGAGCCGTCTCGATCAGCTGGCGCAGCTGCAGGAAGAAGCGGTTTCCCGTGGCTTCCAGCACCGAGACGTGGAAGGCAATGTCCGAATCCAGCGGATCGTCCTCGCCCCGGTCGGCCGCCTGCATCCGCTCCACCGCCTTGGCGATCAGCGCTTTGTCTTTCGCAGAGCCCACCCGCGCGGCCATGGCCGCCGCCGCTGGCTCGATGCCGAGGCGGATCTGCGCGAACTCGATCAGCAGGGGCAGGGAGAATTTGCGCTCCAGAATCCATCGCAGGACGTCCGGGTCCAGCAGGTTCCAGTTCTCTTCCGGCTGCACCCAGGTGCCCTGGCGCGGGCGCGCGCCCAGCAGGCCCTTGGCGGTGAGCATCTTCACCGCCTCGCGCACGATCGAGCGGCTGACGCCATACTGGGTGCAGAGCTCGCTCTCGAAGGGGAAGGGATTGGCCTTGGAATAGTGGCCCGTGACGATGGCCACGCCGAGATCGGAGGCGATGCCGTAGGTCAGGTTCTGCATGCGCGGGGGGCTTCTCATCGGATGATCCCGGTTCGTCCCTCGGTGCTCGTCCATGGAATCCGTCGCATTCTGTTGATGGTATCACACCCGCGCGCGCCCATGGCCAGCAGAGCGCCGGCGCGGACTGCGAAGGAGTCAGGGTCAGGCCCATCCGGCGTCCACCGTGAAGTCCTGGGCGGTGCAGCCACGGGCGTCGTCGGCGGCCAGGAAGAGGCCCATGGCGACGATGTCGGCGGGCGCCAGGCGGATCTTCAGGCATTGCACCCGGTCCATCTCAGCCTCGGCCTCGGCGTCGACCCAGAGGGCCAGCTGGCGTTCGGTCATCACCCAGCCGGGGCTGATGGTGTTGGCGCGGATGCCGTCCTGGCCCAACTCGCGGGCCAGGGTGCGGGTCAGGCCATGCACGGCGGCCTTGGCGGTGGTGTAGGCGACCATGCCGCCGACGGCGGTCTTCCAGCTGATTGAGCCCAGGTTGATGATGGACCCACCGCCAAGACGGCGCATCTGCGGGGCGGCGGCCTGGGCGGCGAAGATCATGGGGCGCAGGTTGACCGCCATACGGGCGTCCCAGGCCTCTGGCGTCAGGTCAGCCAGGCTGTGGCGCTGATCGTTGGCGGCGTTGTTGACGAGGACGGAGAGGTCCCCGTGGCGGCCATTGGCCGCTTCCATGGCGGCGCGCAGGGCGGCGATGTCGGTCAGGTCGCAGGAGATGAAGAGCGCGTCGGCGCCCCCGTCAGCCAGGGCCTCGGCCACCGCATGGCCGCGCTCGGCGTCGAGGTCGACGAAGGCCACCTTCGCGCCCTGGGAGGCGAAACCTTCGACCATGGCTCGGCCGATGCCGCCGGCCCCGCCGGTGATGAAGACGGCGCGGCCCTTGAGGCTGGGATAGAGGGCTGCTGCGGCGGCCATCCTAGTGGCTTTCCCGGGGCACGGCGGCGCCCCGCTTTCCGACCAGGAAGTCGAAGTCGGCGCCCTGGTCGGCCTGTGTGACATGGTCGATGTAGAGGCGCTGATAGCCGCTATTGATAGTGTCCGGCTGGGCCACGGCGGTCTCGGCGCGGCGGGCCAGCTCGGCATCGTCCACCTCCAGGCGCAGGATACGGGCCTCCACATCCAGGGTGATCTCGTCGCCGTCGCGCACCAGGCCGAGGGGCCCGCCGGCAGCCGCTTCGGGGGCCACATGCAGGACCACGGCGCCGAAGGCGGTGCCGCTCATGCGGGCGTCGGAAATGCGCACCATGTCGCGCACGCCCTTGGCCAGCAGCTTCTTGGGCAGAGCCATGTTCCCCACCTCCGGCATGCCCGGATAGCCCTTGGGGCCGCAGTTGCGCAGCACCAGGACAGAGGTCTCGTTCACCTCCAGGGCCGGGTCGTCGATGCGGGCCTTGAAGTGCTCGATGTTGTCGAAGACCACGGCCCGGCCGCGGTGCTTGAGGAGCTCGGGGCTGGCCGCCGCGGGTTTGATCACCGCGCCGCTGGGGGCGAGATTGCCGCGCAGGACGACGATACCGCCCTGCTTCACCAGGGGATTTTCCAGGGTGCGGATCACCTCGTCGTTCCACACCTGGGCCCCGGCGATATTCTCGCCCACGGTCTTACCGGTGACGGTGGGCGCATCGGTGTGCAGCAGGTGGGCGATGCGGGTCATCAAAGCCGGCACCCCGCCGGCGTAACAGAACTCCTCCATCAGGAAGCGCCCGGCCGGCATCAGGTCCACCAGGGTGGGCACATCGCGGCCCAGGACATCCCAGTCCTCCAGGGAGAGGGGCACTTCGGCGCGGCCGGCTATGGCCAGGGAGTGGACCACCGCGTTGGTCGAACCGCCGATTGCGGCGGTGATGCGGATGGCGTTCTCGAAGGCCTGGCGGGTGAGGATCTTCGAGAGGGTCAGGTCCTCGCGCACCATCTCCACGATGCGGCGGCCGGAGATCTGGGCCAAGCGCCGGCGGCGGGCGTCGACGGCGGGCAGCGTGCCGTTTTCCGACAGGGCCAGGCCCAAGGCTTCCACGAAACAGCCCATGGTCGAGGCCGTTCCCATGGTCATGCAATGGCCGGCAGAGCGGGACATGCCGGCCTCTGCGGCGGCGAACTCAGCAGGGGTGATGACGCCGGCGCGGACGTCCTCAGACAGCTTCCAGACGTCGGTGCCGGAACCCAGAGCGCGGCCCTGGTGGCGGCCGTTCAGCATGGGGCCGCCCGAGATCATGATGGTGGGCAGGTCGCAACTGGCTGCGCCCATCAAGAGGGACGGAGTGGTCTTGTCGCAGCCCGTCATCAGCACCACCCCGTCGATGGGGTTGCCGCGGATGGATTCCTCCACATCCATGGAGGCCAAGTTGCGGAAAAGCATGGCGGTCGGGCGCAGGTTGCTTTCGCCGGTGCTGAAGACCGGAAATTCCAGGGGAAAGCCGCCAGCCTCCCAGACGCCGCGTTTCACATAGTCGGCCAGGTCGCGCAGGTGGGCGTTGCAGGGGGTCAGCTCGGACCAGGTGTTGCAGATGCCGATCACCGGGCGGCCGTCGAACACGTCGTCGGGGTGGCCCTGGTTCTTCATCCAACTTCGATGGATGAAGGCGTCCTTGTCCTGTCCCCCGAACCACGCCTGCGATCGAAGCGGCTTACGGTCGGACAAGGTCATTCCCCCTAGGCATCGGCTTTGTCCCAATGAACGCTCGCGCTCGGCGGAGGTCCAGGGTCGCGGCCGTCAAGCGGCCTCGCCCGACCCCAATAACAAATCATATAATATGATGAAAGCGGGAACTATTCCGCCTGAGCAAGATTCGCCCAGGCCAACGCAAAGGCGCGAGCTGCTTGCCCAACCTCAGCCGGGGAACGCCCGGGCCTATAGAGGGCCGAGCCCAGGCCGAAGCCCGCCGCCCCCGACGTCCGCCAGGGTCCCATCGTGTCCGGCCCCACGCCGCCGACCACGAACAGCGGCGCGGTGGCGGGCAGCACCGCCTTCATGGCCTTGACGACCGCCGGCGTGGCGGCTTCGGCGGGGAACAGCTTGAGGCCATCGGCCCCGGCGGCCAGGGCGGCGAAGGCTTCGCTGGGGGTGAAGAAGCCCGGCAGGCTGACTATGCCCCGCGCCTTGGCGGCGGCGATGACGGCGGTGTCGGTGTTGGGCGAGACGATCAGCTTTCCGCCAGCCTCCGCCACCGCCTCCACGGCGGCCACGTTCAGCACGGTGCCGGCGCCGACGAGGAGGGCGTCGCCGAAGACCTCGCTGATGCGGCGGATGCTCTCCAGGGGCTCGGGCGAATTTAGGGGCACTTCCACGCAGCGGAAGCCGGCCTCAAGCAGGGCCGCGGCGGTGTCGACGGCCTCATTGGGCTTCAGGCCTCTCAGAATGGCCACCAGGGGCAGGGGGGCGATGGCGTCAAACCAGGTCATGGGCGGCTCCGTTCGCGCCACAGGCGCCAGAGGCCGGCGGCCACCGCCGCGCCTCCGTCGATCACCTGGGCGGGCTTGAGGTCAAAGACGCCGAGGGCGGCGGCGTAGAGGGCGGTCAAGGCCGGCTCGCCGATTAGGGTGACATCGGCGCGCGGCCGGCCCTTCAATCCGGCGGTGATCTCCGCGCCGATGAGCAAACCCGAGAGGTAAGAGGCGAGGGCCCGGCCGGGCAGGGCGCCCGTCAGGCCCTCGCTACGGACCGAGAAGAGGAGGGAGGCCAGCGGCTCAGCGCGGGCGCGGGCGAGGCCGAGGGCGAAGGCGGCCTCGTCGTGAGGGCCTTGCTTGATGAGGGCGCCGAGCATGGAATGGCGGCACAGAACCTCGAAGAGCTCGCCGGTCATGTAGGTCGTGAAGCCGGTGATGCGGCCGGCCTCGACGCGGGCCCACTTGCTATGGGTGCCGGGAGTGATGACCAAACCCTCGGCCCCGGCGCCCAGAATCTGGGTCTCCTCGCCGCGCATGACATCGGCCCGGCCATCTTCTCGATGGGCGATGAGGCCCGGGACGATGAAGGCCGGGCGGAAGCGGGTTTCGACCTGGATGAAGGCCGCGGCGATCTGCGCCGCGCCGGCGGGGGCTTCGGCGTAGGGCGCCTCCAACCAGCCCTGGCGGGCGCCGACCATGCCGCAGAGGAGGATGCCGTTGGGGGCCTCGCCCTCCAGCAGTTCGGCGGCGAGCGCCTCGAACGCGCTGCGGAAACCCTCCGGCGTCAGGGTCTTCACCCCCCTTGGCGCCTGGCGGACGGCCAGCACCGCACCATCAGCGTCCATTTTGAACAGCCGCAGGTTGGTGGAGCCCCAGTCGCCGGCCAGGAGAGGTCGCCTCATCCGCCATAGCTCTGCGTCGGCGGGTCGCTGGCGCCCGGGTCCATTGCGAAGAGACCGCCGGCCAGGGGCTTGCCGTCCGCGGTCAAGTCGAAGCGATAGACGGCCTGGTCACGCTCGGACCAGATAGGGCCTTCACCAAGAGTGGCCTGAGCACGCCAGACGCAGCGAGTGACGATCATCAATGCCCCTCATTAGTAATATTATATGATGATACAAGATGAGCGCGGAATGCAAGGCCGTTTTCCGGGAGGCGGAGGGTGGGGTCGCTTCGCGAGATCGGCGACGCTGCGGCGCGCAGATTGGCTTTACCCGGCTTTCATGAAAACATCGATTTTCGCTGTTTGGTGCTCACATCAGGGATGGTCGAGACCTGACGAGGCGGGAAGCGGTCGCTTGCACCCGAAAAATCCGGCGTAGCCGAGTCAATGCCTGTGAGTTTGACTGCCTAGGGAGGCTGTCAGCGGCCCTACTGGCCGGCTCTGAGCGCCGCTTTCATCCCAATAGGGCCGGGCGAGACGGTCCAGCGCTTGACCCCGCTTTAGCGATGCCGCTTCCGATATGCTTCCAGCAAGGCAATATCCGGAAGCACAAGGCCTCCGGAAATCCGGAAAAATTCAATGAAAACAAGGAGAAAATTGGCGCGCTCGGAGCGATTCGAACGCCCGACCCTCAGATTCGTAGTCTGATGCTCTATCCAGCTGAGCTACGAGCGCGCACCGCCTGTTCGGCGAAGGCGCGGAAACTAGTCGCGGCGGGCGCAAAGTGCAAGCGCTGAGGCGCCCGCCGCGGCAAGATGTTCGTGGGCTCCCTTTGGCGACTTAGGGGATGACATTCCCCAGGCCGCCCAGCCCGCCCATGAAGCCGCCTTCGCCTGCGGGCTAGAGATCGCGCCAGGCGCGCGTGTCGGTTCCGGGCCAGGCGACGGCCTCGTAGACGCCCCGCGCCACGGCCCGGGCCAGGCAGTCCGCCGCCAGGGCGCCCAGTCGCGTCAAGGCCAGGCTCTCGGGGGCCTCCAGGGGCTTCAGCCCGGTGGAGAGGGCGAAGACGACGTCGCCATCGGACTGGGCGTGCACGGGGCGGATCGACCGGGCCAGGCCGTCCTGGGCCATGATCGCCACGCGCCTGGCCTGGGCCGGGGTCAGGATGGCGTCGGTGGCGACGCAGGCGATGGTGGTGTTGACGCGCTCGCCGGCGGCGGCCGGCGCCTTGGCCAGGCCCCAGTCGTCGGCTGCGGCGCGCAGATTCCCCATGGGCAAGCCGCCAAACTCCTCACCCATCTCATAGGGCGCCGCCCAGAAGACCTTGCTGCCCGGGACGAGAACCGAGCCGAAAGCGTTCACCGCCACCACCGCGCCCACCGTGAAGCCGTCGTCGGTGACCACCGAGGCCGAGCCCAGCCCACCCTTCAGGCTGCCGGCCATGGCCCCCGCCCCGGCCCCGACGGCGCCCAGGGCGAAGTGGGCGGAAGCCGCCTGGACCGCCTCGATCCCCATGGCGCGATAGGGCGGCTCCAGGCCCCAGTCCTTGTCGCCGCCGTTGGCCAGATCATAGAGGATCGCGGCGGGCACGACTGGGGAGAGGGGAACCCCTGGAGAGAGGGGAATGGCGACGCGGCTGACCATGCCGAACCCCCGCCGCTGCGCGCCCAGCCAGGCGGTCACCCCGTCGGCGGCGGCCAGGCCGTAGACGGAGCCGCCGGACAACACGACGGCGTCCACCGCATCGACCAGGTTCTCCGCGGCCAGGGCGTCGGTCTCGCGGGTGCCGGGCGCCCCGCCGCGCACGTCGGCGGCGCAGACCGCCCGCGCGTCAGGCAGGATTACGGTCACTCCGCTGCGCACCCGCGCATCGGTTGCCTGCCCAACGGCCAGGCCGGGCACATCGGTGATCAGGTTGTTGACGCCGGCTCTTGCGGACATCCCTTGGCAGTCGCACAAGGCCAAGCCCGTTGTCGAGGGAGGACCCTCGGCATGGCGCCGGGGACGCCAGCCGGGCGCGCCCATCCCGAGGTAGAATTCCAAGGTAGAAGGTTGGGTGCATGCGCTTTGTTCCAGGTCTCCTCGCCGCCGCCGTCCTGATCGTTCCGTCCGCGGCGTCGCCGAAGCCGGTCTCGAAGCCACCGACCGCCAAGCCCTCCACCTCCGCCGGCCCGCACAGCATGGTGGCGGCGGCCAATCCCGCGGCGGTGGAGGCGGGGCTGAAGGTGCTGCGGGCCGGGGGCTCGGCCGTGGACGCGGCGGTGGCGGTGCAGGCGACGCTAGGCCTGGTGGAGCCGCAGAGCTCCGGCCTGGGCGGCGGCGCCTTCATGACCTTCTATGACGGCAAGACCCACAAGCTGATCTCCTATGACGGCCGCGAGGTTGCCCCCGCCGGCGCAACGCCGGACATGTTCCTGTCGGACGGACGGCCGATGTCCTATCCCGAAGCGGTGCTGTCGGGCCGCTCGGCCGGCGTGCCCGGCGCCATCGCCATGCTCTACCTGGCGCAGAAGGAGCACGGCGTGCGGCCCTGGGCGTCGCTGTTCGGCGAGGGCGAGCGGCTGGCGACCGAGGGCTTCGTGGTCGGCCCGCGGCTGGACGGCATGATACATTCCAGCTTCGCGCCGCAGGCCAAGGCGCCGGACGTGGTGCGCTACTTCACCAATGCCGACGGCTCGCGGGTGAAGGCCGGAGACCGGCTGAAGAACCCCGCCTACGCCACCACCCTGCGCCTGGTCGCCGCCAAGGGGCCGAACGCCCTGCTGAGGGGCAAGGTCGCCGCCGATATCGTGAAGAGGCTTTCCGAAGGCCCGACGCCGGGGACGACGGCCCTGGCGGACCTGGCCGCCTACCAGCCCATCAAGCGCGAGGCGCTGTGCCGGCCCTACCGCGCCTGGATCGTCTGCGCGCCCGGCCTGCCGTCGGGGGGGTCGGCCACGCTGGAGGGGCTGGGCCTGCTGGAGCGCACCGACATCGCCACGCGCGGCCCCACAGATCCCCAGGCCTGGCTGGAGTTGGCGCAGGCCGAGCGGCTGATGTACGCCGACCGCGACCGCTATGTGGCCGACCCCGCCTTCGTGAAGGTGCCGGTGGAGGGCCTGCTGAGCCCAACCTATCTGGACGAGCGCGCCAAGCTGATCGGCGACCACGCCGGCCCGGCCCCCGAACCCGGCAATCCCCCCGGCGCCCCGGCGCGCGGCGCCGACGCCACCCGGGAACCCGGCGGCACCACCTCCTTCGTCATCGTCGACAAGTGGGGCAACGTGGTTTCCATGACCACCACGGTGGAGAGCATCTTCGGCGACGGGCGGATGGTCGACGGCTTCTTCCTGAACAACCAGCTCACCGACTTCTCGTACAACCCCGTCGACAAGGACGGCTTGCCCGCCGCCAATGCCGCGGCGCCGCACAAGCGCCCGCGCTCGGCCATGTCGCCGGTGATCATCCTGAACAAGGACGGCACGTTCTACGCCGCGGTCGGCTCGCCGGGCGGACCGTCGATCATCTCCTATGTGATCAAGGCGGTGGTTGGCCTGCTGGACTGGAAGCTGTCGATGCAGGAGGCCATCAACCTGCCCAACCTGGTGGCGCGCGGCGACAGCTTCAGCTCCGAGCCCAAGCGCTATCCGCCCGGCGTGGTCGACGCCCTGGCGGCCAAGGGCGTGGTGTTCCGCAACGGCTTTGGCGAGGACTCCGGCCTGCACGGGATCGTGGTCAAGGACGGCCACCTGGAAGGCGCCGCCGATCCCCGCCGCGAAGGGGTGGCGCGGGGGTTCTGAGGCTCCCTCCCCGCGAGGGGGAGGGGCTTAACGCCTCAAGCCAACGCCTCCACCGCCTCGCGCACCGCGACCGGCTTTTCGGCGATGACCATGTGGCCGGCCTCGGGCACCTTGACCAAGGTCGAGCCGGCGATGGCGGACTGGAAGGCGGGGCCGTAGATGGGCGGGATCAGCTTGTCGCTGTCGCCCCAGACGATGACGGTCCTGGCCTTGACCCGGTACAGGCGGTCGGCCAGGCCCCGGTCGGGGATCGGGAACAGCAGCTTGCCGGCCATGCCCATCTGGCGGGCGTTGCGGATCAGGTAGGTCTGCAGGAACGACGGGTCGTCCATCTTCAGCCCGGCGGTCATCATGGCCGCCCCAGCCTCGGGATCGTGGAACAGATACTTGGGCATCTCGAAGGGTAGCAGGGAGAACATGTCCACGATGGGATGTTCGTCCAGCCACAGGCCGGCCGGGCAGATCAGGGCCAGGCGGGAGACGTCGTTGGGCGCCAGGGCGGCCATTTCCGCGGCGATCATGCCGCCCATGGAGTGACCCACCAGGATCGGGGTCTTGATCCCGAGCGCCTCGACCACGTCCCAGCCATGCAGGGCGAAGTCGAGCATGTCGCGCAGGCTGTCGCACTCTTCGGTCTCGCCATAGCCGGGCAGGAAGGGGGCGTAGACGTGGAAGCGGGAGGACAGCTCCTTGAGGATCGGATCGTCGGGGGTCATGCCGCCGGCGCCGTGCAGATAGACCAGCGCTTCGCCCTGCCCGCCTTCCAGATAGCGGATGGTCGCGTGCCGGGTTTGAACCGTTTTGGAGTCCATGATCAGTTCTCCTACTCGGCCGGAACCGGGCTGCGGGCGGGGGCGCCAGGCGCGGTGGTCACCGCGTCGGGCAGGGAGCCGGGGACGGCGCGCTTGCCCATCGGGTGGCACCAGAAGCGCTCGTCGTCGGCGTATTCGGGGAACATGCCCCTCAGGTGCGGCATCACCTTCTCGGCGAACAGCTTGCTGGAATACATGCACTTGTCGGCCGGCATGTCGCCCACGTGCATGAGGCAGAAGATGTTGCCCACGTGCAGGCCCTTGATCAGTTCCTCCATCCGCTGGCGCACGGTTTCAGGCGAGCCGGCGATGATGTGGCCCTGCTCGACCAGGTCCTTCCAGGTCAGCTCGGTGTAGCCGCCACGGGGCGGGGCGTACTGGCTGAGGGCGCCGGTCTGGATGGTCTTGATGGTGCGGTAGCCGGGCGCGTCGGCGAAGCCCGGATAGACGTGCAGGCAGCGGTTATAGAAGTAGCTGACGTGCTCGGAATAGAGCCGCTCGGCCTCTTCATCCGTGTCGGCCACCAGGATGGTCTGGGCGAAGCCGGCCCGGTAGGGCGACTTGTCCGGCGCGCCGCGCTCCTCCACCCGATTCCAGTAGCCCTGCATCAGGGCCTTGGCCCGCAGGTAGCCGGAGAAGCTGAGGTAGGAATAGGAATAGGTGTTGTCGATGCAGAAGTCGTAGGTCTCCACCGACCCGCCGCCGGGGATGTGCACCGGGGGATGCGGCTGCTGGATCGGCCGCGGCCAGATGTTCACGTGCCGCAGCTTGTTGTAGCGGCCGTTGAAGGCGAAGGGCTCGCGCGTGGTCCAGGCCTTGATAATCAGGTCGTGGGCCTCGGCGTACTTCTCCCGGGTCAGGGCCGGGATCTGGCCGTAACAGTAGTTGGTGTCCATGGACGTCCCGACCGGGAAGCCCGCCACCAGCCGCCCGCCGCTGATGCAGTCCAGCATGGCGAACTCCTCGGCCACCCGGACCGGGGGGTTGTAGAGGGCGATGGAGTTGCCCAGGACGACGATGGCCGCGTCCTTGGTCCGCCGCGCCAGGCCGGCGGCGATGATGTTCGGGCTGGGCATGATGCCATAGCCGTTCTGGTGGTGCTCATTCACCCCGATGCCATCGAAGCCGAGGGTGTCGGCGTACTCCAGCAGGTCCATGTAGGTGTTGTAGACCGCGTTGCTTTTCTCCGGATCGAACAGGCGCTGGTCGATGTCGACCCAGACCGACCGGTTCTTCTCGCGGAAGTCGTCCGGCAGATAGGGCCAGGGCATCAGGTTAAACCAGGTGAACTTCATGGCTTCCTCCAACCCGCTGTTGGCCGCGGGTTTGTTATCGACGTTCAGTCGTCGTCGACCCTAAGGCGCCAAAGCGCGGGCGCGCAATCGATGATCGCGAGCGGCGCTGTAGGTTGTTTTTCGGAATGCACTCGGAGCGACGATCACCGTAAATCACCGTATTTTACGGTGGGCCGTGCCGGTGGCGGGGCGAAGTGCGGTCAGGCCGATAGAAACGACAGATTCGACGAAGGATCAAGCGCGCCTCGTCCTTCTCTTCCCCCGGACGATTTCTGGTAGCTTACATCGTAAACTTATGGCAGATGCTGGGGTCAGCAAACACATAGGGAGGCTGCGGCCATGGCCGACGCGCGCGAGTTCGAAGTCATCGTCTATGGCGCCACCGGCTACACCGGCCGGCTGGTGGCCGAGCATCTGCTGAAGACCTATGGCGCGTCCGGCGACCTCAAATGGGCCATGGCCGGCCGCAGCCAGGCCAAGCTGGAGGAGGTGCGCAGCTTGATCGGCGCGCCGGCCAGCCTGCCGCTGGTGGTGGCCGACGCGGCCGATCCCGCCTCGCTGAACGCCATGGTGAAGCGGACCAAGGTGATCATCACCACGGTCGGACCCTACCAGCTCTATGGCGCGCCCCTGGTGGGCGCCTGCGCGGCGGCCGGCACGGACTATGTGGACCTCACCGGCGAGTCCAACTGGATCGCGGCCATGATCCCCTTGCACGAGGCGGCGGCCAAGGCGTCCGGGGCGCGGATCGTGTTCTCCTGCGGCTTCGACTCCATCCCCTTCGACCTGGGGGTGATGGTCCTGGAGAAGCGGGCGATGGAGGCGTTCGGGGCCCCGGTTCCACGTGTGCGCGGGCGGGTCCGGGGCATGCGCGGCGGCCTCTCCGGCGGCACCATGGCCAGCGGCATGGCCACCATGGCCGCCGTTCAGAAGGACCCCGCCATCGGCGCCCTGCTGGCCAACCCCTTCGCCCTGACCCCCGGCTTCCAGGGTCCGCCCCAACCGGAGGAGAAGGTCTATGAGGACACCGTCACCGGCTCGTGGGTGGCGCCGTTCATGATGTCGGCGATCAACACCAAGGCGGTGCATCGGTCGAACTTCCTGCTCGGTCACCCCTGGGGCAAGGACCTCAAGTACGACGAGCTGATGATGATCGACGGCCCGCCCAAGGACGGCGCGTCCCCCGGCCCTGGCTTCGACATGGGCGCCCCGATAGCGCCCGGCGATGGTCCCAGCAGGGAGGAGCGGGAGGCCGGCTTCTACGACATCCTGTTCATCGGTGAAGCGGCCGATGGCCGGACGGTCAGCGTGGCGGTGAAGGGCGACATGGACCCGGGCTATGGCTCGACATCGAAGATCCTGGGCGAAAGCGCAGTCTGCCTAGCCAGGGACGTGTCGCGCTCGGTGACGCCCGGCGGCTGCTGGACCACGGCCTCGGCCATGGGCGATGCGTTGGTGCGGCGGCTGGAGGCGCGGGCCGGGGTGACGTTCACGGTGGAGAGCTAGGGGGCGTGACCAACCTTTTCCTTCTCCCACAAAGGGAGTGTTGCGAATTTCAGCAGGTCGTCCTGAAAGCCCCCTTCCCCCTTGCGGGAAGGGTTGGGGATCGGGGTGTCAGCTCAATCGTTGTTGATTTCACTGCCTAAGTCTTCGTGACAAATCGGCCGCGGTGATGCTCGCACCCCCACCCCCGGCCCCTCCCCGCAAGGGGGAGGGGAGTTCCGCGACAGGCTCGCAGGGGAAGAAAGCTGACCGAACCAGCTTGGGCATTGGAGCGCCCCAACCCACCTCACGCGTCCGGCCGGTAGACGAACTCCACCAGATACACTGTCTCGCCAGGCCCATGCTTGGCGGTCTTCAGCAGGTCGACGACGCCGGCGAAACCGGACACCCGGGCCAGTTCCGGGGTGATGCCTTCGAAGCCGATCACCCGCAGGCCGGTGACTTCGACCGCGCCCTCGCCCAGCCGATAGCGCCCGCCGACCTTCACATGCGGCCGCTGCCAGATGCGCACGCTGCAGGTGACCTCGCCGCGCATGACCGGCTCGCGCAGGTGTTTGGTGAAGGTCATGCCGCCGCCTCGCCACAGAACCCTGTTCCGCCATGCCAGGATTTGCGCTAAGAGCACGCCACCGCAAGAGGAGTGTTCCGTGGCGATTGTGATCGACGGGTAGAAACCAGGGCGTCGCGACGCGGCCCTTACCCGAACCTTCCTGATCAATCGCCGCGCCTGGAGCCCCGTCTCCGGCGCGGCCACCGGAACACACCATGACCCAATCACATCCTTCCGCCCCCGCGGGGGCGACCGCCTTGGCGGTCAATCCGTCGCCGACTCCGTACGCTGAACTGAACGCCGTGCTGACCGACCTGGTCACGGGCGCACGGACGGCGCTGGGCGACAACTTCGTCGGCGCCTATCTGCAGGGCTCCTTCGCCCTGGGGGACTTTGACGAGTCCAGCGATCTCGATTTCCTGATCGTCACGCGGGAGGACATCGGGCCAGGCGCCCTGCCCGCCCTGCAGACCTTCCACACGCGGCTGCATGCCCAACCGTCCAACTGGGCCCAGCGGCTGGAGGGATCTTATGTTCCCGCCGCCATCCTGAAACACAAGGACGGCGCCCCCCGCGATCCGCCGGGCGAACCGCGCGCCGATGACTGGGCCGACCCGGGGACCAGCGGGACGCCGCCATCGGTCTATCCCTTCTATTTCCTCGGCAACGGGGAACAGGCCCTGGTCCGGTCCGAGCATGACAACAGCCAGATTGTGCGCTGGATCACCCGGGAGGCGGGGATCGTACTGGCCGGCCCGCCGCCGTCGGAACTGATCGATCCGGTCCCGGCCGAGGCCCTGAAGGCAGAGACACGGGAGACCCTGGCTAAGGTGCTGCGCATCGCCCTGGATGAGGGCCAGCCGCTGGGCCAGCTCTGGCTGCAGGCCTTCTTCGTCACCCTGTCCTGCCGCATGCTGCACGTCCTGGACGGCGGCCGGGTCACCTCGAAAAAGGCGGCCTCGGCCTGGGCGCTGAAGGCGCTGGACCGGCGGTGGGGGCCGCTGATCGAGGCCGCCATGGCAGCGCGGCGCCAGCCCCTGGAGGCGCGCCTGGCGCCGCCGCCGCAGGCGGATGTGGCCGAGACACTGGCCTTCCTGCGCCATGTCCGGGCCCGCGCCATCATCGAGCGGCAGCTGGCGCTGAAGAAGCACGCCGGCGGTCATCATCCGTCAGGACGGCCACCGGCCGGCGACGGGCCCGGCGGCAGGCCATCCCGGGGGCCGGCGCCGATTCGGCCGGGTGGCCGGGGACGCCGGGGATAGGGCGACGGCGCGTGTGCAACCCGATGGATTCCTGACGTCTGCTCCTACAGCCGGTCCCGTTTTGATGGAATCACCAAAACGGGACAGGCTCTAGGCGCGCAGGGCCAGATCAGCCTCGCCCGAATCCCGGGCCGGAAGCACGCCCGCCAGGGCGGCGACTTCGCCGACCACGATCAGGACCGGTCCGCCGTTCACCGAGGCCGCCAGCCGCGGAAGCTGGGCGAGCGTGCCCGTCGCCAGACGCGATTGCGGCCCGCCGGCGCTCTCCACGGCCAGGACCGGCGTGGTGGGGGCGCGGCCGGCGGCGATCAGGCGGGCGCTGAGCGCCTCGCCGGCGCCGCCGCCCATGTAGATCGCCAGAGTCGCTTCGAGGTCCGACGCGGCGCTCCAGTCGGCAACCAGCTCGCCGGACTGAACCGTGGCGGTGGTGAAGACCACGCGCCGGGCCAGGCCACGGTGGGTCAGGGGGAAATCGAACTGGGCGGCCGCGGCGCAGGCGGCGGTGACTCCGGGCACGATCTCGACGGCGACGCCGTGGGCCTTGAGGAAGGCGCTCTCCTCGCCCACCCGCCCGAAGATGGAGGGATCGCCACCCTTCAGCCGCACCACCCGCAGGCCGCGCCGGGCCAGACGCAGCATCAGGCGGTTGATGGTCTGCTGCTTCATGCTGGCGCGGCCGGCGCGCTTGCCGGTCTGGATGCGCACACAGCCCGGTGGGGCGAGTTCCAGGATCTCAGGGCCCACCAGGGCGTCGTAGAGCAGCGCCTGGGCGCCCTCGATGGCGCGCAGGGCGCGAACGGTGAGCAGGTCGGCGGGACCGGGACCCGCGCCGACCAACTGCACCAGGCCGGGCATGAGCTCATGCGGCATCTTGCGTCTCCTCGGTGAGGTTCAGGGCGGCCAGCCGTCGCGCGATCTCGGGGCGGCAGGAGCCGCAGTTGGTCCCCGCCCCCGTGGCGGCGCCGATGGCGTCCACGGAGCAGGCGCCGGCCTGGGCGGCCTCGTCGATGGTGCGGGCGCCGACCTTCAGGCAGACGCAGACCGTGGGGCCTTTGTCGACCACCGGCCCGGCCGGGCGGCCGAACAGCAGGGTGGCGCGGGCGTCGGGCGGCAGGGTCTGCGCCTCGAACAAGTCGGCCAGCCAGGCGCGGGGCGGCAGAGCCCCGCTGGTGGTGGTGAACAACACCCGCTCCAGCCGGCCGTCGCGGAGCCAGGCTTCCCGCCGCGCCCCGGTGGCCGGGTCCTCATAGACCAGCAGGTCATCGCCGGGCGTGTCCAAGCTCTCGCTCAGGTCCCGGCGCAGGCGCTCGCGCTCGGTCTCGTCGCCGCGGCCGGCGAACTCATGCAGCTCGCAGGCGGTCTGGGGGATGCGCCGCCAGATCAGGTCCCGCGGCGGCGTGTGGGCGTCCCGCGACAACAGGAAGCCCTTCCACGTCTCGCGATAGGGCCGGATGCGGGCCGGGGTGTGCTTGAACTCGGGCTGACCGGAGATCGGGTCGATGTTGGGGGCGATCAGGGGGTTGGAGCGCGCCGCCGGGGCGAAGGCGTCGGTCCAGTGCATGGGCAGGAAGACGCCGCCCCGGCGCTGGCGGTCGGTGAGCCTGGCGATAGCCACCGCCTCGCCGCGGACGGTCTGGATCCGGGTCAGGGCGCCCTCCGCCACTCCGGCGGCCAGGGCGTCGTCCGGATGGACCTCCACGAAGGGCTCGGGGGCGTGGCGCCAGAGGTCCGGCGCCAGGCCGGTGCGGGTCATGGTGTGCCACTGGTCGCGCAAGCGGCCGGTATTGAGGGAGAGCGGAAAGGCCGGATCGCAGGCCTCGGCGGGACCGGCGGGGCGGACGGGGACCAGGGTGGCGCGGCCGTCGGGGGTCGGGAAGCGGCCGTCCGTGAACAGGCGCGGCGTCCCGGCTCCGTCCTCGGCCACCGGCCACTGGACGGGCGCGAGCTGGTCGTAGCCGCCCTGGCTGAGGCCGACGAGGCCCTTCAGGTTCAGGGTGCGGCCCTGGTTCTCGAAAGCGGTCAGGCGCGCCCATTCGCGGAACACGCTGTGCTGGGTGGGCCAGGAGAAGGCGTCGGCATGGCCCATGGCCTGGGCCACCTCGGAGACGATCCGCCAGTCGGCCTTGGCCTGGCCGGGGGCCGGCAACAGCGCCCGCTGACGCGAGATGCGGCGCTCGGAATTGGTCACCGTGCCGTCCTTCTCGCCCCAGGCCAGGGCCGGCAGCTTCACGTGGGCGAAGGCCATGGTGTCGTTGGCCGCCATGCAGTCGGAGACCACCACGAAGGGGCAGTCCGTCAGGGCCTCACGCACCCGCGCCGCGTCGGGCAGGCTGACGGCGGGGTTGGTGGCCATGACCCAGATGGCCTTGATGCGGCCGTCGCGGACCGCCTCGAACATCTCCACGGCCTTGAGGCCCGGCTTGGCGGCGGTTTGGGGGGCGCTCCAGAACCGGGCGACGCGGTCGCGGTCAGCGGGGGCGAAGTCCATGTGGCCGGCCAGGGTGTTGGCCATGCCGCCGGTCTCGCGGCCGCCCATGGCGTTGGGCTGGCCGGTGATCGAGAACGGGCAGGCGCCGGGCTTGCCGATCCGGCCCGTGGCCAGGTGGGCGTTGAGGATGGCCAGGCCCTTGGCCGTGCCCTGGGCCGACTGGTTGGCCCCCATGGAGAACAGGCTGACCGTCCTGGGCGTCTGGGCGAACAGGCGGAAGAAGGTTTCCAGGTCGGCGAGGCCGAGGCCGCAGTCGGCGGCCACGGCGGCGGGGGACTGGTCGGCCTCGCCCAGCGCCGCCTCGACCTCGGCGAAACCGTTGACGTGGGCGCCGATGAACTCGCGGTCGATGGCGCCGCGACGGATCAGGTCGGCCAGCAGGCCGTTCCACAGCCGCACGTCCATCTGCGGGGCCAGGGGCAGGTGCAGGTCGGCGACCTCGGCGGTGTCGGTGCGGCGCGGATCGATGACCACGTGGCGCTGGCCCCGCTTGCGGGCGGCCTCCATGCGGCGGAAGAGGACGGGGTGAGTCCAGGCGGCGTTGTGGCCGGAGAACACCACCAGGTCAGCCAGGTCGAGGTCTTCATAGCAGCCGGGCACCAGGTCGGCGCCGAAGGCGAGCTTGTGCGCCGCCACCGCGGAAGCCATGCAGAGCCTTGAGTTGGTGTCGATGTTGCCCGAGCCGATGAAGCCCTTCATCAGCTTGTTGGCGGCGTAGTAGTCCTCGGTGAGCAGTTGGCCGGAGACGTAGAAGGCCACCGAGTCCGGGCCGTGCCGGGCGATGGTCTGGCTGAAGCGGCGGGCGACCAGGGCGGAAGCCTCGCTCCAGCTGGCCTCCCGCTCTCCGATCATCGGGGCCAGCAGACGGCCCTCCAGCCCCACCGTGGCGGCCAGGGCCGCACCCTTGGAGCAGAGCCGGCCCTGGTTGGCGGGGTGCAGGGTGTCGCCGCTGATGGCTAGGTCTCGTCCCCCACTCGCCCGACCGGTCACCCCGCAGCCCACCCCGCAGTAGGGGCAGGTGGTGTGGACGGCGGAGGCGGTGGAGCCGTCAGCCATGACCTATCGGCTCGCCAGGCCCAGCAGCAGACGGCCCTCGCGCACCTCCAGGGGGACCACGGGCGCGCAGCCGGAACCGCGGTCCGCGCCGGTCGCCTCGCCGGTGGCCAGTTCGATCACCCGGCCGTGCAGGGGACAGGTCACCGACCGGCCGTGGACGATGCCTTGGCTGAGCGGCCCGCCCTTGTGCGGACAGACGTCCATCAGGGCGAAGACCTCGCCGTCACCGGTGCGGAAGACGGCGATATCGCCGAGCGGGCTGGGCACGCGGCGGGCGCCGCGGCGCGGGATGTCGGTGACAGCGCCCACATCGGTCCAGATGATGGCGGGCTCCTTCACAAGGACGCTCATGCGGGGGCGAACTCCAGGCGGCGGCTCAGGGGGTTGAATTCTTCGGCGTGGCGGCCGGCGACGCGCTCGGCCCAGGGGTCGATGCGCGAGAACCGCTGGGAGTAAGCGAAGCGGTCGTAGAGCGCCCGGCGGTCGGCGTCGTCCGCCAGGGCGTCCTGGATCGCCGCCAGGCCGACCCGGTCCATCCACTTGTAGATCCGCTCCAGGTACCAGCCCTGCTCGCGGTAGAGCTGGACCAGGGCGCAGATGGTCCACACCGCCTCGTCCTCGGTGGCGACCTTGGTCAGCACCTCGGTCCCGCGGATGTGCAGGCCGGCGGCGCCGCCGACGTGGATTTCGTAGCCGCTGTCGACGCAGACCACGCCGACGTCCTTGCAGGTGGCTTCGGCACAGTTGCGCGGGCAGCCGGAGACGCCCAGCTTGACCTTGGCCGGGGTCCAGGAACCCCACATGAACTTCTCCAGCCGGATGCCAAGGCCGGTGGAATCCTGGGTCCCGAACCGGCACCACTCGGAGCCGACACAGGTCTTCACCGTGCGCAGGCCCTTGGCGTAGGCGTGGCCGGAGACCATGCCGGCTGCGTTGAGATCGGCCCAGACGGCGGGCAGGTCGTCCTTCTTGACCCCCAGCAGGTCGATGCGCTGGCCGCCGGTGACCTTGACGGCGGGGATGGCGAACTTGTCGGCCACGTCGGCGATGGCGCGCAGCTCGGCCGGGGTGGTCATGCCGCCCCACATGCGCGGCACGACGGAGTAGGTGCCGTCCTTCTGGATGTTGGCGTGGGCGCGCTCGTTGATAAAGCGCGACTGCTTGTCGTCGCGGTAGTCGCCGGGCCAGGCGCAGAGCAGATAGTAGTTCAGCGCCGGGCGGCAGGAGGCGCAGCCGTCGGGAGTGGTCCACTCCAGCGCCTGCATCACCGCCGGCATCGACTTCAGCTCCTGCGCCACAATGGCGCGGCGGACCGGGTCGTGGCCGTGGTGGGTGCATTTGCAGACCGCCGCCGGGCCGGTCTGGGCCTGGAAGCCGTCGCCCAGGGTCAGCTTCAGCAGCTTCTCCACCAGCGGCGTGCAGGAGCCGCAGGAAGCCGAGGCCTTGGTCACCCCCCGCACGGCGTCCAGGGTGGTCAGGCCCTGGCTGGCGATGGCGCTGGTGATCTGGCCCTTGCACACGCCGTTGCAGCCGCAGATCTCTTGATCGTCGGCCATGGCCGCAACGGCCGAACTAGGGTCCAGGCCCGACAGGCCCTCCGTGATCGCCTGGCCGAAGATCAGGGTTTCGCGGATGGCGGTGACGTCCGCGGCCTGGCGCATCAGGTCAAAGTACCAGCCGCCGTCGGCCGCATCGCCGAACAGCACCGCCCCGGTCACCTTGCCGCCCGCCAGCACCACCCGTTTGTAGACCCCGCGCCCGGCGTCGCGGAACACGATGTCCTCGCAGCCCTCGCCGCCGGCGAAGTTGCCGGCCGAAAACACGTCGACGCCGGAGACCTTCAGCCGCGTGGACAGATGGGAGCCGGCGTAGGCCGCCCCGGCGTCGCCGGTCAGGGCGCCCGCCAGGGTGCGGCACATGTCCCAGATGGGCGCCACCAGGCCGTAGGCGATCCCTCGGTGCTCGGCGCATTCGCCCACCGCGTAGATGGCCGGATCGTCGGTGCGCATCTGGTCGTCGACGATGACGCCGCGCCCGGTGGCTAGGCCCGCCGCCGTGGCCAGGGCGGTGTTGGGCCGGATGCCCACCGCCATCACCAGGATCGAGCAGGGCAGGACGCGGCCGTCCTTCAGCTTTAGCCCGCTGACGACGCCGTCCTGGCCCAGGATGGCTTCCGACTGGGCCGACAGCACCGTCTCCACCCCCCGCTCGGTGAGAGCCTGGGTGAGCAGGAAGCCGGCGGCGCTGTCGAGCTGGCGCTCCATCAGCACGTCCATCAGGTGGACGACGGTGGCCTTCATGCCGCGCCGGGCCAGGCCGTAGGCGGCCTCCAGCCCCAGCAAACCGCCGCCGATCACCACCGCCTCGCCGCCCACGTCGGCGGCGCGCACCATCTCGCCAACGTCGTCCAGGTCGCGGAAGGTGACCACGCCCTTGAGGTCGGCGCCTGGCAACGGCAGGCGGATGGGGTCTGAACCGCAGGCCAGGATCAGCTTGTCGTAGGGAACGCTGAGGCCGCCCTCGGCCTCGACCACCTTGCGGGCCCGGTCGATGGCCAGGACCGCGCGGCCGGCGTGCAGGACGATGCCGTTATCGGCGTACCAGGCGGCGTCATTGATGACGATGTCGTCGAAGGTCTTCTCCCCGGCCAGGACCGGGGAGAGCATGATGCGGTTGTAGTTCACCCGCGGCTCGGCGCCGAAGATGGTGATCTCGTAGCGCCCGGGGTCGCGCGCCAGGATCTCTTCGACGGCCCGGCAGCCGGCCATGCCGTTGCCGATGACGACAAGCTTCTCGGTCATCATCAAGCCCTCAAACCCGAACCGGGACGGATTCGGCGCCGGCGCCGGCGCCAGCGAGGCTCGGCCAGCGGGCGCGCCAGTGGCCCCTCAGGCCAGCCAGGGCAAGCAGGGCCACGACCGCCATGGCCGCGAAGCCGAGGAAGCCGGCCTGGTAGGACCCGGTCGCCTGTTTGGCGAAGCCCAGGGTGGTGGCCAGATAGAAACCGCCGACCCCGCCCATGGCGCCCACCAGGCCGGTGACGACGCCGATCTCCTTGCGAAAACGCTGCGGCGCCAGCTGGAACACCGCGCCATTCCCGGCCCCCAGCGCGCCCATGGCGAACAGGATGACCATCAGGGCCGTGGACGCCGCGGGCATGTGGAAGCTGGCGACGATCAGGCCCAGGGCCGCCAGGCCGTAGACCACCATCAGGGTCCGGATACCGCCGAAGCGGTCGGCCAGGGCCCCGCCCACCGGCCGGAGCATCGAGCCGGCGAACACGCAGCCGGCGGTGAAGAAGCCGGCGATCACCGGGTCCAGCTTGTATTCGGAGTTGAAGTAGATGGTCAGGGACGAAGACAGGCCCGAGAAGCCGCCGAAGGTGACGCTGTAGAGGAACATCAGCCACCAGGCGTCGGCGGTCTTCAGCACGTCGAGATACTCGACGAAGCGCTTGGGCGCGGGGCGATCCGGGGCGTCCTTGGCCAGGATGAGGTAGACCGCCAGGGCGATCGCCAACGGGATGGCGGCCAGGCCGATCACCGCGTTCCAGCCCAGCGCCTTGGCCAGGGTGGGGGCGAAGAGGGCGGCCAGGGCGGTGCCCGAATTGCCGGCCCCCGCGATGCCCAGCGCCAAGCCTTGATACTCCCGCGGGTACCAGCGGGAGGCCAGGGGCAGCGCCACGGCGAAGGAGGCGCCGGCGACACCCAGGACCACGCCCAGGATCAGCACCTGGCTGTAGCTGTGCACGCCCAGGAACCAGGCCAGCAGGAGGCCGGCGAGCACGACGATCTGGGAGAAGACGCCCGTGGTCTTGGGCCCGATGTGGTCGACCAGGACGCCGTTGACCAGGCGCAGGAAGGCGCCGGAGAGCAGCGGCACGGCGACCATCAGCCCCTTCTGGGCCGGGCTCAGGTGCAGGTCCCTGGCGATGGCGACGCCCAAGGGGCCAAGCAGCACCCAGACCATGAAGCTCAGGTCGAAATAGAGGAAGGCGGCGAACAGGGTCGGCGTGTGGCCGGCCTTCAGGAATGAACGGTTCAGCATCGGGACCTCGAGTGGCGTGTGCGAGAGCGGCGCCTGCGCCGCTGAAGGTGACCGCATCCGAGCGATCGTCTCGACAGCCGCGAACGTCATTGTCCGTGGGTCCAGCCCCATGACGCACTGCAGCATCGGGATTGTCATCCCTGTTGTGCGTTGCGATGGCGGCGCACTGGCCGATCCGCCTATTTCACGAGCAGCTGCCTCGGGCCGTGGCCAGAAACTAGGCGTTCAACCCCGCGTCGAAAGCCTGGCCATCGAACAGGGGCGCGGGCTTGGCGGTCTCGGCGGCCGCGAACGCCGCCAGGGCGCCGCGGGCCAGGTCGGGCCGATAGACCCTGGCGGCCAGGGCTCGTTGATCGACCGAATCGTCGATCTGGTTCCACCGGCGCATCTGCCCCAGCAGCCACCGCGCATGTTCCAGGCGCGGCAGGCCGGCGCCGTCCCGATGGAAGACCAGCTCTCGATCCAGGGCCCTGGCGATCGCCGCCGCCGCCGCGCCCACATGGTCGGGCCGCGCCAGCAGTTCGGTGAGCTCGGCGCGATGGCCCGGCTCGTCCGCCCAGGCCTGGGCCTGGACCAGGGCGCGCAGGAGGGCCTGTAGCCGCGGCGGGTCGCGATCGGCGAAGGCCTCCGCCACGCCCAGCACCTTGTCCGGGCCGGCCGGCCAGAATTGCGAGGTCCAGAAGGCGATCTTTCCCAGGCCGTCCAGAACCGCCACCGAACTCCACGGCGCGCCGACACAGATCCCGTCCACCTCGCCGGCCCGCAGTTGCTCGACCATCCGCGGCGGCGGCGTCACCACCAGGCGCACGTCGCGGTCCGGATCGATCCCCGCCTGGGCCAGCCAGTAGCGCAGGGCGTAGTTGTGCATGGAAAAGGGGAACACCACCGCGAAGGTGAGCGGCGCCTCGCCCCGCGCCGCGCGCTGGGCGATCAGGCGCGCCAGGGCCGCCGCCGTGGTGGCGGGGG
>DASVMY010000288.1:0-10105 GCA_036384135.1 Caulobacteraceae bacterium | reverse complement strand
GCCAGCACCTCCGCCTGGCCCGGCCGCGAGCCTTCGATCTCGCCCCAGACCAAGGCCGGGGCGGCGGCGAAGAGGGCGTCCTTGCGGACCGCGGGGTCGGGCCCGCCGCCTTCCAGCCAGGCCTCCGGCGCTATCGGCCTCAGGCCGATAGCGAAATCGTGAGGTCCGTCGGCGTAGGACGCGTGTGGGACGAATCGATTCAACTGTGCCACTTATCCTTGCAGTTGCGCCAAGACCCTTCGGTCTCTAGCGTCGCGCGACTTTTCATAGGACCGGGGACAAGGCGTGACCATAGAGGCGGTGATCTGGGATTTCGGCGGTGTGTTCACGACCTCGCCGTTCGAGGCGTTCAACCGCTACGAGGTTCAGCATGGCCTGCCAAAGGACCTGATCCGCACCGTCAACGCCACCAACCCCGACGACAACGCCTGGGCACTGTTCGAGCGGGCGGAAATCGATCGCCATGGCTTCGACCTCAAGTTCCTGGAGGAGTCTACCACCCTGGGCCACCCGGTGCGCGGCGCCGACGTCCTGCCCCTGCTGTCGGGCGACGTGCGGCCCCGGATGGTCGAGGCCCTGAAGACCTGCAAGCTCCACTACAAGGTCGGCTGCATCACCAACAACATGGCCCAGGGCCACGGCCCCGGCATGTCGGCCACCGCCGAGGGCGCGTCCAAGGCCGCCGGCATCATGACCCAGTTCGATCTGGTCATCGAAAGCTCCAAGGCCGGGGTGCGCAAGCCCGACCCGCGCATCTACCAGATGATGTGCGAGGCCTTGAAGGTCGAAGCCAACGCCTGCGTCTACCTCGACGACCTGGGGGTGAACTGCAAGCCGGCGGCGCAGCTGGGCATGCGGGCGATCAAGGTGGTCACCGAGGCCCAAGCCCTGGACGACCTGCAACGGATCACCGGCCTGACCTTCCCCGCCGTCGCCACGGCCGCCGCGTGACCCGGCCCGCGAAGATCGGCGCGGCCGCCGCCCTGGCGCAGCTTTCCGACCACGGTTCGTCAGGCTGGACCGCCGCCGACGGCCGCGACGCCATCGTCAAGACCTTCAAGTTCAAGGACTTCAACGCCGCATTCGGCTGGATGACCCGCGTGGCCCTGGCCGCCGAAAAGCTCGACCACCACCCCGAATGGTTCAATGTCTACAACCGCGTCGAGGTGCTGTTGGCGACGCATGACGCCGACGGCGTGAGTGACCTGGATGTGACCATGGCCAAGGCCATGGACGCCGCAGCGGGGTAACCGTTCCCCCACTCGCCGCCCAGCGGGAGAAGGACAAAAAAACGCCGGCCGCGGCTGCGGCCGGCGCTTTGCTAGAGTCGTGGAACCTGACCTCTAGTTGAGGTTCGCGGCGACCAGCTGGTTTTGCTGGCGGGCGATGGCAAGCGCGATCAGGCGGTCCCAGCCCAGCAGGGAGTTCTGGTGCGCGTAGATCTGCGGCAGGGCGCCGTTGTCGAACAGCTCGCGCAACTTGGCGTCCGAGAGGCCCTTCATCTTCTCCTCGGAGACGGCGAAGTATTCGGCGATCTGCTGGGGCTCACCGGCCGACCCGTCGGGGTTGGTGGGGGTGAAATTAGCCTTGCGGACCTCGAACAGGTCCAGTTCCCGCAGCAGGTTGCAGAACGATTCCGTACGCCGCGCCTCGGCTTCGAAGTCGTTGCAGAACTGGATGCAGCCTTGCGTGTATTCGGTGGGCTGGCCCTTGGCGTCGAAGAAGGCCAGGTCCGGCAGCTCGCCCAGCATCGAGGCGGCGCGGTCGATGCACACCACCAGCTGCGAATTCTGCGAATCGTTGGCCAGGACGAAGGGGTAGCGGCGGATGTAGGCGGGGATGTAGGCCCCGACCACGAAGGACCCGTCGGCCTGGATGAACAGGTTATCTTCCTGATTGATGCCCATGACGGCCAGGGGCTGGTACTTGTCGCCGGCGAAGATCACCGGATAGCTCAGCGCCGCCACCGGGAATTCCGTGACGGTCAGCGGCACGACGTGGGTCTTGGCCGCGAAGGAGAAGGGCCGGTCCAGGCGGCGCAGGCCGATCTTGCCGTGCGTTTCGCTGTTGAGCGGTTCGGGCTGGGAATAGAACAGCACCGAGCCGGTGATTTGCGCGGTGTCGGTCGGGGCGGGCGTTGCCATTAAGAGCTCTAGGTCCAGGAGAAAAGGGCCGGCGGGGTCGCCGCTGAAGGCCGGATGGGGCGGCCTTCTAGCCGATGATGACCGCACCGGCAATCGAAGTGCAAGACCGGCCGAAGCGCAAGACCGTCGCCGCCGCGAAGACGGCTTCGGGGCTCCCTGACGGCTTGGCCGCTCTTGCGTCACGGCCCGGCTGGCCCCCTCATTGCCGCCATAACAACGAGGAGACGCATTTTCATGGCCATTTTCTATCCGGACATTCTCGACCAGAAGACCGCGCCGCGGACCTTCACCTACGGCGACAAGGACGTCATCCTCTACGCCCTGGGCATCGGCCTGGGCGCCGATCCGATGAACGAGACCGAGCTGGCCTTTGTCTATGAGCGGGGCCTCAAGGTGGTCCCTACCGCCGCCACGGTGCTGGCCTCGGGCGCCGGGCGCAACACCGGGCCCGCCCCGGACCTGCCGCCCGGCCACCGGCCCAGCCAGATCAATTTCATGATGGTGGTGCACGGCGAACAGAAGGTGGAGCTGCACCAGCCGTTGCGCGCCGAAGGGACCTACACCGCCACCGGCCGCACCGTCGGCGCCTATGACAAGGGCAAGGACAAGGGCGCGGTGGTGATCAACGAGACCGTCTGGACTAACGACAAGGGCGAAAAGGTCGCCACCCTGACCGGCTCGATGTTCGCCCGCGGCGACGGCGGCTTCGGCGGCCCGGCGGAGGGCGCCCCAGAGCCGCACCAGGTTCCCGCCCGCGCGCCGGACAAGTCGCTGGATTTCACCACCAGCCCCGATCAGGCCCTGCTCTATCGCCTCAACGGCGACCGCAATCCGCTGCACTCCGATCCCGGCATCGCCAAACTCGCCGGCTTCCCGCGGCCGATCCTGCACGGCCTGTGCACCTACGGCATTACCTGCCGGGCGGTGCTGGAGGGGGTTACCGACTTCGATCCCGACCAGATCCTCAGCCACGAGGCGCGGTTTTCCGCCCCGGTGTTCCCGGGCGACACCATCACCGTGGACCTGTGGATCGACGGCAAGACGGTCAGTTTCGAGGCGCGGGTGAAGGCCCGGGGCGCCACCGTGATCAAGAACGGCAAGACGGTGCTTCGCTAAGAGACGCCAGGCTGGAGTTGGCGTTCTTTGCGTCGTATGCGGACGATCGAGGCTCCTGAGGGGTAAGCGGTGATGCGGATGAGGCGGTGGACGGCGGCGGGTCTCATGGGCGCCTTGGCGCTGGCCGGGGCAGCCTGGCAGACCGGGTTCGCCAAGCAGGCGGCGGCCGTCGTCACCCAGCCGGGCCAAGCCGACTGGTTGACCGCCAAGGGCTATCTGCCCCAGGGGGCCCTGGACGGCGTCGCCCTGCTGGGCCCGCCGCCGACGCCGCAAAGCTTGGCGGGCCAGGCGGACCAGGCGCGGTTCGAGGAGACACGCGGCCTGCAAGGATCACCCCGCTGGACCCTGGCGGCCCGCGACGCCGACCTGAGGAGCGGCGTGCTGCAGCGGTTTTCCTGCGCCGCCAGCGCGCGCCTCGGCCCCGCCACCCCCAGGCTCCTGAAGCTCCTGCTCAAGCTGCAGTACGACGTCCGCGACACCGGTGATCCGCCCAAGGACCATTACGCGCGGCCGCGCCCGATGATCGGCAACGACAAGCCGATCTGCGTCAAGCGGGAGAGCTGGATGGCCACCAACGGCTCCTACCCCTCGGGCCACTCCATGATCGGCTGGTCGTGGGCGATGGTGCTGTCGGAGATCGCGCCGGACCGGGCCGAAACCCTGATGGAGAACGGCCGCGACTTCGGCGAGAGCCGGGCGATCTGCGGCGTCCACTACGAGAGCGACGTCGAGGCCGGCCGGCTGCTAGCTTCGGCGATGGTGGCGCGGGAGCATGCGGATCCGGTCTTCAAGGCCGACCTGGCCGCGGCCAAGACCGAACTGGCCAGGGCGCGCAAAGGTCCGGCGCCAGAGGGATGCGACGTCTATACGGCGAGATAAGGCGGCTTAGCCTTCGCCGCTCAGCATGAAATGCCCGCGCAGGGCCGCCACCGGCGAAGCGCGGTTGTCCTGCCAGGCTTCCACATGGACGTTGGCGATCCGCCGGCCCAGCTTGCGCACATCGGCGCGGGCGTAGGTGGTCAGGGCGCGGCCGGGACGCAGGTATTCGATGGTCACGTCGATGGTCTTGGGCATCCGCCGCAGGGGTTCACGCACGGAGAGCTGCGCCAGGGCGGTCATCTCCAGGAAGGCCCCCAGAACGCCGCCATGCAGGGCGGGGATCATGACATTGCCGACCAGGTGCGGGGCGAACGGCAGGATGGCGGTCATCTCGTCGCCGGCCAGCTCGGCCGTCATGCCCAAGAACCGCATGTAGGGCACCGACGCCATCATGGCGGCCAGCCGCTCGGAACGGGCCTGGCTCATGACTTTGTGGCCGTCACGGAGGGCGCGCCGGTGAGGACGAAGGCGCCCTGGGCGGTGGCGATGGGGTCGTCCGGGTCGTCTTCGTAGGCGCTGGCCCGCACGAAGGCGATGGAACGGGTGACCTTGTAGCAGTGGGCGCGGCCGAAGATGGCCCGCCGCGGCTGGGCCGGGCGCATGTAGTCGATGCGCAGGTCCAGGGTCGCCGTGCCGCTGAAGTCCGCCTTGGCCGCCTTCACCGACAAGCCGCAGACGTGGTCCAAAAGGGTGGTGATCACCCCGCCGGCGATCACCCCGGTATCCGGGTCGCCCACCAGGTCCTCGCGCCAGTTCACCTTCAGCACCCCGACACACGGCTCTATCGAGACGAACTCGAAGCCGAGCGCCGCGGACTGCGGCGTTCCCTGGGTCATGGCGTCGGCCAGGGTCTTCAGGTCGATGGGCGTGTCGTCCATGCTCGCCTTATAGGGACATGACGCAGGGTCGCGAAACCGGCTCTATATGTAAATCGTGATCAAGCCCGAAGACCTCCTCTGCCCTCGGCCGGGCGGGCTCTACTGCCCGCCGGGAGACTTCTACATCGACCCGGTGCGGGCGGTGGACCGGGCGGTGATCACCCATGGTCATTCCGACCACGCCCGCGCCGGCCACGCCAACGTCGCCGCCACGCCGGAGACCCTGGCGATCATGGCCGCGCGCCACGGCGAGGGCTTTGCCGGCCAGGTGCGGCCCATGGCCTATGGCGAGGTCATCGAGCGGGACGGGGTGGCGGTGAGCCTGGTCCCCGCCGGCCATGTGCTGGGCTCGGCCCAGGTGGTGGTGCGCTGGAAGGGCCTGACCATGGTCGCCAGCGGCGACTACAAGCGCCGGCGCGACCCCACCTGCGCCCTGTTCGAGCCGGTCCCCTGCGACGTCTTCATCACCGAGGCCACCTTCGGCCTGCCGGTGTTCCGCCACCCCGACGACGCCGGCGAGATCGCCAGCCTGTTGCATTCGGTGGCCCAGTTCCCCGAGCGCAGCCACATCGTCGGCGCCTATGCCCTGGGCAAGGCGCAGCGGGTGATCCGCCTGCTGCGCGAGGCCGGCTGGGACGCGCCGATCTATGTCCACGGCGCCCTGGAGCGGCTGAACGCCCTCTATGAAGGGTTCGGCGTCGACCTGGGTCCACTGAAGCCGGCCACCACCGAGAGCAAGGCCCAGTTCGCCGGCCAGATCATCATCGCCCCGCCCTCGGCCCTGGCCGACCGCTGGTCGCGGCGGTTTCCCGATCCGGTGGGCGCCTTCGCCTCGGGCTGGATGCGTATCCGCGCCCGCGCCCGCCAGCGGGGCGTCGAACTGCCCCTGATCCTCTCCGACCACGCCGACTGGGACGAACTGACCGGGACCCTGGCCGAACTGCGCCCGCCGGAGGTCTGGATCACCCACGGCCGCGAGGAGGCCCTGGCCCGCTGGGCCGGACTGAACGGCCTGAAGGCCCGCGCCCTGGCCATCGTCGGCTATGAAGACGAGGAAGATTGAACTCCCAATCGGGCGTGAAGACGGCCCTTGCGGAGCTCACAGAGCCGTGATCTTTTGATCACGGGGGCGTGATCAAACCGTGAGGAACGCGTGATGAAACGAGTCCTTCTCCTGTTGGCTGCCGTATCCCTGACCGCCCTGGCCGCGTGCGACAAAAGACCGGCGGACAACGCCGGCGGCGGCCAGCCCACCGCCAGCGCCGACGCCACGCCGGGCGACAGCGCCAAGACGACCACGGCCAGCGACGCCCCGCCGCCGACGCCCAGAGCGCCGATGCTGGCCATGGCCTACCATCTGGACCTGGCCTTGCCGTCGGACCAAGTGCGGCCGCTGATGGAAAGCCACCAGGAAGCCTGTGAGCGGGCTGGCCCCAACCAGTGCCAGGTGGTGGGCGCGCAGGCCCAGTCCGAAGGCAAGGACGACGAGAGCGCCACCCTGGACCTGCGCGCCACCCCGGCCTGGATGCGGGCCTTCCGCGGCCGGGCCGAGGCGGACGTCAAGGACGCCGGCGGGCGGATCCTGCAGTCTGGGACCCAGAGCGAGGACCTGGCCCGCGCCATCGGCGACACCCAGGCCGGGCAGAAGACCCGGGCCGAGGAGGAGGCGCGGCTGAAGGAATTGCTGGCCAGGCGCATGCGCCACCTGGACGACAGCCTGGCCGTCGAGCAGGAGATCACCCAGGTCCAGAACGACCTCAACGCCCAGGCCTCCTCGCTGCAGGACATGCAGGACCGGGTGGCGATGCAGACCCTGAGCATCGCCTATGAGCCCAACGGGGCGGTGGCGCCGCGGGGTTCCACCGCCCCCCTGGCGGCGGCGTCCAGGGCCTTCTGGGGCCATATGATGGAGGTGTTCGCCGGCTTGCTGACCATCGCCAGCTACATTCTGCCTTTCGTGATCGTGATCGCGCCGATCGGCTGGCTGATTGCACGGCGGGGTCGCCCCGCGCCAAAGCCCCGGCCGCCATCGGCCTAGGTGACGATCTGGGGTCCGCCGCCGCTGGAGCCCGGCGGCGGCGGACCCGGCTTCTTGCCGAACAGGTTGCCGAAGAAGCTGCGGAAGCGAGCGAACAGCCCCGCCGCCGCCGCGGCGATCAGCACGAAGCCCTTCTTGGCGAACAGCAGCAGGACGGCCAGGAAGCCGAGCTTCTTGACCACGGCCACCCCCACCCCCGCCGCGATCAGGCCGGCGACGCCATAGGCGGCCATCTTGTCGTGCGACTTGTCGACGTCGGCGTAGCGCGAGCCCGGATCGTAGGCCGCCAACTGGCGTACCTGGGCCGACACCTGGTTGACCTGCGGCAGCGACGCCAGGGGCGCGATGATGTCCAGGCTGAGCACGCCGTGGCGGCCGAGGATACGGATGCCGTAGTTCAGGGTGTGCTGGGGCCGGTCGGCGAAGGCGATATCGCGGGCCCAGACGGCGGAGTGGGAGGCGGCGTCGTAGCTTGGCGGTTCGGCCCAGCCGGCCAGGTGGACGGGGTCGTAGCCGGCCTTCCTGCGTTGCTCGTTTTCCGCAGCCTCGCCCTTGCGCAGCTGTTCCAGGAGCTTGGGCGGATCGATCTTGGCGGCGTCGGCGTCGGAGACATAGCCGGCGTCTTCGTAGGTGACCACGGCGGCCCAGGCGCCGTTGTCCAGGGGGCCGGAGTTCCTGGGGAAGATCATCCCCATCACCCCGTCGGCGGAGCCCGGCGGATTGCGCCACAGCTCGGTCAGCACGCGGCGGGATTCGCTGGGTCCCAGGAAGTAGTAGCCGTCGCCGAGGTTCAGCTTGGCCTTGGCCGCGCCAAGGTCGATCTGGCCGGTCTGGCGCGGCAGCTTGTCGACCCAGGAATAGTCCGGCCCCGCCGTGGCGGCCGAGGTTGCGTTCCCGGGGGCGGCGCTGTCCGCGGCCACGGCCCGCTGGCTGGGGCGCGCGGCGCAGGCGAGCACCAAGGCCAAGACGAGACCCGAAACGATACGCATGCGCCTCCCCCAACCCTGACCAAACGCTACCCGGTTGAAACGACGTTGACCACAGCGGCGGCGCGAGGATCCGCCCGCTTCGGTTTGGGCCTATATCTGCTGGATGCGCGCCTTCGCCCACCTGCTCGACCGGCTGTCCCTGACAGCGTCGCGCAACGCCAAGCTGACCCTGACGCGGGACTTCCTGAAGGAAACCCCCGACCCGGACCGCGGCTGGGCGCTGGCGGCGCTGACCGGGACCCTGAGCTTCAGCGCCGCCAAGCCGGCCGCCATCCGCAGGGCGGTGGAGGCGCGGATGGACCCGGTGCTGTTCGCCTGGTCCTATGACTATGTCGGCGACCTGGCCGAGACCGTGGCCCTGGTCTGGCCCGCCAAGGCCGGCGCCAACCGCCAGCCGGAGCTGTCGGAGGTGGTGGACGCCCTGTCTCTCGCCCCGCGCGGCGCCGTGCAGGGGCTGATCGAGGGCTGGCTGGACGCCCTGGACCCCGACGGGCGCTGGGCGCTGCTGAAGCTGCTCACCGGCGGCTTGCGGGTGGGGCTGTCGGCCCGGCTGGCCAAGCAGGCGGCGGCGGACCTGGGGGGTGTCTCGCTGGCCGAGGTCGAGGAGGTCTGGCACGCGCTCAGACCACCCTACGCGGACCTGTTCGCCTGGCTGGAGGGGCGCAGCGAGCGGCCATCCGCCGACGCGCCGGGGCGGTTCCGGCCGGTGATGCTGGCCCAGGCCATCGACGAGGCGGCGGACTTCGCCAGGCTCGATCCGGATGACTACGCCGCCGAGTGGAAGTGGGACGGCATCCGCATCCAGGCGGTGAGCGAGCGGGGCCAGCGACGGCTGTTCAGCCGCGCCGGCGACGACATCTCCGGCGCCTTTCCAGACGTGGTCGCGGCGTTGAACTACGAGGGCGTCATCGACGGCGAGCTGCTGGTGATGCGGGACGGCGCCGTCGCACCCTTCGGCGACCTGCAGCAGCGGCTGAACCGCAAGACCGTGGACGCCAAAATGCTGGCCGCCTACCCGGCCGGGATCCGGGCCTACGATCTGCTGCTGGAGGGCGAGGCCGACCTGCGCGCCCTGCCGTTCAGCGAGCGGCGAGCGCGGCTGGAAGCCTTCGTGGCCGAGGCCGCATCGGCCCGGATCGACCTGTCGCCGATGCAGCCCTTCGAGACCTGGGACCAGTTGGCCGCCCTGCGCGCCGATCCGCCGAGCGGAGATCCCCAGGTCTCCGAGGGCCTGATGCTGAAGCGCTGGACCTCGACCTATGAGGCGGGGCGGCCCAAAGGGCCGTGGTTCAAGTGGAAGCGCGACCCGCGGCTGATCGATGCGGTGCTGATGTACGCCCAGCGCGGGCACGGCAAGCGCTCCAGCTTCTATTCCGACTACACCTTCGGGGTGTGGAAGCAGGACGCCGAGGGGGTCTGGGCCCTGACGCCGGTGGGCAAGGCCTATTTCGGCTTCACCGACGAGGAGCTGAAATTGCTCGACAAGTTCGTGCGCGACCATACCACCGAGCGGTTCGGGCCGGTGCGGTCGGTGCGCGCCGACCGCGAGTTCGGCCTGGTGCTGGAGGTGGCGTTCGAGGGGCTGCAGCGCTCCACGCGGCACAAGTCCGGGGTGGCCATGCGCTTTCCGCGCATCAACCGCATCCGCTGGGACAAGCCGGCGCGGGAGGCGGACGAGCTGGCGACCCTGGAGAAGATGCTGGGGGAGAAGATGTTGGGCGCCTGAGGGCGATCGGCGCCCACGGACGTGGCAGAAGGCGGGGCAGAGGACGGTGGGACCCGGTGGCCGGCCAACTCGGGGTGCGCTGCAGGACAAGACCCTGGGCGCGGAGGGCGCTAGGATGGCCGTGAAAACGGGGTCGGATGATGCGCAACCGGATGCTGGCGTGGGCCGCGGTCTTGTCATTGGCGGCGGCTTTCGGATCGGCGCCGGCGTGGGCGGCGCCGGTCGTCCACACCCAGGCCGGCGACGTCGAGGGCGTGGTGAAGTCGGCCGGCGTCGAGTCGTTCCTGGGCGTGCCCTTCGCGGCGCCGCCGGTGGGCGAGTTGCGCTGGCGGCCG
>DASVMY010000287.1:0-1993 GCA_036384135.1 Caulobacteraceae bacterium | reverse complement strand
GGCCGGACGGTGTGGCAGGTCCCGACCATCGGCTGGTGGGATCACGCCGGCGTCCTGGCCACCGGCGGCGACCTGGTCTTGCAGGGCTCGGCCGACGGGCGCCTGCGCGCCTACGACGCCCGTTCAGGCCGGCTGTTGAAGGAAATCGACACCGGCTCGTCGATCATCGCCGCGCCCATGACCTACGCCGTGGACGGGGTGCAGTATGTGGCGGTGATGGCGGCGGCGGGCGGAGGGCTGTGGTACCTGCCGCATCCCGAAAACGCCGCCTATCAATACGGCAACATGGGCCGGATCCTGGTCTTTCGACTGGATGGGGCAGCGACGCCGAAACCGCCGCGCCTGCCACCCATCGAACCGGTCCCTCCGCCGCCGGCCCAGACCGCCTCCGCCGCCGTGATCGACAGGGGACGGAGCCTGTTCGAGGCCAACTGCGTCCAATGCCACGTGAATCTGCCGCGCACTGGCTCGGCTGACCTGACGCGGCTCAGCGAAGGCAGCCACGCGGCCTTCGACGACATCGTGCTGGGCGGGCTGCTGAAGGAGCAGGGCATGCCGCAATGGAGCGATGTGTTGACCCGGGACGACGCCCACGCCCTCCACGCCTACATCATCAAGCTCTCGCAGGACGCCTACCGCGCCCAGCAATCCAAGGCGTCGCAGGCTCGCACCGTGCGCGGAGGGCCTGGGTGATCGCACCCGGAGTTCAGGACGAAGAGTCTGAACTCACCGACGCAAGCAAGGACTGCCGGTCGGGCCATTCGCGGATCGACCCGATGACACGCCGGGCGCGGGCGGCGTTGGCGGGTTGCAGGGAGTAGCAGTCCGCGCGGCGGCCCATGGCGGCGGCGGTGGGGAAGGCGTCCACATCCATGCCGCGTCCCCGGGCTGTCTGCACCGCGCGCCGCAGGATCATCAGCCGTTCGGCCTGTCCCGGTTCGAAATCGGCCAGGGCGCGGCTGCCGAAGCTGGCGGCCGAACGTCCAGCATATTCCGCCGGCTGCGTGATGACGTCCCCCGCCAGCCGCCATTCGAGCACCAGGACGCCGTCTTCGAACAGGCGGGCGGTGTGGCGGCCGTCGGGAGGGCCAGGCTGGAAATCGGTGACCTCGGCCTCGAAGCGGCGCGCGCCGTCACCACGGGCGGCCTGGCTGAGGGCCAGGGCGGCCAGTTCGAACAGATGGGTGCAATGGAGGCGCGGGTCGGCCTGGCGGAAGAGGGCGGCCGGGTGCGCCGACAGGGCCGTTCCTTCCAGGGCCGCCAGCGCGGCGGGCGCCTCCAGACAGGTGGCCCACGGATATCGGACGGCGCGGGCCTCGAGGCGCACGACCCGGTGTCCGTCATGCGTGACGGTGACGCCGAAACGATGGAAGTCGTCTTCCAGGTCGGCCACCACGCGGTCGCCGTGACCGCGGATGACGATGGCGCGGCGGAAGGCGCCGGCGGCGTGCATCACGACCGGAACTGAGACTGCAGGCGGTCACGCAGGAAGGCGCTGGTCACGGTGGAGGCGCCCATCTCCAGCACACTGCTGAGGTCTTCGGGCCGATCGACATCGCGGCTGAGCGAGCTGGCCACCACCAGGCCGACGGTCAGGCCCTGTTCCAGAGCCATGGCCGAGTGCCGGCGGAAGCTGTCGGCGCCGAAGGCCGGCTGGAAGTTGACGCCAGCCCGCAATCCCAGCAGGCCGGTGCCGCCGTCCAGGGCGGGGGCCAGCACCATGGCGTGGGTGCGCGCCAGCAGGATGGCGGCGGCGAGGTCGCCGGGCTGCAGCAGGGGCAGGTCGCCGGGCATCAGCGCCACCGGGTCGTAGGGCGCGCTGTCGGACACCTCGGCGATCGCCTGGGCGAAGGCGCCGTTGAGGGTCGCGGGACCCTCCTGGATGATGACCGTGGCGCCGTGGCGCTTAGCCAGCTCGGCCAGTTCCTGGGTGGGCGTCACCACCCAGGTGCGCGAGACCTGGGTGCAAAGGCCGACCGCCAGCAGCATGTCT
>DASVMY010000286.1:0-9198 GCA_036384135.1 Caulobacteraceae bacterium | reverse complement strand
CCAGCGCCACCCCGCCCGAAGACCTGGCCGCCGCCGCGCGGGCGGCCAGGCGGGCGATGGCGTCGGCCAGGGCGCGGCCGGCGTGGGGGTTGTGCGCCCCGTCCAGCCACAGATCGGCGCCGCGAAGGCGGGCCATCTCAGCGAGAGGCCCCTTGGTCAGGGACTGGAAGCGACCCGGCCAGACGGCGGAGGCGACGCCGCGGCCGATGGCGTCCTCGTCGATGCGCGGATCGCCCAGGGCGTGGATGGCGGCCACCGCCAGGCCGGCGTTGTCGAACTGATGGGCGCCGAACAGGCTGGGGGGCGGCAGGTCCAGCAGGCTGTCCTCGAGTTGGACGATCAGGCGTCCGTTCTGTTCATAGGCGTCGATGTCTCGGCCCATCAGGGTCAGCGGCGCGTCCAGGGCCTCCGCCTCGGCCTCGATGGTCTCCAGGGCCTCGTCCATCTGGCGGGCGACGACGACGGGGCGGCCCCGCTTGATGATGCCGGCCTTCTCCCAGGCGATCTTGGCCAGCTCCGGGCCCAGCATCTCCAGGTGGTCGTAGTCCACCGGGGTGATGACGCTGACCGCCGGCGCGGCGAAGACATTGGAGGCGTCGAAGCGGCCGCCCAGGCCCACCTCGACGATGCAGAGGTCGGCCGGAGTCTGGGCGAAGGCGTGGATGGCCAGGGCCGTGGTGATCTCGAAGAAGCTGATCGGCTGGCTGTCGTTGGCGGCCTCGACCTCGTCGATGCGCTGGGAAAGCTCTTCTTCGGTGATCAGGGTCCCGGCGATGCGGATGCGCTCGGCGAAGCGGACCAGGTGCGGGGAGATGATCACGTGCGCCTTCAGCCCCGCCGCCTCGGCCATGGCCCGCAGGTAGGCGGTGGTGGAGCCCTTGCCGTTGGTTCCGGCCACGTGGATCACCGGCGGCAGGCGATCCTGCGGCCGGCCCAGCGCCTCCAGCAGCCGCTCGACGCGGCCGGTGGAAAGGTCGATCAGGCTGGGATGCAAGGCGCGCAGGCGCGCGATCGTCAAATCCGAAGCTCGGATGGCGTCGTACTCGGGCCTCACGGACGGCCCTCCATCTTGAGCGGGATCAGGCGGCGGAAAGGCGTGACCGCCCCATCATCAGGGTGCGCAGGACCGAGCCCAGAATAGCGGGCAGCTCGCCGCGCGGCACCACCCGGTCGACCATGCCCCGCTCCTGCAGGAACTCGGCGGTCTGGAAGCCGGGCGGCAGGGTCTCGCGGATGGTCTTTTCGATCACCCGGCGGCCGGAGAAGCCGATCTGGGCTCCCGGCTCGGCCAGGTGGACATCGCCCAGCATGGCGTAGGACGCCGTCACCCCGCCGGTGGTGGGGTCGGTGAGGACGACGATATAGGGCAGCTTGGCCTGGCGCAGACGCTGGATAGCCAGGGTGGTGCGCGCCATCTGCATCAGCGACAGCGAGCCTTCCTGCATCCGCGCCCCGCCCGAGGCGGTGAAGACCACGAAGGGCGCGTCCCGCTTCACGGCCTCGTCCACGGCAGCCAGGAAGCCCTCGCCGGCGGCCACGCCCAGGGAGCCGCCCATGAAGGCGAAGTCCTGCACCAGCACCACGGCGGTCTGGCCGCCGATCTCGCCGACGGCGGCGGCCATGGCGTCCTGCTCGCCGGTGGTCTTGCGCGCCACCGCGAGGCTCTCGCGGTAGGACTTGCCATAGCTGAACTCCAGCGGGTCGTCCGGCGCCTTGGGCATGGCCAGGGTCTTGAACTTGCCGTCGTCGAAGGTGAAGGCGAAGCGCAGGGCCGGGCGGATGCGCATGTGTCGGCCGGCCGGGGTGACCCAAAGGGCCGCCTCCAAGTCGGAGCGGTAGATCATCTCACCGGTGTCGGGGCATTTGACCCACAGGTTGTCCGGCGTCTCGCGCTTGGAGACCAGCTTGCGGAAACCCGGCGCAATGTTCGCCAGCCAGCCGCCGCGTTCGCGGTTCGCGGGCGGCGGCGGTCTCACGGGTTTGTTTCTCTTGTCGTCAGCCAAGGCCATGTCGAACTTTCAGTCGTGCCTGACTCGGGCGAAGCGCACAGACTTAGCCAGGGCTTGCGCTGTTTCCAGCACTTTCGAAACCGCATCACGGTTCTGTGCGATGGCGTCAGCGATATCGTCCACCAGAGCCGAGCCAACCACCACCGCATCGGCCACCCGCGCCACCTCAGCGGCGCGTTGGGGGGTGCGGATGCCGAAACCGACCGCGACGGGCAGGCCAGAGGCTTTGCGGACCCGCTCCACGGCCGGCGCCACGGCGGCGGCGTCGGCTTCCTTGACGCCGGTCACGCCGGCGACGGAGACATAATACACGAAACCGGAAGTCCGTTCCGCCACGATCTTCAACCGGGCGTCATCGGTGGTGGGGGTCGCCAGCCGGATCAGGGCCATGCCGGCGGCGTCCAGGGCGTCGGCCAGGGGGCCGGACTCCTCGGGCGGGCAGTCGACCACGATCAGGCCGTCCACCCCCGCGGCGGCCGCGTCGCGCGCGAAAGCCTCCAGGCCGTGAGTGATCAACAGGTTCATATAGCCCATCAGGATGATGGGGGTGGTCTGATCGCCCTCGCGGAAGGCGCGGACGGTGTCCAGCACCCCGTTCAGGGTCATGCCGGCCTTGAGCGCGCGCAGGGCGGCGCGCTGGATCGGCGGGCCCTCGGCCATGGGGTCGGAGAACGGGAAACCGACCTCGATGAAGTCCGCTCCGGCGCCGGGCAGGCCCTTGAGGATGTCCAGCGCGGTTTGCGCGTCCGGGTCGCCGGCCATGACATAGGCCACGAAGCCGGCGCGGCCCTCCGCCTTCAGGGCGGCGAAGCGGGCGTCAATACGGGCGACGGTCAAATGGCGCGCCCCATGTGCGCCGCGACGGTGGCGAGGTCCTTGTCGCCGCGGCCCGACAGGTTCAGCACCACCAGCCCATCCTTGCCCACCGCCTGGGTCACTTGATCCAGGCGGGCGAGGGCGTGGGCGGACTCGAGCGCGGGGATGATCCCCTCCAGCCGCGTGCAGAGTTTCAGCGCTTCAAGCGCTTCATCGTCGGTGCAGGTGAGGTAGGTGGCCCGCCCGACGTCATGCAGCCAGGCGTGCTCGGGGCCGATGCCGGGATAGTCCAGACCGGCGGAGATCGAGTGGGCCTCGGTGATCTGGCCTTCGCGGTCCTGCAGCAGATAGGTCTTGTTGCCGTGCAGGACGCCGGGACGGCCGCCGTTGATGGCCGCGGCGTGCTGGCCGCTGTCCATGCCATGGCCGGAAGCCTCGACCCCGAAGATCTTGACGCCCTCGTCGTTCAGGAACGGATGGAACAGGCCGATGGCGTTGGAGCCGCCGCCGACGCAGGCGACCAGGGCGTCCGGCAACCGGCCCTCGGCCTCGAGGATCTGATGGCGGGACTCGATCCCGATCACGGCCTGGAAGTCGCGGACCATGACCGGATAGGGGTGCGGTCCGGCGGCCGAGCCGATGATGTAGTAGGTGTCATGCACGTTGGTGACCCAGTCGCGCATGG
Source organism: Caulobacteraceae bacterium (assembly GCA_036384135.1). Lineage (GTDB taxonomy): Bacteria > Pseudomonadota > Alphaproteobacteria > Caulobacterales > Caulobacteraceae > Acaudatibacter. The sequence goes on along the minus strand of DASVMY010000286.1, from coordinate 5,688 downwards.
CCTCGTTCATGGCGTCTTTCAGCGTCGAGGCGCCGCTGGTGACGGGCCGCACCTCCGCCCCCAGCAGGTTCATGCGCAGCACGTTGGGGGCCTGACGCTCCACGTCCACCGCGCCCATGTAGACCACGCACGGCAGGCCGAAGCGGGCGCACACCGTGGCGGTGGCGACGCCGTGCTGGCCGGCGCCGGTCTCGGCGATGATCCGGGTCTTGCCCATCCGCATGGCCAGTAGGATCTGGCCCATGCAGTTGTTGATCTTGTGCGCGCCGGTGTGGTTCAGCTCCTCGCGCTTCAGATAGATTTTCGCCCCGCCGAAATGCTCGGTCAGGCGCTGCGCGAAATAGAGCGGGCTGGGGCGGCCGACATAGTGTTTCAGGAACCCGCCCAGCTCCGCCTGGAAGCCCTCGTCCGCCTTGGCGGCGGCGTAGGCCTCGCCCAGCTGCTTGACCAGCGGCATCAGGGTTTCGGGGACGTACAGGCCGCCATAGTCGCCGAAGCGCCCATGGGCGTCGGGATAGGCCGAGTAGTCGTTGGGTGTGGCGAGCTGGGTCACGGGCAATACAGGCGGTGTTTCGTCAGGCGCGGCGAACCGCCTCGAGAAAGGCTGTGATCAGGGTGGGGTCCTTTAGTCCGGGACCGCGCTCCACGCCAGAGGAAACGTCCGCCAGGGGCGCGCCGGACAGCTTCAGGGCCTCCGCGACGTTCCACGGATCGAGGCCGCCGGCCAGAAAATGCGGGCGCGAGAACCGGCGTCCCTGCAGCAAGGTCCAGTCGAAGGCCACCCCCAGGCCGCCGGGCCGATCAGCGTCCGCGGGCGGCCGGGTTTCGAACATCAGGTGCTCGGCGGCGCCGTCGAAGGCGCGGGCGGCGTCGATGTCGGAGGCGTCGGAGACCGGTACGACCTTGATTACCGGCGTCCCGGCGCGGGCGGCCACGGCCTGGACGCGGACGGGGGTCTCCTTGCCGTGCAGCTGGATGAAGTCAGGGCGCAGGATCCGTGCGATCCGGTCCACCTCGGCGTCGTCGGGGTCCACCAGCAGGGCCACGATCTTGGCCTGGGTGGCGCGCACCGGGGCGGCCAGTCTGGCGGCCAGGTTCGGATCGATGTTGCGCGGGCTCTTGTCGAAGAAGACAAAGCCCAGATAGGCCGCGCCGCCGTCCAGCGCCGCCGCCACGGTCTGGGCCGTCGACAATCCGCAAATCTTCGCCTGAGCCATATGCCTCACCACCCGTGGCGCGCGATGTAGGCGTTCAGGAGCGCGGGCGCCAGCCGCCTATCGCGCCTTCAGGGTGTCGCGGATTTCGATCAGCAGGGCTTCGGTCGGGGTGGGCGCGGGCGGATCTACGGGCGCCTCGGCATCCTTGCGGCGCATGGCGTTGATCCCCTTGACCATCAGGAACACCACCATCGCCACGATCAGGAACTGGATCAGGGTGTTGAAGAAGGCGCCGTACTGGATCGCCACCTCTGGATGTTTGGTGGCGAGGTCAGCGGGCTGAAGGATGATCTTCAATTGCGAGAAGTCGACCTTGCCCAGCGCCAGGCCGATCGGCGGCATCACCACCTGCTCCACCAGGCTGGTGACGATCTTGCCGAAGGCCGCGCCGATGATCACGCCGACGGCCAGGTCGATGACATTGCCGCGGGCGATGAACTCGCGGAATTCCTTGAAGATGGTCATGGTCGCCTCCGTTGGCCGGACTTTCCCGAGGTTCGGCCCGAGCGTCAATGCGGAGGCGTGCGTACCTAGTCCGCGTTCAGGCGGGCGCGCAGTTCCTTACCGCTCTTGAAGAAGGGCACGTGCTTGGCGCGGACCTCGACGGTTTCACCCGTGCGGGGGTTGCGGCCGGCGCGGGCGGGCCGCGAGCGGACGGAGAAGGCGCCGAAGCCACGCAGTTCGACGCGACCGCCCGATTCCAGGGCGTGGATCATACGCTCAAGGATGACGCCAACGACGCGTTCGATATCCCGCTGAGTCAGATGCGGGTTTTCGCTCGCTAGTGCGGCGATCAGTTCCGACTTGATCATGGACACTCTGCCCCCATCCCGGCGAGACCTTTGCCCAAACGTCGCTTCATCTTCAAGGGGTTGCGAGGCCGGCGGCGGCGTTAAACGCCTCGAAAGACGCTTATGCCAAGACTATGAGCGCCTCAAGCGAGGACCAGCAGCCCGTTTTTTTGGATTTCCCCTGGCATGGAGGCCTTCGCGCCCACCTCTGTGAAGCCACCGACCACCCCCCGATTCGCCGTGCGTCTGGCGGGGTCGAGCGGCCATGAGCTGGCGGTGGAGGGCTATTGGCGCCCGGTGATCAATGTGGCCGAGGCGTGCCAGCGGGGCTGGGCGCTGTCCCTACGGGTGCGCACGCCCGGCGGTGACGGCGCGCCCAGGGCTATCTCGCTGGACAGTCTCAACGCAGTGGACCGCGAGCGGGTGAACGTGGCGGCCGTCCGCCACGGGCTGGACGCGCTGCCGGACGGCGCGGGCCATACCCCCGCCTATGTGGCCATCCTGCCGGTGGCCTGGACCTGCGCCAAGTCCGACCGGGCGCGCCGCGAACTGCTGCGGATGGCTGGCCGGGCCCGGGCCTGGCGGCATGTGATCCCCATCGCCGAGATCGTCGGCATGGACGCCGGCGCGCCGGGCGCGGCCATCGTCGAAGCCACCGCCAGCCTCAAGCCGATCTTCGGCGCCGTGCTGGCCGGCCTGGCGACGGTGGGCGACGATGTGCCGCGGTTGATGGACAAGGGGTTCACCGGCGCCAGCCTGGATGCCGGCGGACTGGAGATCTCTCCGGACCGGCCGATCCTCAGCGGTGTCGTGGCGTTGCTCAAAGCGGTGGGTCCCACCGTGATGCTGCAGGACATCAACGCCGTGGCGGCCCTCGAAGCAGCCCATGACGCCGGCGTCGCCTGGGCCAGCCTGGACCTCACCCGCGGCGGCTGGCACCTGCTGAACGTGGGGCTGGAGGCGCTTAAGGTGCGGGCGGCGGAACGGCCCGGGCGGGGGTGAATCCAAAGAAAAAGCCCTCCCCCGTTTCCGGGGAAGGGCCTTTCCGAACTCGAATGGAATAAGGCGCGAAGCCTATTCCTTCTGAGCCTTTTCGCGCAGGGCCGCGCCCAGGATGTCGCCCAGCGACGCGCCGCTGTCCGAGGAGCCGAACTGCTCGATGGCTTCCTTCTCTTCGGCCATTTCCAGAGCCTTCACCGACAGGGACACCCGGCGGGCGGCCTTGTCGACGTTGGTGATCTGGGCGTCCAGACGGTCGCCGACAGCGTAACGTTCCGGGCGTTGCTCGGAGCGGTCACGCGACAGGTCGGACTTGCGCACGAAGGCCGTGATCGGGGCTTCGTCCTCGCCGAACTTCACTTCGATACCGCCGGAGGTGATTTCCGTGACGGTCACCGTGACGGTCTGGCCCTTGCGGTAGACGTCGCCGGCCAGGGGATCGCCGCCCAGTTGCTTGATGCCCAGGCTGACGCGTTCCTTCTCGACGTCGACATCGAGCACGCGGGCCTTGACCATTTCGCCCTTCTTGTAGCGGGCCATGGCTTCCTCGCCCGGGGTGTTCCAGTCGATGTCCGACAAGTGCACCATGCCGTCGATGTCGTTGTCGAGGCCGATGAACAGGCCGAACTCGGTGGCGTTCTTGACTTCGCCTTCCACCGACGAACCGATCGGGTGCTGTTCGAGGAACTGCTCCCAGGGGTTCTGCATGGCCTGCTTGAGGCCCAGGCTGACGCGGCGCTTGGAGGCGTCGACGTCCAGCACCACCACTTCGACTTCTTGGCTGGTGGAGACGATCTTGCCGGGGTGGACGTTCTTCTTGGTCCAGGACATCTCTGAAACGTGGACCAGGCCTTCCACGCCCGCTTCCAGCTCCACGAAGGCGCCGTAGTCGGTGATGTTGGTGATCCGGCCGGTGAACTTGGCGCCGACGGGGTACTTGGCTTCCACGCCGTCCCAGGGATCGGACTGGAGCTGCTTCATGCCCAGGCTGATGCGTTGGGTGTCGGGGTTGATCTTGACGATCTGAACCTTGACGGTGTCGCCCACGGCCAGGACTTGGCTCGGGTGGGACACGCGCTTCCAGCTCATGTCGGTGACGTGCAGCAGGCCGTCGATGCCGCCCAGATCCACGAACGCGCCGTAGTCGGTGATGTTCTTGACCACGCCTTCGCGGACTTCACCCTCTTGCAACTGCGACACCAGTTCGGTGCGCTGCTCGGCGCGGGCTTCTTCCAGGATAGCGCGGCGGGAGACGACGATGTTGCCGCGCGGGCGGTCCATCTTCAGGATCGCGAAGGGCTGGTCCTTGCCCATCAGCGGACCGACGTCGCGCACCGGACGGATGTCCACCTGGGAACCGGGCAGGAACGCCGAGGCGCCGCCCAGGTCGACGGTGAAGCCGCCCTTCACGCGGCCGACGATGGCGCCCATGACCGGCTGGTTCTCGGCGAAGACGCCTTCCAGACGGGTCCAGGCTTCTTCGCGGCGGGCCTTGTCGCGGCTGATCACCGCTTCGCCCAGCGCGTTCTCGACGCGCTCCAGGAACACCTCGACGGTGTCGCCGACCTTGACGGTGGCCTTGCCGTTTTCGTCGACGCCGAATTCCTTGACCGCGATGCGGCCCTCGGTCTTCAGACCCACGTCGATGATGGCGAAGTCTTTTTCGATCGCCGCAACGCGGCCCTTCACCACCGTGCCTTCGGCGAAATCCTTGCCGCCCATGCTTTCGTCAAGCAGGGCCGCGAAGTCGTCGCGCGAGGGGTTCATGCTCATGTCGTCAGCCATTTAGGTCTTCAAGTCTCTGTTGGGGCAGGCCAGCGCGCGCGGATGCGCGGCACGGGCGATGCGTTGATGTTCAGGATAGGTGCGCCCGCGGCCGTGCGAGGATGGCGCGGTTGGATTGCCCTTCAGGATTGCTCCCATCGGGCGCGCGCCGCCTCGACGATACGGCGGGCCGCATCGAAGGTCGCGTCTATAGTCTTTTCGGTGGTGTCCAGCAAGACGGCGTCGTCGGCCGGCCGCATGGGCGAGTCGGCGCGGGAGCTGTCGCGCTGGTCGCGCAGGCGGATGTCGGCCAGGATCTCGTCATAGGTGACGGCCTCGCCCTGCCCCACCAACTGCTTCCAGCGGCGGTCGGCGCGAGCTTCGGGCGCGGCGGTGACGTAGAGCTTGACCTGGGCGTGGGGGGCGATGACGGTGCCGATGTCGCGCCCGTCGATGACCGCGCCGGGTTCCTGGGCGGCGAAGGCGCGCTGGAAGTCGCGCAGAGCCAGGCGGACCGGGGTGTAGACCGCCACCCGGCTGGCCGCCTCGCCGGCGGCGCGGGTACGCACATCCGGGCTTTCCAGCTGCGCGCGGTCCAGGGCCAGGGCCGCCCTGGTCGCCACCGCCTCGTCGCCCAGGTCGCCGCCTTCGCTCAGCACCCGCACCCCGACCGCCCGGTAAAGCAGGCCGGAATCCAGCACGGGATAGCCGTAGAGCGCGCCCAGTCGGATGGCGATGGTGCCCTTGCCGGACGCGGCGGGGCCGTCAACGGCGATGATGAAGCCCACTTATTCGACTCCAGCCAGGCTCGCCCCCCTCCCCCTCGCGGGGTGGGGGCTGGGGGTGGGGGCGCCAACTGGTTGCCGGCCGGTTGAACTCAGATAGGCCCATTCGGCAGGCAGGGCGTTGGCGCCCCC
>DASVMY010000285.1:0-18800 GCA_036384135.1 Caulobacteraceae bacterium | reverse complement strand
CAGGCTTGGCGGAAACCGGCGCGGCCGTATCGGCGGCGGCGGCCGGCTTGGGCTTGACTGGGGCGGCGGGCGCGGCCGCCACGGGCCGCGGTTCCTCGGTCATGGCCGAGGGCAGGGTCCTGGGCTCCAGGGCGGCCTTGCTGATCAGCTGCGAGAAGTCCCGAAAGAGCAGGATCTGAACGTAGTCGATGGGCGAGGCGTCGGAGTCCAGCGTCACCCGCCAGCCGCCGTCCAGGTCCTTGACCACCACCCCAACCGGAAGGCCACGGGGATAGACGCCGCCATCGCCGGACGTGGCCACGCGGTCACCCTCCGCGATCGGATCGTGGGTGCGCAGATAGTCCAGCCTGGGCGAGGGCCCGCCGTCGCCGGTGAGGATCGCCCGGGCGTTGGTGCGCGACACCATCACCGGCGTGCGGCTTTCGGTGTCAGTGAGCATCATGATCCGGCTGACGTCGGGCGCCACGCCGGTGACGCGGCCGACCAGGCCATGCTCAGCCAGAACCGGATTGCCCTCGACGACCCCCTTGGCCGAGCCGGCGTCAGCCAGGCGGGTGTTGGAGAACGGCCCCCGCGAGTCGGTCAGGGTGCGAGCGAAGACGGTGGCGATGGGCGGATCGGTCTTGACCCCCATCAGGGCGCGGTAGCGGGCGTTCTCCTCGCGCAGGCGAAGGGCCTCGTCGCGCCACTGGTTGTCGGTGGCCAGCTGGACCTTGAGCCGCCGGTTCTCGCCCGCCGCGTCGATATAGCTGCCAAGATAGGACCCGGCGCCGCCCACCCAATGCACTGGCGCCGACAGCACCTTGCCCACCGGGGCGGTGACCGTGTCCGCCGATCGGCGCACCTGGTCATAGGCGCTGGCGCGCAGCGTCTCGCGACGGTCGCCCAGCAGGAACGCCAGGGCCGCGACGACAGCGACGATCAACGCCACCGCGGCAGTCCACGTGAGCGGAACCTTCAGTGCGCCTAAGGGACTATCCCGCAGGGACAATCACCGCCTCCCGAGGCCCCCGCCCCGCCAAGAATCGCTAGTAGAAGTCTACGCGAATGTGGATTCAAGCACGCCCTTCATCCACTTGGGATGTTCGAGCACCTTTCCACAGCCCAAGGCCACGCAGGACAGAGGATCGTCGGCGACCGTGACGGGCAGGCCCGTGTGATCGCGGATTTCCAGGTCCAGCCCGCGCAGCAGGGCGCCGCCGCCGGTGAGCATGATGCCCTTGTCGGCAATGTCGGCGGCCAGTTCCGGCGGCGTCGCTTCGAGGGCGACCTTCACCGCCTCGACGATCTGGGCCACCGGCTCGGCCACCGCGTCGGCAGCCTGTTTCTCGGAGATGCGCACCTCGCGCGGCACCCCCTGCATCAGGTCGCGGCCCTTCACATCGATGGCCAAGCCGTGACCGTCCTCGGGAGAGCGGGCGGTGCCGATCTCCTTCTTGATCCGCTCGGCGGTGGTCTCGCCGATCAGCAGGTTATGGTGGCGGCGCATGTAGCTAATGATCGCCTCGTCCATCTTGTCGCCGCCCACGCGCACGCTGCGCGAATAGACGATGCCGGACAGGGACAGCACGGCCACCTCGGTGGTGCCGCCGCCGATGTCGACGACCATGGAGCCGGTCGGTTCGTGGATGGGCAGCCCGGCGCCGATGGCGGCCGCCTGGGGTTCGTCGATCAGGCCCACCCGGCGGGCGCCGGCGTTTAGGCAGCTGTCGTGGATGGCGCGGCGCTCGACGGCGGTGGCGCCGGAGGGCACGCAGACCAGCACCTTGGGATTGATGAAGCCGCGGCGGTTGTGAACCTTGCGGATGAAGTACTTGATCATCTCTTCGGCGACTTCGAAGTCGGCGATGACCCCGTCGCGCATGGGGCGGATCGCCTCCATGTGGCCCGGCGTGCGGCCCAGCATCATCTTGGCGTCGATGCCCACCGCGTGCACCTGCTTGCGGCCGCCGACATTGCGCAGCGCCACCACCGACGGTTCGTTCAGCACGATCCCGCGACCCTTCATGTAGATAAGGGTATTGGCGGTGCCGAGGTCGATGGCGATGTCATTAGAAATGACGCCGAACAGAGACGAAAACATTCAGGGCTCGGTGCTTGTTGAGAACTGGGACGAACATCACGCCACCTAGAGGTCCTTTAAGGCCGCGGGCGCCGCGCGTTCCCCTCCATCGCGACTCCGCCATCCGCCTCTAGGGTCTTGGGTGGTCGCCTCCTGTGCCCCGCCCGCATGGCGATTGCAAGGCGTTTGTAACGCACCGACGCGCGACTAATCGCGTCTATCCGACCGCCGCCAGAACCACCCCGGCGGCTGCGACCAGCGCCGCCCCGATCTGCCACGCCGAAAGCCTTTCGGCGAAGAGTCTGCGGCCGGCCAGGGCGGCGATCGGCATTTCCACCACCCCCACCGCGCGCACCGGTCCGGCGGGGGACATGGCGAAGGCGGTGAACCACAACCCCGACGCCGCCGCGCCGAAGAATCCGGCCGGCAGGGACGACCTCCAGGCGGTCACGGCGACCAGGAGCGCCCGGCGGTCCTTCGCCATCAGCCACGCCACCAGGGCGGCCGACTGCATGGCCTGGACGGTGAAGACGGTGATCTGGGCCGCCAGCACCGGATCGGCGTGATCCAGGCCGAGCGCCGCCTGGCGGTAGGCGTTCGAGGAGATCGCAAAGCCCGTGCCGGCGACCAGGCCCAGCAGCGCCGCGCTCCAGTCCCGAGGCGCATCGCCTTGCTGCGCCTTCCTGGGCCAGGCCAGGGCGAAGAGGCCCGCGGTGACCAGGGCGATACCCGCCCAGGCGCCCGGGTGAAGCCGCTCGCCGAACACCAGGCCCATGACCGCCGCCAGGGGGATGGAACTCTGCTGGAAGGCCGTGCCGAGCGCGAAGCTGGAGCGGCGCATGGAGACCAGCATGGCCGCCGTGGCGGTGATCTGCGCCGCCCCGCCCCCGGCCGCCGCGATCCAGAACGCCGGGCCGAAGGTCAGGTGCGGGCCGCGGGTAAACAGCCAGGCCAGGCCGGCGAAGGCGGCGGAGAACGGCAGGCCGAACAGGAACCGCACCAAGGTGGCGCCCCACGGCCCCGCCCCGGTCAGCAGCCCGCGCTGCAGGGCGTTGCGGGCGACCTGGAGCGACGCCGCGCCGATGGTGATCGGGATCCAGAACATAGGGCAGGCCTGACATAGCCTCCCTCCCCTTCATGGGGAGGGGCAGTCGGCGTAGCCGACGGGGTGGGGAAGTGCGCGAGTGGCGGGATGAGGAGTCCGCTGGGCTTCACCGGACTTCCCCACCCTGATCGCCGCGCGATCATCCCTCCCCACGAGGGGGAGGGAGGAAGAAGGCGTCAGAATCCGCTGGCGGTCATCGGCGCCGGGGCGCTCTTTTCCTTGCGGGCCGAGAGGTTGTTCAGCGCGTTGACGTAGGCCATGGCGCTGGCGGTGAGGGTGTCGGTGTCGGCTGCCTGGCCGGTGGCGATGCGGCCGTCATCCTCGAGCCGGACCGAGACCTGGGCCTGGGCGTCGGTGCCCTCGGTGACCGCATGCACCTGGAACAGCCGCAGGACGGCGGTGTGCGGGGCGACCTCGTGGATGGCGTTGAACACCGCATCCACGGGACCGTCGCCGGTGGCTTTGGCCGACTTCTCGACCCCGTCGATGACCACGGTCAGCTGGGCCTCCTGCGGGCCCTCCGTGCCGGCGATGACGCGCAAGGCCTTGACCTGGATGCGCTCGGCGCTGCGGGCCAGGGCGTGATCCACCAGGGCTACGATATCGTCGTCGAAGACATGCTTCTTCTTGTCGGCCAAATCCTTGAAGCGGCCGAAGGCTTCGTTCAGCGCATTCTGGCCCAGGTCGTAGCCCAGGGCCTTGAGCTTCTCGCGGAAAGCATGGCGGCCGGAGTGCTTGCCCATCACCAGGTTGGTGGCGCCCTGTCCCACGTCCTCGGGGCGCATGATCTCGTAGGTCTCGCGGTTCTTGAGCATGCCATCCTGGTGGATGCCGCTCTCATGGCTGAAGGCGTTTTTGCCGACGATGGCCTTGTTGAACTGGACCGGGAAGCCGGTGATCGCCGAGACGTAGCGGCTGGCGCGGGTGATGTGCTGGGTGGCGATGCCGGTCTGGTAGTGCAGGCGATCGCCGCGCACCTTCAGCGCCATGACGATCTCTTCCAGCGCCGCGTTGCCGGCCCGTTCGCCCAGGCCGTTGACGGCGCATTCCACCTGGCGCGCGCCGCCCTGCACCCCGGCCAGGCTGTTGGCGACGGCCAGGCCCAGGTCGTTGTGGCAGTGGGTGGAGAAGATCGCCTTGTCGGCGCCCTCCACGGTGGAGATCATGTTGCGGAACAGGTCTGCGTATTCGGACGGATAGGTGTAACCCACCGTGTCGGGCAGGTTGATGGTGGTGGCGCCCGCACGGATCGCCGCCTCGATCGCCCGGCGCAGGAAGTCCGGTTCCGACCGCGTGGCGTCCTCGGCCGACCACTCCACGTCGCCGCAGAGGTTGCGCGCATGGCTGACGGACTTGGTGATCGCCTCAAGCACCGCCGAAGGCTCCATCTGCAACTTGTGCTTCATGTGCAGGGGGCTGGTGGCGATGACGATGTGGATGCGTCCGCGTTTGGCATGGCGAATGGCCTCGGCGCAGCGGTCGATGTCCATCTGGTTGGCGCGGCACAGGCCCGCCACGGTGCTCTCGGTGACGATCTTGGCCACCTCGCGCACGGCTTCGAAGTCGCCGTTGGAGGCGATGGGGAAGCCGGCTTCGATGACGTCGACCCGCATCTCCTCGAGGATCTTGGCCAGTTCGAGTTTTTCTTCCAACGACATGGAGGCGCCGGGCGATTGCTCGCCGTCGCGCATGGTGGTGTCGAAGATGATGACGCGGTCGCGCTCAGCGACGGTCTGAGCGGGGGTCTCTGGTACGGTGGTCATGGGATACTTTCTTCACGGTGTGGCTTGTCGGGCGACGGGTCATCCCCTGAGCGCCCTGCCGCGAAGGATCACGCAGCCGGCAACGCCCAGGGGCGGCTAAGCCCCAGCGTCGAAAGAAGCAAGCTGTCGCGATGAATGCGCATGACCCCTGGTTTACAGCCTCGAACGATTGCGTGCAAGACGTGTGCGTCAGTTCGGTGATTTCGCCGCGCGTGAGCACGATTATGCCGGGTCTGGTTCGCACGCGGAAAATTCGTTGCGCTATTTGTAATTTTCCTGCGCATCGACTTGCGGCCTCAACCATCGTCGCACCGCCAAACCGCCCAGAATCCACAATCCAGCGGCGGCGGCCAGCAAGGCCGCCTGCCCTACCCCGCCACCGTTCATCGCCCGCACAAAGGCGTGGCCGGCGAAGGCGGTCAGGGCGATCTTCGGGATGATGCCGATGGCGGTGCCCAGGGCGAAGGACGTCAGGCGCATGGGCGTCACCCCGGCGGCCATGTTGACCACGATGAAGGGCGCGGAGGGGGCCAGGCGAACCACCAGGCTGGCGGTGAAGCCGTTGCGGGCAATCAGGGCCATGAACCGCTCGACGCCGGGGCTGTTCAGGTCGCGCAGCAGCCGGCCCCCGAAGAGGCGGCCGAGGGCGAACCCCACCAGAGACGAGACCAGGGTCCCGATCCAGCTGTAGATCATGCCTTCCCACGGCCCGAACGCCACCACCGCCGCGGCGATGAGCACGAACTGCGGCGCTCCGACGAAAGCCAGCAGGGCGAAGGCCGCCACGGCCACCGGCAAGGCCCAGGGGCCCCCGGCCGCTGTGAGCCAGTGCTCCACGGTGGTCTCCCCGCCGATCCCCAGTGCCTGGGCGCCAAACAAGAACACCAGCCCCACCCCGCCGAACAACAGGAACGACACCGCCACGCTGCGCCAGGCGCGGGCGTCCATGTTGGTCAGGAACTGAATCAGGCGGCGCACGGGGTCGCCCGCAGCGGCTTGGCCCGCCCCTATTCCGGCAGCCCCACCCCCGGCATCTCGCGTGCCGGCAGCACAGATAGCGCCGGGCTGTGCGCCGACTTGTCGAAGGCGGCCAGGATGCGGTCGAAACGGGATTGAGTAACGGCTTTGAACTCGGAGTGGGTGAAGATGTAGAGGTCGTTGTCCTTGACCCCCTCGACCACACGGTTCGCCACCGGCTCGACCGGGATGCCCGACAGCACCGGCGAGAACGGAGCGTCGGCAAGGGGGGCGGCGCGGTCGTCGGCGCCGTACGCCGTGGGGCGATTGCGGCGGCTCTCGTGGATGCGGGTCTTCACGAAGCCGGGGCACAGGATCGACACGCCGATGTCCTTGGGCGCCAGCTGCACCGCCCAGCCCTCGCTCATGGCGACGACGGCGAATTTGGTGGCGCAATAGGGCTCCATGCCGGGCGGCGAGACCATGCCGGCCATCGACGCGGTGTTGACGAAATGGCCGCCCTCCCCGTGGCTCTCGATCAGGGGGGTGAAGACTTCCATGCCGTAGACGACCCCCATCAGGTTGACGTCGACGATCCAGTCCCAGTCGCGGGGCAGGACAGTTCCCATCGGCCCGCCGGCGCCGACGCCGGCGTTGTTGCAGACCAAGTGGACCTTGCCGAACTTGGCTATGGTTTCCAGGGCGCCGGCGCGCACGGCGTCCCGGCTGGTGACATCGCAGATGACGCCCTCGGCCCGGACTTGTTTCTCGCGCAGGCTGGCGACCGCCTGCTCCAGGGCGCCGGCCTCGACGTCGGCCAGCATGACGGACATGCCTTCGCGCCCGAACGCCTCGGCCATGGCCAGGCCGATGCCGCTGGCGCCGCCGGTGATGAAGGCGACCTTGCCCTTGAGATCCTGCATTGATCCGTTCCCCTTTGCTTTTCAGGCCTTGTTGCGCGTCCCGGCCGCGGTCTCAAGCCCATCCGCTCAAAAGTCGGCCTGGTTCAGCTTTTCGAGCCGCTGCAGGGCGGTCGACGGGGTGATGAATCGGCCCCGACGGGCGTCCCACCGGTAAGTCGCCCGGTAAGTCCGCGTCCCGGGCCGCGGCGCGGGGCTGTCGCAGCCGTCGGTGGGGTCGTTGGTGACCACGGCGCGGACGGTGACGTCCACCTGGCCATAGGCGCGGCCGGGGTCGGGACGAACCGCGAAGGTGGGGGTCTCGGTCTTCAGCCAGCCGCAGGCCCGGCTGGAGAGGGTGAAGACCTGCTCCAACAGCGCCCAGTGGTCGTGGCGTACGAAGATCAGGCTGTGGACGCCATAGGTCTGCGAGGTGTTGAAGTGCTCGCTGTAGGTGATGATGGCGTCGTCCGTGGGGCTCAGCCGCAGCCGGTCCTGCTCCGAAAAGCCGGTGTCGCGGTCCATGCCGACGTCGACGGCGTCGAGCAGATGCGGGACATTGGCGTCGTCGAACAGCGCCAGCAGGCTCGTTCCGGCGACACTGTCCTCCGAATGGCCCAGGTCGGCCAGGAGGGCCAGGCGCGGGCGTCCACCGGCCTGGAAGGACGCCGCCTCGACCACGCCGATGACGATCGGATCGGGTGGATCGCCGCCGTTGTCGCCGCCGGCGATATGCCGCAGCGGCGTGGACAAACTGCCTTCCACCTGCTTGTCCGCCCCGTTCTCGGCCAGGTTGGGAATCGCCTGCTTCAGCAGGGCCATGTAGGTGACGCCGGGGTGTCCGGGAACCGCCGCCGCCAGATCGACGACTGCCGCCGACGTTGCCGCCGGTGCGGCCAGCACCAGCGACACGATAGCCCCCCTGAACACCGCTGCCGAACGCATGAAAGGCAAGGCTTCCTCCCCGCGTGACGTTGCGCCATCGCCCCCCGGCGCGTAAAGAGCCGCGCGTTTGCCTACCCCTAAAACACCCCAAAAGGAGTCGTTCGCCATGTTTGCCGAATCCGCCGCGCTCGCCCGCGTCCAACCGTCCGCCACCCTGGCGGCCGACGCGAAGGCCCGTGAGCTGAAGGCGGCCGGCAAGAACGTGATTTCCCTGGCGGCGGGCGAACCGGACTTCGACACCCCGGACAACATCAAGGACGCGGCCATCAAGGCCATCCGCGAGGGCAAGACTAAATACACAAACGTCGACGGCATCGTGGAGCTGAAGGAGGCCATCTGCGCCAAGTTCGAGCGCGAGAACGGCCTGAAGTACACGCCGGCCCAGGTGAACGTGTCGCCGGGCGGCAAGCCGGTGATCTACAACGCCATGGTCTCGACCCTGAACCCCGGGGACGAGGTGGTGATCCCGACGCCCTACTGGGTCAGCTATCCGGACATGGTGCTGCTGGCCGGCGGCACGCCGGTGTTCGCTCCGACCTCCGCGGCGACCGGGTTCAAGCTGAAGGCCGCCGACCTGGAAGCGGCGATCACGCCCAAGACCAAGTGGCTGATCCTCAACTCGCCGTCCAACCCGTCCGGCGCAGCCTACACCAAGGCCGAGCTGCGGGCGCTGGCGGACGTGCTGCTGCGCCATCCGCAGGTGTGGATCCTGACCGATGACATGTACGAGCACCTGGTGTTCGGCGACTTCGAGTTCTGGACCATCGCCCAGGTGGAGCCGGGCCTGTACGAGCGCACCCTGACCATGAACGGGGTTTCCAAGGCCTACGCCATGACCGGCTGGCGGATCGGCTATGCGGCCGGCCCGGTCCCGCTGATCAACTCCATGCGCAAGGTGATGAGCCAGACCACGTCCAACCCGGCGTCGATCTCGCAATACGCGGCGGTGGAGGCGCTGAACGGGACGCAGGACTTCATCAAGCCCAACGCCAAGCTGTTCGAGGGCCGGCGCGACCTGGTGGTGTCGATGCTGAATCAGGCCAACGGCATGCACTGCCCCACGCCCGAAGGCGCCTTCTACGTCTATCCGTCGGTGGAGAAGCTGATCGGCAAGACCGCGCCCAGCGGCAAGGTCATCGGCTCCGACGCGGACTTCGCGGTGGAACTGCTGGAAAGCGAGGGGGTGTCGGTGGTGTTCGGCGCGGCGTTCGGCCTCTCGCCGCACTTCCGGATCAGCTACGCCACCTCCAACACCGTCCTGGAAGACGCATGCTCGCGCATCCAGCGCTTCTGCGGCCAGGTGAAATAGGGGTGACGGAGGCCGATCGGCGCGCGCTGGCGGCGGATATTTCGCGGGCGACGCGGCTAAGCGGGACCTTCATCCTGCGGTCGGGCCAAGTCTCGGACCAGTATTTCGACAAATACCGGTTCGAGGCCGACCCGGCGCTGCTGGCGCGGGTGGCGGCCGCGATGCTGCCGCTGGTTCCGGCGGGCGCGCAAATTCTGGCCGGGCTTGAGCTGGGCGGGGTTCCCATCGCCACCGCTATGTCGTTGCAGAGTGGCGTCCGGGCGGCCTTCGTGCGCAAGGAGGCCAAGACCTACGGCACGTGCCTGGCCGTCGAAGGCTCAGACGTGGCCGGCAAGCGGGTAGTGATGATCGAGGACGTGATCTCCACCGGCGGCGCGGTGCTGGATGCGGCGGTGTTGTTGCGGGCGGCGGGCGCGGAGATCGTGGGCGTAGTATGCGCCATCTGGCGCGGGGCGGGCGAGCCGGCCATCGTCGGGCTGAACGCCCCCGTATCCCCAGCCTTCCGCATGGCCGACCTACCGTGACGCTCCTCCCCTGCAGAACGGCCTGATGGGTTCGCCCCCTTGGCCGAGTGTTGGCCGCGGGGGGCGTTGCACCGCGGCGGTGTTGTTCTATCCTCGATTGACGGGACACGGGAGGCGAGCGGTGAACGACATCGTCAATCTGAACAAGGCCCGCAAGGCCAAGACCCAGTCGGAGCGCAAGACCCTGGCGGCGGCGAACCGCGCCAAGTTCGGCCAGGCCAAGTCGGCGTCCAACCTGGAGAAGGCGCGCAAGGCGATGGCCGAGCGGGCGCTGGATCAGAGCAAGCGGGAGACCTGAACGCGGGATGGCGTCACTGCGCAAGCGCTCGCTGGCCCTGGCCGGCCATGCGACCTCCCTGGCGTTGGAGCCGGAGTTCTGGGCGGTGTTGGAGGCGATGGCGGCGGCGCGGTCGACCAGCCTGTCGGACCTGGTGGCGACGATCGATTCGGGACGCGGCGGGCGGCCCTTGGCCTCGGCCTGCCGGCTGGCGGCGCTGGCGTTCGTGCGCGGCTGAGCGGTTGGCCCGGCCGGGCTACCTGGGGCGGGTTGGGGCCGGGATGGGCAGTGGCTCAGGCGAGACCGGCCAGGCCGGGAGCAGCCGCATCTGAACGTTCTGGGCCACGCTCTCTACGCGGCGCGGACGGCCCTCCTCGTAGGTCAGGAAGGCCAGCACGCCCACCACCACCACCACGCCGCCGGCCAGGAAGACCAGGAAGGGCGTCGCGGGATCCCAGCGGCGGCCGTTTCGTATTGGAGCGGCCATGTCGCGCTCCTTTCGCGCACCGTTTCGATCTGAAAAGAAACGGCTTGTCGGTTGGGAGGTTCCTGCCGGCGGCGTGAAGCCGTGCTACATATGTTCCTCAAGATTCCCCCAAGACTCCCATCGAGCCGAAGCCTTGCCAGAGATCCCGATACAGCCCCCTGCCCCCCGCATTTCCGACCTCGCCCGGGTTTCCGGTCCCGACTACCTGGTCGGGCTGAACCCGGAGCAGCGAGAGGCGGTGGAGGCCACCGACGGGCCGGTGCTGGTGCTGGCCGGGGCCGGCACGGGCAAGACGCGGGTGCTGACCACCCGCCTGGCGCACATCCTGGCCACGGGCAAGGCGCGGCCGTGGGAGCTGCTGGCGGTGACCTTCACCAACAAGGCGGCGCGGGAAATGCGGGTGCGGATCACCGATATCATCGGTCCAGCCGCCGAAGGGCTGCGGTGGCTGGGCACCTTCCACTCCATCGCCGCCCAGATCCTGCGCCGCCACGCCGAGCTGGTGGGGTTGAAGTCCAGCTATACGATCATCGACGTCGACGACCAGGAACGGCTGATCAAACAGCTGCTGGAAGCTGAGAACATCGACGCAAAGCGTTGGACACCCAAGCATTTCGCAGGTCTCGTCGATCACTGGAAGAACCGGGGCTGGACGCCCGACCGCCTGCCGGCATCCGAGGGCGGCGATTTCGCCAACAACCGCGGCAAGGCCCTCTACGCCCTGTACCAGGACCGGCTGAAGGTGCTGAACGCCTGCGATTTCGGCGACCTCCTGCTGCACAACATCACCATCTTCACCAAGCATCCGGACGTGCTGGGCGAGTATCACAACCGGTTCCGCTACCTGCTGGTGGACGAGTACCAGGACACCAATGTCGCCCAGTACCTGTGGTTGCGGCTGCTGGCGCAGAAGAGCCAAAACCTGTGCTGCGTGGGCGATGACGACCAGTCGATCTATGGCTGGCGCGGCGCCGAGGTGGACAACATCCTGCGCTTCGAACGCGATTTCCCAGGGGCCAAGGTGGTGCGGCTGGAGCGCAACTACCGGTCCACGGAGCACATCCTGGCTGCGGCCTCGGGCCTGATCGCCACCAACAAGGGGCGCCTGGGCAAGACCCTGTGGACCGAGGCCGCCGGCGGCAGCAAGGTCCAGGTGCGCGGCGTTTGGGACGGCGAGGCCGAGAGCCGGCTGATCGCCGAGGAGATCGAGCGCTGGAAGAAGGAGCGGCGCTACAAGGAGGTCGCGATCCTGGTCCGCGCCAGCTTCCAGATGCGGGCCTTCGAAGAGCGGTTCGTGCTGCTGCAAATCCCCTACACCGTGGTCGGCGGCCCCCGGTTCTTCGAGCGGGCCGAGATCCGCGACGCCCACGCGTACCTGCGGCTGGTGCAGTCGCCGGACGACGACTTGGCCTTCGAACGCATCGTCAACACCCCCAAGCGGGGCCTGGGCGACACCACCATCCAGAAGCTGCTGCAGCTGGCCAGGCGCGAGGGCGTCTCGGCGGTGACCGCGGCGCGGGACCTGATCCGCACCGATGAGCTGCAGGCGCGCACCCGCACATCCCTGTCCAATTTCCTGCGCGACCTGGACCGCTGGCGCGGCCAGCGCGACGCGGCGCACCACCAGCGCCTGACCGAGACCATCCTGGAGGAGAGCGGCTATATCGACGCCCTGCGCCTGGACAAGGGCCCCACCAGCCAGACGCGGCTGGAGAACCTCAAGGAACTGGTCCAGTCCATGAGCGCCTTCGAAACCTTGGAAGCCTATCTGGAGCACGTCTCCCTGGTCATGGACCTGGACCGGGGCGGCGGCGACGACGCGGTGCAGATCATGACCCTGCACGCCGCCAAGGGCCTGGAATTTCCGCTGGTCTTCCTGCCCGGCTGGGAGGAAGGCGTCTTCCCCAGCCAGCGCAGCATGGACGAGAAGGGCGACAAGGGCCTGGAGGAGGAACGGCGCCTGGCCTACGTCGGCATTACCCGCGCCCGGGAGGAGGCCCGCATCTCCTTCGTCGCCAACCGCCAGGTCTACGGCCGCTGGACCAGCCAGTTGCCCAGCCGGTTCGTGGACGAACTACCCGTGGCCAATGTCGAGGCGGGGTCGGAAACCGGCTACTACGGCGGCGGTCCCGGCATGCGCGACGCCGGCTCGCGCTGGGACGAGACGTCCTACGGGTCAGGCTACGACAGCCCCGGCTGGAAACGGGCCCACCAGCGCGGCTATGGCGGCAGCGCGCCCGGCCGCAGCCAGGTGATCGAGGGCGAAGGCCGCCTGGTGGCCGTCTCCGACCCCGCCCACACCAGCACCTACGCCAAGGGCGACCGGGTGTTCCACCAGAAGTTCGGCTATGGCCAGGTGCGCGTGGTCGAGGGCAACAAGCTCACCGTGGCCTTCGACCTGGCCGGCGAGAAAAAGGTGATCGACAGCTTCGTGGAGCGGGGTTAGCGGCGAGGATCGGCAGGAGCCGGTCTCAGCCATCAGTCCAGGGGTTCAGAAGCGGCCCGCCCCAGGCGGTGAAGTGCTTCACATTCCGCGTCACCAAGGTCAGGCCCGCCGCCTCCGCCGTCGCAGCGAGGAATCCATCCAGTGGCTCGATCGAGGCGCCGCTGGCAGCCAGCCGCGCCCGCAGTCTTCCCCATGTTTGGCCGATCACGGTATCGACCTGCACGATACGGTCTTCCATGGATTCCAGCATTTCGTCGCGCCAGGCTTCCAGCCGTCGCCGACGATGGCTGGGCTGCATGGCGGCAATGCCTTGCTCCACCTCGGCGACCGTGATGGCGCTGATGTAGAGCGACTCCGGATTCTGTCTCGCGATCCACGCAATGACCCGGGGGTTCGAAACCGCCTGAGCCGGCTCCGAAACGACGTTCGTGTCGAGTAGGAACACTAGAACTTGGGCGGGGGTCGACCGGGGTCCCGATCGCGTTCGAAGAGCGTCGCCTCTTCGGGGGTCAAGATGCCACGGACCGAAGGATCCAACAGGACATCCACAAACGACCGACCTTTTGCCGACACCCGAGCCCATTCGGTTTCCGGCACGATGACGACCACGGGACGGCCATTACGCGTGACGTGCTGAGGTCCTTCCGTCAGCGCCTTCTCGACAACCTCACTGAACTTCGCCTTAGCCTCCGCCAGGCTCCACGCATCATCGGCCACGACGAGTCTCCTGACTAGTCTGACTAATGTAGTCAGTTTCTAGGGGGAAGCAAACGCCCCGTTGGCGCCAACGCGTCCTAGACGTCCAGATCCTCGGCCAGGATGGCCATCTCGAACATGAACGAGCCGTCCTCGTCTTCATCCTCGTAGATGACGCCGATGAACTCGCCCTTCATCTCGACCTCGGCGGAATCCTTCTGCTTTGGGCGGGCTTTGACCGCGATGTGCGGGTTGCCGAAAGTGCGCTTGAGGTGCGCCTGGAGGCGGTCGATGTCGTTTTGGTCCACGTTTCTGCGCTCCGGCGTCTGATTGAGCCGGAACCTAGCCACATTCCGCGCCGCCGCAAGCGGGCAGTTGCCGGTTTGGGGCCCAGTTCAGACCAGTTCAGATGACGTAGTCGTACACCGCCTCGGCCAGGGTGTGGTCCATGGACTTGGACGGCTCCTCGCACGAGGGGCAGTTGACCAGGCGCGCGGGCACGCCGGCGGCGGTGCAATGGGGCGGCACGGGCTTGAGCACCACCGAGCCGGACGCCACCTTGGCGTAGTCGCCGACGACGATGTTGCCCAGCACCTTGGCCCCCGCGCCCAGCAGGACGCCCTTGCCGATCTTGGGGTGGCGGTCGCCGCGGTCGGCGCCGGTGCCGCCCAGGGTGACGCCGTGCAGCATGGAGACGTCGTCGCCGATCACCGCCGTCTCGCCGATGACGATGCCGGTGCCGTGGTCGAAGAAGGCGCCCTTGCCGATCACCGCGGCGGGGTGGATATCGACCTGGAACAGTTCCGACACCCGGCTCTGCAGATAGAAGGCCATTGACTCGCGGCCCTCGTTCCACAGCCAGTGACCGACCCGGTGCGCCTGCAGTGACAGGAAGCCCTTGAAGAACAGGAACGGCTGGACATAGCCCTTGCAGGCGGGATCGCGCTCGAACACCGCCTTCAGGTCGGCCTCGGCGGCCTCGACGATGGAGGGATCGGCTTGGTAAGCCTCCTCCGCCACCTCGCGCAGGCTCATGGCCCGCAGCTCCTGGTCGCCCAGCTTGCGGGCCAGCTGATAGGAAAGCGCGTCGGCCATGTTGGTATGCCGGATGACCACCGCGTTCAGCAGCGAGGCCAGGCTCGGCTCGGTCTTGGCGACGTGATAGGCCTCATTGCGCAACGACGCCCAGACGGGCGGCGCAACGGCGACATCGACGACTTCTAGATGTTGAGCCACCGCGGCACTCTCCCCTAAAATAGGGCTCCCCCGAACCGGGCGCCCTGTCACCGAACTTTGCCCTTCCGGACGATATGGGTCGGCGATCCAGCCGGCGCCAGAGCTCGGTTGTCAAAAAAAATCCGCTACAGAGCGCGTTGCGGATCGACTGTTGCCTCTATACCTCCGCGAGGCTTGAGCAATCCTTATAGGAAAAGCCGCCCGTGGCCCATGCTGTTCCCGCCGCGCCGCAGTTCGGCGACGCCCTGCCAGTCAGGGCCTCGCCAGAGATCCTGGCGTTCCTGGCGCGCCGCCGCTCCGCCTCGGCCATGACCCTGCGCGCGCCGGCCCCCAGCGAGGCGGAGCTGCACGACCTGCTGACCCTGGCGGCCCGCGCCCCGGACCACGGCAAGCTGGCGCCCTGGCGCTTCGTGGTGCTGCGGGACGAGGGCAAGGCCGCTTTCGTGGGCGACCTGGAAGCCATCGCCGCCGCCCGCGAGGACGCCGCCAAGGCCCTGGCCAAGCTGGGCAAGATCCGCGTGCCGCCGCTGACCGTCGCGGTGATCTCCCGCTATGTGGAGGGCGATATCCCCGAGTGGGAGCAACGGCTGTCGGCCGGAGCGGTGTGCACGATCCTGACTATCGCCGCCCAGGCCATGGGCTATGGCGCCAACTGGATCACCGACTGGTACGCCTATGACGAGGCGGTTGGGATGCTGCTGAAACTGGCGCCAGGCGAGAAGGTGGCGGGGTTCGTGCACCTGGGGACCACCGCTGAGGACCCGCTGGAACGGGTGCGGCCGGATGTGGCCGCGATCACGACCGACTGGCCGGGATAGCAGCGCAAATCCTTCCCCCGCGAGCGAAGCGAAGTGGGGGAAGGGTTCGGTTCGCTGACCTACCGCCCCCGGTACGGCGCCACACCCTGGTCCGGCAGCCACAGCCCCTCCGGCGGGGCGCCGGTCTGCCAGAAGACGTCGATGGGGATGCCGCCGCGGGGGTACCAATAGCCGCCGATGCGCAGCCAGGTCGGCGCCGCCACCTCGACGATCTTCTTGCCGATGGCCAGGGTGCAGTCCTCGTGGAAAGCGCCATGGTTGCGGAACGAGCCCAGGTACAGTTTCAGCGACTTGGACTCGATCAGCCAGTCGCCCGGCGCATAGTCGATGACCAGCTGGGCGAAGTCGGGCTGGCCGGTGACCGGGCATAGGGAGGTGAACTCCGGCGCGGTGAAACGGGCCAGATACAGCGAACCGGCCTGGGGGTTAGGCACGCGCTCGAGGGTGGCTTGGTCCGGGCTGTCGAAGCCGCGCACCGTCTGGCCAAGTTGGGTGAGGGGTTTGTCGGTCATGGCCGGGCTTTAGCGCCAAACCGGTCCCGCGTGAATTGCGGCCCGCGACAAGGCTATCACCGCCCGCTATCAAACCCTCAAAATCGGCAACTGGGAGCGGACCATGCCAGGTAAGGATTTCGACGGGGCGGTAGTGATCGTGACGGGCGCCTCCACAGGTCTGGGCCGGGCGGTGGCGGTGGAAGTCGCCTCACGCGGGGCCAAGGCGGTGATCGTCAACTACGCTTCCAGCGCCGCCGAGGCCGAAGAAACCGCCGCCCTGGTTCGCGCCCAGGGCGCCGAGGCGGTGATCTGCCAAGGCGACGTGGCTAAGGACGAGGACTGCCAGAAGATCGCCGCCGCGGCCGCGCCCTACGGCCGCGCCGACGCCCTGTTCAACAACGCCGGCGTCACCAAGCACGCGGCCAACCACGGCGACTTGGACGCCGTGTCGGCCGACGATTTCCATCGCCTCTACGCGGTCAATGTCATCGGCGCCTATCAGATGATCCGCGCGGCCCGCGGCCTGCTGGAGGCGGCGCCCCTGCCCGGCGCGGTGGTCAACACCGCCTCGGTGGCCGGGGTGATGGGGATCGGCTCGTCGGTGCCCTATGCGGCCTCCAAGGGGGCGCTGATCACCATGACCCTGTCGCTGGCCCGCGCCCTGGCGCCGAAGATCCGGGTCAACGCGGTCTGCCCCGGCTTCATCGACACCCCCTGGTTCGGCAAGAACATGGGCGAGGACGGCCTGCAGACGATGCGCGAGCGGGTCGCCGCCTCGACGCCCCTGAAGGTCGCCTCGACGGCGGAGGACATCGCTGGGCCGGCGGTGTTCCTGGCCTCCCCCGCCGCGCGCCACATCACCGGCGAGACCCTGCTGATCGACGCCGGCACGCACTTGGGTTACGCGCCGCTGGGCATGCGCTAGCCCCCGCCGCTCAGCGCGACGTCCTTTCCGTCCCCACGCCCTCGACTCGCCTTCCCGAGGCGCGCCCGGTGTCGCCGCGCCACTGTCGCGTTTGTGCAACGCCCAGTTCGTGGGCGCCAAAAACGCTCACGAATTAGGCATTTGTTAGGATGCAGCGCACAATTCGTAGCCGCGCGCCATGGCGAACGGAGTCCAAAGGACCAAGCGCTGTTGGCGTGCAGCAAGGCTTAGCACCATACGACGCGGCGAGCTGAGGCGTCTCGCCATCAGGTCGACGTCGACAAAGTGCGGCGCAATATAAAGGGGATAGACAATGAAATTCTGGAAACTCGCTCTGTGCGCGTCGGCGGCCACCTTCGGCCTGGCGAGCGCGGCTCTGGCTGACACTGCAGCGGCTCCGCCCGCGCCAACCGGGCCGACCATCGCCTGGAACGCCGGTGTCACCACCGACTACCTGTTCCGTGGTCTCGACCAGTCCGCTGGCGGCGTGGCCGCGTTCGGTGGCGCAGACCTGACCTATGGCAAGGTCTACCTGGGCACCTGGGTGTCGCACGTGGACTTCTCCGGCGACTATCACAACGGCAACAAGACCCTGGCGGAAGTCGACGTCTACGGCGGCGTGCGCCCGACCGTGGGCCCGGTTAACCTCGACCTGGGCGTGATCGGCTATATCTATCCGAAGCAACCGAGCGGCTCCGCCGAGAACTACGTCGAGTTCAAGGCGCTGGGCAGCATCACGGCCGGTGCGTTCACGCCGGGTGTCGCGGTTTACTACTCGCCGGACAACTCCTTCGCCACCGGTCACGAGACCTACCTGGAAGGCAACCTGGCCTATGCCTTCAAGAACAAGGCCACGGTCAGCGCCGCCGTCGGCCACGAGTTCCTCGACTCGGCGAAGGATGGCGGCCTCAGCGGCTACACCCTGTGGAACATCGGGGTGACCTATCCGGTCACCGACCACCTCTCCGCCGACCTGCGCTACTACGGCACCAGCAGCGCGGCGAAGAACTTCTTCACCGAAGACAAGGGCGTACCCTTCAACGCCGCCGACCGCGTCGTCGGCACCCTGAAGGTGACCTGGTAGGCTTCAACGCCACACCAGAACGGATTGGGCCGCTGGAGTATCTCCGGCGGCCTTTTTCGTGACCGGGACGTCAGCCACGCCCGACGAACGGCATCTTGGTGGCCATCACCGTCATCGTCTGCACATTGGCGTCCAGCGGCAGGCCGGCCATGTAGACGATGGCGTCGGCCACGTGGCGCACGTCGATCACCGGCTCGGCGGCCATGAAGCCGTCGGCCTGGGGCACGCCCTGGCTCATGCGGGCGGTGAGCGGCGTTTCGGCGTTGCCGATATCGATCTGGCCGCAGGCGATGTCGTACTTGCGCCCGTCGAGGGAGGTCGCGCGGGTCAGGCCGGTGATGGCGTGCTTGGTGGCAGTGTAGGGCGCGGAGTTGGGCCTGGGCGCGTGGGCCGAGATCGAGCCGTTGTTGATGATCCGCCCGCCGCGCGGGTCCTGGGCCTTCATGATCCGGATCGCGCCCTGAGTGCATAGGAAGGCGCCGGTCAGGTTGGCGTCCAGCACCCGCTTCCACGCCTCGAAGGACAGCTCCTCCAGGGGCACGGGCGGGGCGCCGGTCCCGGCGTTGTTGAACAGCAGGTCCAACCGGCCGAACACCCGGGCGATCTCGCCGAACAGATGATCCACCGCCTCCGGATCACCGACGTCCGTCGGCACGGCCAGGGCCTCGACGCCAGCCTCCGTCACCGCCTGCGCGACCGACGCCAGCCGGTCGATCCGCCGGCCGGCCAGCACCACCGACCACCCGGCCTTGGCCAGGCCCAGCGCGGCGGCC
>DASVMY010000284.1:0-2553 GCA_036384135.1 Caulobacteraceae bacterium | reverse complement strand
CGGCTCCTTCGGGGGCGGCGGCTCCTCGGGGAGCTGGTGACCGGATGCTCAGCAATATCGACAGCGACCGCATCGAGGCGGCCGTCGCCAAGGCCGAGGAAGGCTCCAGCGGCGAGATCGTCTGCGTCGTCTCCGGCGAGGTCTCCGCCTACCGCGAGACGCCCCTGGTCGCCGGCATCCTGGTCGCCCTGGTGGTCCCGCCCGTCGCCATGGCGCTGGGCCTGCATCCCCTGGCCCTGGCCTCGGTGGGCGGCGGCTGGACGGTGGAGCACGCCGGCGCCCTGGAAAGCCAGCTGGCCATAGCTTTGGGCGCCTATGCGGTGGCCCAGGCGGTGCTGTTCGGGGCCGTGGCCCTGCTGGTCTCGATCCCGGCCGTCCGCCGCGCCCTGACGCCGGCCTTCCTCAAGCGCCACCGGGTCGCCAAGGCGGCGCGCCAGCAGTTCGCCGCCGTCAGCTCCCGCGCCGTAGGCAGCCAAACCGGCATCCTGATCTTCGTGGCCCCCCAGGACCGCGTGGTCGAGCTGGTCGCCGACGCCGGCATCCACCAGAAGGTCGGCGACGCGGTCTGGCGACAAGCCACCGACGCCATCGGCGCTGCCATGAAGTCCGGCGATCCCACGGCGGGGATCGTCAGGGCGGTGGAGCTCTGCGGCGCGGCGCTGCGGGAGCATTTCCCGGCCGATGGCCCCACACCCAATGTGATCTCCAACCGGCCCTTGGAAATCTGAGGTTCGCAAATCCTTCCCCCGTTCTTTACGGGGGAAGAAGAGACGATTTCCCTCAATGATGCCCACCGCCGGCAGGATCAGCACCGCGAGGCGCTCAGCCTTTTCGTATGGGATGGTCTCTTAGGCGCCCATGGCGTCGCTCCCTTGCGGACGCGGCCCTCGCTGGCGCAACCTTTCTCGCAAGGCGGGGCGGCGGTAAATCGGCCAGCGCCCTTCACGGGAATGGTCGCATGGGGATCGGCCGTATGAATTCGTTGGCGATCATTGGCGGGTTGATGTTGGTCTTCGCCGCTACGCCGGCGGTGATGCCGGAGGTCGCGGGGCCGCAGCTGCTTCCGAACGATTCTCTCCGCTGCACCGCGCCCAGTGATCCCCGGGAGAACTTTATCGCCCATCCCCTATGGGAGCAGATCCCTTCCGGCGACGACTTCGGGAAATACTATCCATTGCGGACCGAACGGTACGCTCGGCCCGGATGCGCTTTGATTGCGTGCAGGGTCGGCCCAAACTTTCGGCTGACCCAGTGCCGGCTTCTGGTGGAACAACCGCCGCAGTGGGGGTTCGGCGAGGCGGCGTTAAAGCTGTCGCGCTTCTTCCAGATGAAGCCTGTCGACAAGGAGGGACGACGGGTGAAGGGCCGTTGGGTAAGGATACCGGTCCGCTTCCAATTGGCGCAGGACGATGCAGCGACCGCGGCGCCCCTCAAGCCTCGGTGACGCCCGCCGATCATACTCTGAGAAATGCGGAAGGCGCCTCGTCTGACGCAACCTCCGCGTAGGGCGAGGCGGCGGGAAGCGGCCGGGAAGCGGGTTTGGATCAGAGACCGCACGCCAACGCCGGCTTGCGCCACACCCAATTGTTCCTATATTGTTCTGGTTATTCGTCGCGCGGAAATCCCATGCCTGACATCGTCGACAAAGCCTTCGCCACCGTAAAATACGGTGATTTACGGTGAAACCCGCGGCAACATCCCCGGTCCCGCCACCGCCTCAGTGATGCCCGCCGCCAACCATGCTCTGCGAGATGCGGAAGGCCGCCGGCAGGATCAGCACCCCGAGCAGGCAGGGGAAGATGAACAAAATCAATGGGATCATCAGCTTGGCCGGCAGAGCCATGGCCTTTTCCTCGGCCCGCAGCATCCGCCGGGCGCGCATGTCGTCGGAGAACACCGCCAGGGTCTCGCCAAGGCTGGTGCCCATCTCTTCGGCCTGGCGCAGCATGGTGGCCATGGAGCGGGCCTCGTCGATGCCCAGGCGCTCGGCGAAGGCGGCCCAGCAGTCCTTGCGGGAGCGGCCGGCGCGCAGTTCCAGGGTCAGGACCTTCAGGTGCTCGGCCAGGTGGGGATAGCGGCGCACCAGTTCCTCGTTCACCCGGCTCACCGCCGCATCCAGGGACAGGCCCGCCTCCACCGAGGCCACGAGCAGGTCGAGCAGGTCGGGGAAGCCCTCGCGGTATTCCAGCTCCAGCTTGCTGCGCTTGGCCTTGATCACCTGGTCGGGGCCCAACAGGGCCGCCGCCGACAACGCCGCCGCCAGCAGCAGCGCGGCCTTGCCGCCACCACCGGAGAGCGCCCACGGCAGCAGCAGCACCGTGCCGAACACCGCCGCGGCCAGGGAGACAGCGCGGGCGCCCAGATACAGAGTCACCGCCTCGCGGCTGAAAAAACCGGCCTGGATCAGCCGCGCGCGCAGGGCCGAGACCTGGGCCGGGTCCTGGATCGCGATCCGATCGCCCAGCCGGCGCACGCCCGACAGCAGGCCCGACAGGACGGCAAGGCCGCCGCCCGGCGTGGCGGGCCCGACGGCCAGGTCGCCGGCCAGCCGGG
>DASVMY010000283.1:0-9201 GCA_036384135.1 Caulobacteraceae bacterium | reverse complement strand
CGTTTCGGTTTCCGCTAGAACCACGGCGTCGCGGCCGCGGTAGTAGAGCCGCCCGTCCACCACCGTGGTGATGGCGCTGGCCAGCACCGGCTCGCCCCAGGCGATGGCTTCGGCGGCGACGTCGGCGACCTTGCGGCTGCGCGCCTTGCGCCCGGAGAGGGTGGCGATGTCGCCGGCCCGGTAGCGGCTGCGGCGGGGATCGACCGGGTCGGTCTCGGCCCGCACCCGGCCGCGGCTGACGTAGGCGTAGAGGGTCTGGGGCCGCACCCCCAGCCGCGCCATGGCCTCCTCGGCGGTGAGCCAGTCCGTCATTTTAGATTGATTATATTGATCAAGATTGACCTCTGACGCTGAGGATCGCATCTGATCACCGCGTGATCAAGGAGAAATACATTGATTGAAGGTATTGATGGATTGGAGGGCGTGGTCGCCGCCGAAACCGTCCTTTCCGAGGTGGACGGCGCCGCCGGCCGCCTGGTGATCCGCGGCCGCTCCCTGGACCAGCTGTCGGGCCACACCACCTTCGAGGCCGCCACGCGCCTGCTGTTCGACGGCTTCTTCGAGGACTTACCGGCGGACCTGACCGGCCCTCTGGGCGCCGCGCGGGCGGCGGTGTTCTCCGAGGTCCGCGCCCTGGACGCCGAGCTGATCGCCCGCACGCCGATGGAGGCCATGCGCGCCCTGACCGCCCGCCTGGCCGACGGCGACGACCTGGCCACGGCCCTGCGCCTGGTGGCGGCCCCGGCGGTGTTCACCGCCGCGGTGACCCGCGCCCAGGCGGGACAGACACCGTTGGCGCCCGACCCCAGGCTGGGCCACGCCGCCGACATCCTGCGCATGACCCGCGCAAAGGCCCCCACGGCGGCGGAAGTCGCCCTGCTGGACGCCTATCTGGTGACGGTGTGCGACCACGGGCTCAACGCCTCGACCTTCGCGGCGCGGGTGGTGGCCTCGACGCGGGCGGGGCTGGCCTCCGCCGTCCTGGCCGGGATCAGCGCCCTGAAGGGTCCGTTGCACGGTGGTGCGCCGGGGCCGGTGATCGACATGCTGGACGCCATCGGGACCCCCGGTAACGCGCGGGCCTGGATCGAGGCGGCGCTGGACAGCGGCGAGCGGCTGATGGGCTTCGGCCACCGGGTCTACCGCGTCCGCGACCCCCGCGCCGACGCCCTGAAGCGGGCGATCAAGGCAATGGGAGAAACCATGGGCGGGGGCTCCAACGTCTTGCCCGGCCGCCTGGCTTTCGCCGAGGCGGTGGAGCAGGCGGCGCTGGCGATCCTCAAGGAGCGCAAGCCGAACCGTTCGCTGCAGACCAATGTCGAGTTCTATACCGCCCTGTTGCTGGAGGCCCTGGCTTTCCCGCCCGCGGCCTTCACCTGCGTCTTCGCCATCGGCCGGGTCAGCGGCTGGCTGGCCCACGCCCGCGAGCAGGTCGCCGGCGGCCGGCTGATCCGTCCGCAATCGCGGTACGTGGGGCCGGCGCCCCTGGCGGCCTAGGCCCCGTCCCGCTAGCCTCGCCCGCTTGACAGCAGCGGGCGAGGATCAGGCCATGGCGGACAGCGGCGGGACCATCGAGGCGCGGCCCTATGGCGCCTGGCCCTCCCCGATCACGGCCGAGAGCCTGGCGGAGGGCGCCATCGGGATCGCCGACCTGCGGGCCGTGGACGGGCGGCTGTTCTGGCTGGAAAGCCGGCCGGCCGAGGGCGGGCGGATGGTCGTCATGGCCATGAACGACGAGGGTGAATCGGTGCAGATCACCCCCCCGGACTTCAACGTCCGCACCCGGGTGCACGAGTACGGCGGCGCCGCCTACGCGGTGGTCGGCGACACCCTCTATTTCAGCCACTTTAAGGACCAGAGGCTCTACGCCCAGCCGCTGGGCGGCGGTGAACCCGTAGCCCTGACGCCCGAGGGTTACCGCTACGCCGACGCGGTGGCCGCGCCCCATGGGGGGCTAATCGCCGTGCGCGAGGACCACACCGATCCAGATGACGTGCGCAACGCAATCGTGTCCCTGTCGGGCGCCGAGGGTGACGCGGGGCAGGTGCTGTTCGGCTCCAGCGACTTCGTGGCCTATCCACGGGTCAGCACGGACGGACGGCGCATGGCCTGGATGGCCTGGGACCACCCCAACATGCCCTGGGACGACACCAACCTCTATGTGGCCGAACTCAGCGAGGACGGCCTGGTCGACGAGGAGGTGGCAGCGGGGGGCGCTGACGAGTCGGTGATGGAGCCGCAGTGGGGCGAGGACGGGGCGCTGTACTTCATCTCCGACCGCACCGGCTTCTGGAACCTCTATGTGCGGCGGGACGGGGCGGTGAAGGCCCTGCTGCCCAAGGACGCCGAATTCGCCGGGCCGCTGTGGGGCCTGGGCCAGGCCAACTATGCGCTGATGGGCGACGGACTGGTCCTCGCGTCCTTCGCCGAGGGCGGGTGCGAGCACCTGGTGCTGATCGACGAGAAGACCGGCAGGGTGCGCGAGATCGACCTGCCCTTCACCAGCTGGGGCGGCCTGCGCCGGCTGGGGGGCAGCCATCTGGTGCTCGTCGGCGGCTCGGGCGACCAGACCGCGGCGGTGGCCGCCCTGGACATCGCCACCGGGGAGGTCATCGTCATTCGTCGTCCCTCCCCGGCCGCCGTCAACGCCAGGTACATCTCCCACGCGGAGCCCATCACCTTCCCCACGGCGGGCGGGCGATTGGCGCACGCCCTGTTCTACGCCCCGGTCAACGGCGACGTGGCCGCCCCGGCCGGCGAGAAGCCGCCGCTGATCGTGCAGGTGCACGGCGGGCCCACCGGCCAGGCGTCGGGGTCCTTCAGCCTGGCCAACCAGTTCTGGACCAGCCGAGGCTTCGCCGTGGTGGACGTGGACTACGGCGGCTCCTCCGGCTACGGCCGCGCCTACCGCCAGCGGCTGAACGGCCAGTGGGGCGTGGTGGACGTCGAGGACGTGATCGCGGCGGTCGAGTTCCTGGCCGGGTCGGGCCGCGTGGATCCCGCCCGCGTGGCCATCCACGGCGGCAGCGCCGGCGGCTTCACGGTGCTGGCGGCCCTGGCCCAGAGCGAGGTGTTCGCCGCCGGGGCGGACTTCTACGGCGTCTCCGACCTGGCGGCCCTGGCCCGCGACACCCACAAGTTCGAAAGCCGCTACCTGGACAATCTGGTCGGTCCCTATCCCGAGGCCGAGGACATTTACGAAGCGCGCTCGCCGCTCAGCCACCTGGACGGGTTCAGCGCCCCCCTGATCATCTTCCAGGGGGCCGACGACCCCATCGTGCCGCCCAACCAGGCGCATATGATCCTGGACGCCCTGCGCGAACGCCAGCAGCCGGTGGCCTATATCGAATACGCCGGCGAGGGCCACGGCTTCCGCAAGGCGGAGAACATCATCAACGCCAAGCAGGCGGAGCTGTATTTCTACGGCCAGGTGTTCGGGTTCGAACCGGCGGACGTGCTGCCGGAGGTGCGGATCGAGAATTTGGCGAAGCGGTAGTGTGGTGGACCTGAAGTTCGCCTGCCCCTGCCGCTGGCGCCGGAGCGAACTTCAGATCCGTAAACCACACTACAAACATTGACTTGCTAGTGTCCTTATCGATTCCGAAGTTCGTTCGAGCTCGCCGCTGGCGCTGGCGAACTTCGGAATCGGGACACTAGCGCCCACCCTGATTGCGAGTCGCTTGCGCTGGAGCCGGCGCCTGTGAACCCTTAAGTTCCAGAGGATGCAAACCACCGGACTCGCTCCCGCGGAAGCCGCCGTCCTCACGCGCAGGATCACCATCCTGTCGGTAGCCACCGCCTCGGTGCTGGTGGCGATCAAGGCGGTGGTCTGGCTGATGAGCGGGTCGGTGGCGTTGCTGGCCTCGCTGGCCGACAGCGGGCTGGACCTGATCGCCTCGCTGGTGACCTTCTTCGCCGTGCGCTACGCCGCCGCCCCGCCGGACGCCGAGCACCGCTATGGCCACGGCAAGGCCGAGGCCTTCGGCAGCCTGTTCCAGGCCGGGCTGGTGTTCGCCTCAGCCGCCCTGATCGGCCAGGAAGCTGTGCGCCACATGATCGAGCCCAGCCGGGTGCAGCAGGAAGGCCTGGCCATGGGGGTGATGGTGGTCTCCACCCTGCTCACCGCCGGACTGGTCTACGCCCAGGGCCGGGTGCTGAAGAAGACCGCCTCGGTGGCGGTGTCCGGCGACCGGGCGCACTATTTCGCCGACGTGGCCTCCAACCTCATCGCCCTGGCCGGGATCGGCCTGACCGCCGTGACCGGGTGGCTGGGCGCGGACGCCGGCGCCGGCCTGGTGGTGGCGGCGATCCTGTTGTGGGGGGCGGTGCAGGTGTTCCGCGAGTCCTCCACCCAGCTGATGGACAGGGAGCTGCCGGACGAGGACCGGGCGCGGATCGTCGCCCTGATGACCGCCGACCCCAAGGTCACCGACGTGCACCAGCTACGCACCCGCGCGGCCGGCCCCTACATCCACATCCAGATGCACGCCGATATCGATCCGGACGTCAGCCTGGCCGAGGCCCACGCCATCGTGGTGTCGGCCGAGCGGCGGGTGTTGCAGGCCTTTCCGGCCGCCGACATTCTGATTCACGCCGACCCGCACGGCAGGGCCGAGGCGCACGGCGGCGCCTTCGCCGAGATGCATGAGCCGCATGAGACGCACGGCGGGCCAGCCCCGAAGCAGCCAGCCCCGAAGCAACAGGCCGGGGCACAGTAAACGCGCCCTTAACGCCATTGGGCGCGTTGTTCGGGGCTGAAAATCATCTAGAACGCCCCCTCTCCCCCCAGAAACTGCCCCCCGATGAGCGTCGAACGCACCCTGCACCATTTTCCGCTCGACCCGGCCTCGCGCCAGGTCCGCCTGGCGCTGGGCGAGAAGCGGCTGGCGTTCACCGACAACGTGGTCCGCTATTGGGAGCAGCCGAAAGAATTCCTGGCCCTGAACCCCACTGGCGTGCCGCCGGTGCTGGTGGAGCGCCAGAGCGGCCAGGACCTGGTCATCTGCGAGGCGCGGCCGATCCTGGAGCACCTGGACGAGACCGTGTCACAGCCGCCGATGCTGGGCCGCGATCCGGCCGAGCGGGCCGAGTCGCGGCGGCTGATGCAATGGTTCGACCGCAAGTTCAACGACGAGGTCAACGCCTTCCTGCTGCACGAAAAGCTGGAGAAGCGGCTGCTGCGGATGGGGGCGCCGGACCTCTACAGCATGCGCCAGGGCCGTGACGCCCTGCGGGTCCACCTGAGCTATATCGAAAAGCTGCTGCAGACCCGCGACTGGCTGGCGGGCAAGCGGCTGAGCTACGCCGACTTCGCCGGCGGGGCGAATATCTCGGTGCTGGACTATTTCGGCGACATCCCCTGGCGGGACTTCCCGGCCGTGAAGACCTGGTACATGACGCTGAAATCCCGCCCGGCCTTCCGGCCCATCCTGGCCGACCGGTGGCCGGGCCTGGCGCCGGCGGGCCACTATGACGACTTGGACTTCTAAGACGATTTGGACTTCTGAGACCGCCCCGGAACTGATCCGACAGCGCGCCAGGCGCGTGGGGTTCGACGTCTGCCGCATCACTTCCGTCACTGCGGCCTGGAACGCCGGCGGTCGCCTGCGTGAATTCCTGGACGATGGCCGCCACGGGACCATGGACTGGCTGGAGGAAACCGCGGATCGGCGCGCCCATCCCAACGGCCTGTGGGACGAGGCCCGTTCGGCGGTGCTGGTGGGGATGAACTATGGGCCCGACCACGACCCGCTGGCGGCGCTGGAGGACAAAACCCGCGCCGCGATCTCGGTCTACGCCCAGGGTCGTGACTATCACGAGGTGATGAAGGGCAAGCTCAAGGAACTGGGCGGGCTGATCAAGAAACGCCTGGGCGGTGAGGTGAAGGTGTTCGTCGACACCGCGCCCTTGATGGAAAAGCCCCTGGCGCAGCGGGCCGGCGTCGGCTGGCAGGGCAAGCACACCAACCTGGTCTCCCGCGACTATGGCTCCTGGCTGTTCCTGGGCAGCGTGCTTACCAGCCTGGACCTGCCCCCCGACGCGGCCGAGAGCGACCACTGCGGCGCCTGCCGCGCCTGCCTGGACATCTGCCCCACCAAGGCCTTCCCGGCCCCGTACCAGCTCGACGCCCGGCGGTGCCTTTCGTACCTGACCATCGAGCACGCCGGGCCGATGCCGGAGGAATTCCGCCCCGCCATGGGCAACCGCATCTACGGCTGCGACGACTGCCTGGCGGTGTGCCCGTGGAACAAGTTCGCCAGCGCCGCGCGGGAGGCCAAGCTGCAGGCGCACGAGGCCCTGCGCGGCCCGGCCCTGGGCGACTTGGCGGTACTGGACGAGGCTGGCTTCGCGGCGATGTTCTCCGCCAGCCCGATCCGGCGGATCGGCCGCGACCGGTTCGTGCGCAACGTGCTCTACGCCATCGGCAATTCCGGGGATCCGGCGCTGGCGGAAGCGGCGCGGGGGTTGCTGGACGATCCGGACGCGGTGGTGGCCGAGGCGGCGGCCTGGGCGGTGGAACGGCTGGTGAGATAGAGACCCTCTGGCCCACCCCCAACCCGCTCATCCCGGCGAAGGCCGGGACCCAGGCACAACGCTCCACATCCCGGATATTGAGACAGGCGCGCGTTGGATTTGAGACTTTTGCCTAGATCCCGGCCTTCGCCGGGATGAGCGGGTGTTGGGGACTGCCTCCACCCACATTCCCCCGAGATTTCCCCCTGACCCTCAATCTAAGCCATGTTAAGTTACCGCCATTCAGATGGTCGGGAAAACAGGCATGCGGAGCGTCGTCGTCACGGGGGTTTCCACCGGTATCGGCTGGGGTTGCGCCAAGGTCCTGATCGGCAAGGGCTTCCGGGTGTTCGGCAGCGTGCGCAAGGCGGCCGACGCGGAGCGGCTGTCGGCGGAGTTCGGGCCGAATTTCGTGCCTCTGACCTTCGACGTTACCGACGAGGCGGCCGTGCGGGCCGAGGCGGCGCGGGTGCGTCAGATCCTGGACGGGGAGCTGCTGGCGGGGCTGGTGAACAATGCCGGGGTGGCGGTGGCCGGGCCGCTGATGCACCTTTCGATCGAGGATTTCCGCCGGCAGATCGAGATCAACCTGACCGGGGCGCTGATCGTCACCCAGGCCTTCGCGCCGCTGCTGGGCGCCGAGCCCGGCGTCACCGGCACGCCGGGCCGGATCGTCAACATCTCCTCGGTGGGCGGGCGCAACGGCAGCCCGTTCCTGGGGCCTTACAGCGCCTCGAAGTTCGCCCTGGAGGGGCTGTCGGAGTCGCTGCGGCGGGAGCTGCTGCTGTTCGGGGTCGATGTGATCGTGGTGGCGCCCGGCGCGGTGGCGACGCCGATCTGGGCCAAGGCCGAACAGCTGGACCTGACCCCCTACGCCAACACCGCCTACGCCCCGGCCCTGACCCGGATCCGCGACTACATGGTCGCCAGCGGCGCCAAGGGGCTGAAGCCCGAGGTGCTGGGTGAGGCGGTGTGGAAAGCGCTGACGATCGCCAGCCCCAAGGTCCGCTACACGGTCACCCCCAGCCCGGTGGAGAACCTGATGACCAGCATCCTGCCCAAGCGGATGCTGGACCAGGCAATCGGGCAGAGGCTGGGGTTGGTGAAGTAGGCTCCGGCCCTAACCAACCAGCGCCGGCTCGGCCGCCGCGCCCTCGCCCATCGGCCGCAGGCCGAGGTCCGCGAACAGCTTGGCATCCACGTCCAGTTCCGGGTTCCTGGTGGTCAGGAGCTTGCCGCCGACGAACATGGAGTTGGCGCCGGCCAGGAAGCAGAGGGCCTGCTGTTCGCGGCTCATGTGCTCGCGGCCGGCCGACAGGCGCACCACCGACTTGGGGCAGACCAGGCGGGCGACGGCGATGGTGCGGACGAACTCCAGGCCGTCCAAGGGCTCGGAATCGCCCAGGGGCGTGCCGGGGATGGGCATCAGGTCGTTGATCGGCAGGCTGTCGGGGTGGGCCGGCAGGGTGGCCAGGGCGTGCAGCAGGCCGGCGCGGTCGCGGCGGGTCTCACCCATGCCGACGATGCCGCCGCAGCAGGTGGAGATGCCGGCGTCGCGCACGGCGGTGAGGGTGTCCAACCGGTCCTGGTAGGTGCGGGTGGTGACCACGCTGGCATAGTAGTCCGGGCCGGTGTCGAGGTTGTGGTTGTAGTAGTCGAGGCCGGCGTCCTTCAGAGCTGCCGCCTGGTGCGGCTCGAGCATCCCTAAGGTGACGCAGGTCTCCAGCCCCATGGCCTTGACCCCGGTGATCATGGCCGAGACCTTGGGCAGGTCACGGTCCTTCAGGTCGCGCCAGGCGGCGCCCATACAGAAGCGCTGCGCGCCGCCCTGCTTGGCGGCGGCGGCCTCGGTCAGGACGGCGTCGACGTCCATCAGTTTCGAGGCCGGCACCCCGGTCTTGAAGTGCTGCGACTGGCTGCAGTAGCCGCAGTTCTCGGGACAGCCGCCGGTCTTCACCGACAGCAGCCGGGATATCTGGACCTCCGTCGGGTCGAACCAGCGGCGGTGCACGGCGGCGGCCTGGAACACCAGTTCGGTGAAGGGCAGGTCGAACAGCGCCTCGACCTCGGCAAGGGTCCAGTCGTAGCGCGGCAGGGCGGGATCGCGGTGCATGATAGCGTGTTCCTCTTGGAGAGACGTCCGTTAGCGGGCCGCGAGACGAACGCCAAGCCCGTACGCCGGGGAAGATCGAAGTCAAAGTGCGCCGCCGGCCGCCGTGCTAAACAGCGTCGCCGGGCGGAGAGCGAGAGACGGGCATGGACAGCGAACCGCGAGAGATCGAGCTGAAATTCCAGGTCGATCCGGCCACGGCGCAGGCGGTGTTCGAGGCCGTGGCGGGGTGCGACGGGTCGGTGAAGTCCCTGACCTCGACCTATTTCGACACCCCCACGGGGGTGCTGGCCAAGGCGGGGCTGGC
This sequence comes from Caulobacteraceae bacterium, assembly GCA_036384135.1. GTDB lineage: Bacteria > Pseudomonadota > Alphaproteobacteria > Caulobacterales > Caulobacteraceae > Acaudatibacter. Next base: position 271 of record DASVMY010000283.1, on the reverse strand, counting down.
CCTGCGGGTGCGCCACGACGGCAAGAGCTGGGTCCAGACCCTGAAATCCGCCGAGGCGGCCGGCGGGGCCATGGGCCGGGGCGAGTGGGAGGCGCCGGTCCCGGGCGCCAAGCCGGTGCTGGCCCTGCTGCGCGGCACCCCGGCGCACAAGGCCATGGGCCGCAGCCGCAAGCTGACGCCGCTGTTCACCGTGGCGGTGGAGCGGCGCATGGCGGTGCGCAAGCTGGACGGCCTGGAGGTCGAGACGGCGCTGGACCAGGGCAAGGTCACC
>DASVMY010000282.1:0-7642 GCA_036384135.1 Caulobacteraceae bacterium | reverse complement strand
CCCTGACCCACCTGGGCCTGGCCTTCGACGCCAACTTCTTCGAGTGCGAGAACTGGGCGGTCGAGGAACGCGAAACCCGCCCCCCAGGCTCCCCCTACGCCATGCCCCAGACCGTCTGGCGGCAGAAGGCCAGGGCGCTGCGGGCCGCGGAGGCTTCGGAGCCGCAGGATCAGCGACCGCCCTGATCCACCGGCCGGTGCGGCGGCTAATTCGGCGACAGTTTACTTTTTAGCGCAGCTAAGAAAGCAAACTGTCGCCGAAATAGCCGCTCCCCCAATGCCCGCTCATCCCCCTCCCGTCACCCCGGCCGAAGCGCAGCGCAGAGCCGGGGCCAGCCCCTCCGCGCCAAGACGACCTCCAGCTAGGAGCCGGCCCGGCCGGCCCCGGATCGGCGCGCTGCGCGCTTGTCCGGGGTGACGGGGGAAGGGGATGGCGGGAGTGTGGGGGTGAGGCGCGGACCCGTTCGTGTGGGTTCGTGTCGTTCGTGGTTCCGAACCTTTTCGCCCTATCCGCGACCCGGGGCTTCACCACACCCCCGCTCCCCTCCCCGCGAGGGGGAGGGAGCGGGGGTGCGCGCGGGAATAATGAGCGGGAGGTAGGTCCTACTTCGCCTTCGCCCCTCGCGCCTTGGCGGGCGCGGCCTTGGCCGGTTGGCGGCCGCCGGAGCCCAGGCCCATCTTCTTGGCCAGGTCGGAGCGGGCGGCGGCGTAGTTGGGGGCTACCATGGGATAGTCCTTAGGCAGGCCCCACTTGGCCCGGTATTCCTCGGGGCTGATGCCGTATTTGGTGCGCAGGTGGCGCTTGAGGGATTTGAACTTGCGGCCGTCTTCCAGGCAGATCAGGAAGTCGGGGGTGATCGAGCGGCGCACCGACACCGCCGGTTCGCGCTTCTCGACCACCGGTTCGGCGACGCCGCCGGCCACGCCGGCAAGGCTGTCGTGCACCGTCCTGATGAAGGCGGGCAGATCGGCGACCGCGATTCGGTTCTGGCCCAGGTAGGCCGAAACAATGTCGGTGGTCATTTGAATGATCGCGGGCTTTTCGTCCATCGGTGATCCGACTCTCGCCTTGGTTGGTGAAAGTCATATTGTCGTCTCTCACTGCGGCAAGGGCAAGCCACGGTTTTCAATTTGATCAAGTTTAGTTGGGGCGCCCCAGAATACTGACGATGCGCGGCGGGTGTAAGGCTTCACCGGAAACGGGCGAGGAAGAAAACAGGCTCGGAACGCCGCGATGCGCGTCTTGACCTCGCCGCCCATCGCGGGTGACCTCACGCTTCCAACAAATCACACGCCTTCAACAAAATCACAGGGGATGGACGCGGCATGCGCAAGGATCTGTTTTCGCTGGAGGGCCGCGTGGCCCTGGTCACCGGCGGTTCGCGGGGAATCGGCAGGATGATCGCCGAAGGGTTCCTGAACCAGGGGGCCAAGGTCTACATCTCCTCGCGCAAGCCGGCGCAATGCGACGCCACCGCCGAGGAGCTGTCGGCGGGAGGCGGGACCTGTATCTCCCTGCCGCAGGACGTCTCCACCGTGGAGGGCTGCAAAGCTCTGGCGGCGCGGATCACGGCGCTGGAACCCAGGCTGGACATCCTGGTCAACAACGCCGGCGCCGCCTGGGGCGCGGACTTCGACGAGTTCCCCGAGAGCGGCTGGGACAAGGTGCTGAACCTGAACCTCAAGTCGCCCTTCTTCCTGACCCAGGCCCTGCACGGCGCGCTGAAGGCGGCCGGCTCGGCCGACAAGCCGGCCAAGGTGATCATGATCGCCTCCATCGACGGCATCCGGCTCAATCCCCAGGAGACCTATTCCTACCACGCCTCCAAGTCGGGCCTGATCTACCTGACCCGCAAGATGGCCTCGCGCCTGGTCAAGGATTGGATCGTGGTCAGCTGCATCGCCCCTGGCGCCTTCGCCTCGGAGATGAACCGCGACGCCCGCGACCATGGTGACGCGGTGGCCAAGCGGGTGCCTATGCAGCGGATCGGGACCGACGAGGACATGGCCGCGGCGGCCATCTACCTGGCCTCGCGGGCGGGGGACTATGTGGTCGGCGCCACCATCCCGGTGGACGGCGGAGTCGCCCTGGCGGACGGGTAGGGTTAAGTCCGGCTAACCGTCTGATTTTAGGCCGGGTTCACAAAGTTAAGTTAAGGCGGGGGCATGACCTGCCCTCGCTTTGCCGTTGTTGGCCTATCGCTGTTCGTTCCCGGCGCCGCCCTTGCCGGGTCTGGGGCTGTGTCGGCGGCCGCGCCTGGCGTTCCATCGGGAATAGGCGAGATGCTGCCGATGCTGTGGATGGGCGCGGCGATGGCCGGCGCGGTGGCCGCCGCGGCCGCCTTCGCCCTGCTGATGATCAGCCGCCGCAAGGCCGCGGCGCTTGGCAAGACCGTGGACGCCCTGGGCGTCGCCATCGGCGCGTTGGAGAAGGGCGCGGCCGCGCAGGTGGAGGTGGAGGTGGCCGGCGCCGGGCCGGCGACGGAACTGGTCCAGCGCTTCAACGCCATGGCCCTGACCCTGGCCGAGCGCGACCGCCGCATCCGCCACACCGCCATGCACGACGCCGAAACCGGGCTGCTCAACCGCTTCGCCATGGAGTGGCGGCTGTCGGAGCTGGGCCGCAAGGACGCCGGCGGTGTGATGATGGCCGCCGTCGGCGTCGACCGCCTGAAAAGCCTGCACCTGGCCATCGGCTACGAGCCGGCCGGCAAGCTGGTGCAGGAGGTGGCCGCCCGCCTGGCCCGCGCCATGCCCAAGTGGCCGATCGGACGGATCTCCGACGATTGCCTGGGCGTGATCTTCCGGGTGCCGGACGAGGCCACGGCGCGCAAGATCGCCGCCGCCATCACCGAGGCCCTGCGCGCGCCGGTGACGGTCTCGGGGGTCAGCTTCGACATCGACGTCACCGTCGGCATGGCCAGCCTGTCGGGGGGCGAGAGCGGGGCGCGGACCACGGTCGAACGGGCCCTGTTCACCCTGGACCAGTCCCGCAAGGCGCACCGGCGCGTGGGCCTGTTCGACGCCGGCGTCTACGGCGATCCGGCCGCCACCCTGGCCCTGATGAGCGAGATGGCCCAGGCCATTACCGCCGGCGACCTGGTGCTGCACCTGCAACCGCGTCACGACATGCGCCGGGGCCGCACCAGCGGGGTCGAGGCCCTGGTCCGCTGGCGCCACCCCCGCCTTGGCCTGCTGTCGCCCGACAAGTTCGTTGGCGTTGCCGAGACCACCGGCCACATCCGGCCGATGACCGAATGGGTGCTGAAACAGGCCCTGGAACAGCAGGCGGCGCTGAAGGCCTCGCGCCATGACCTGGAGATGTCGATCAACGTCCCGGGCCGCCTGCTCAGCGACCCTGAGTTCATCGAGTCGGCCATCACCCAGGCCGCGCGGGCCGAGGGGCGCATCTGCTTCGATGTCACCGAGGCGGCGGTGATGGACAACCCGCCGGTGGCGCTGACCACCATCGAACGCTTCTCCGACGCCGGCATCGGCATCTCCATCGACGACTACGGCGCGGGGATGTCCTACCTGGCGCAGCTGAAACAGATCCGCGCCGACGAGCTGAAGATCGACAAGGCCTTCATCCTGAGCATCGCCGACAGCCAGAAGGACGCCTTGGTGGTGCGCACCACCATCGCGCTGGCCCACAGCCTGGGCATGAAGGTCACCGCCGAGGGAGTGGAGACCGACGCCGCCTATTCCCTGCTGGCGGCCATGGGCTGCGACATCGCCCAGGGCTTCCTGATCGCCCGGCCGATGCCCTACGAGGACCTGGTCCGGTTCCTGCACGAAGACCGCACCGCCGCCCGCCGCTATGGTTGAGGCGCCCCGGGGGCGCGCGCCGCAGGCTTTAGAGCCGGTTCACCAAACTCCTCTAGTCAGCCCGCTCACACCTCCCGGCAGACCTCGATCAGCAGCTGGCGCATCCAGGCGATCGCCGGTTCGGAGAGGCGGTCGCGGCGATAGAGGACCGTGACTTCCAACGTCGGCGACTCATAGGGCGGCTCGATCAGCTGCAGGCGGCCGCTCTGGGCGGAGATCAGGGCCAAGCGGCGGGGGATCAGGGCGGCCATGTCGGAGCGGGCGACGACGGCCAGGGCGGCATAGGTGTCCGGCACGGTGACGCCGATCCGGCGGGCCAGGCCTCGCTTGGCCAGCTCGCTCTCGAAGGTCCCGGCGTCTTCGTAGGTGGCGCGGACCGTCAGGCCCCGGCGCCCGCCGGTCAGGCCGGCGCGGCGGCTGACTACCTGGACGTGGGGCGCCTGGACCAGGTCGTCGAAGTTCACCTGCCCGGCCGTCAGAGGATGGCCGGCGCGGACGATCCAGGCCAGGCTTTCCTGCAGCAGGCGTTCCTGGGCGAAGCGTTCGGGAACGCTGTCGAAACTGGCGATGACGAAGTCGATGTGGCCGGCGTCCAGGGTTTCCACGAGGTCGGCGGTGACTTCACTGATTTCGAGCCGCGTCTGGGGCGCCACCGCCTGCATGCGCGCGACGATGGCGGGGGCGAGGACCGAGCAGGAATAGGGGCCTGCGGCGATGGTGAAGCGGCGCTCGGAGGTGTCGGGGTCGAAGTCGGCCGGGGTGATGGCCGCCTGCAGCGACGCCAGGGCGGCGTGCAGCCGCGGGCCGATCTCCACCGCTCGCGGCGTCGGGGTCATGCCCTGGGAATCGCGCTGGAACAGTTCGTCGTCCAGGGCGTAGCGCAGGCGGTTCAAGGCGTGGCTGACCGCGGACTGGCTCAGGCCCAGCCGCGCGCCGGCCCGGGTCACGCTCCGCTCCTCGAGCAGGGCGTCGAAGACCCGGAGCAAATTGAGGTCGATCGAGCCAATATGCACGGTCATCATTCACCCTTTGACGACTTTTCATTTCCATCATGCGCTCTCGCCGCGTAGGCACAACCTCGATGCGCCACGCTTCGCTGACCTGGGCGAAGTGAGGGCGGCGCTTTGTTTGTCTCTGAACGAAGGTTGAGGGGTGTGGTCGCGTGAGTGACGCCACAACAAGTCGGAACGGCGGTTTCTGGCGCCGCTGGCGCTGGCCGCTGATGATCGGCGGTCCGGTGGCGATCCTGGCGGTCGTCGCCTATTTCGTGCTGACCGGCGGGCGGTTCGAAGGCACCGACGACGCCTATGTCCAGATCGCCAAGGCGCCGATCAGCCCCAGCATCGGCGGCCGGGTGGTCGAGATCGACGTCAAGGAGAACCAGACGGTCAAGGCCGGCCAGGTGCTGTTCAAGCTGGACGCCAGCGACATCAATGCCGACATGGACCGCGCCGCCGCCTCCCTGGCCTCGGCCAATGTGCAGATCTCCACCCTGAAGGCCCAGGAGGCCCAGGCCCAGGTCGCGGTCGCCACCGCCCAGCAGACCCAGGCCTATGCGGGCAAGGAAGCCGCCCGCCAACACGCCCTGGCCGACGCCGGCGTCGCGTCAAAGCAGCAGGTGTCCGAGGCCGACCATGCCGCCGATCTCGCCCGTCAGCAGGTCTCCACCGCCCGCCAGCAGCTGGCCGCCGCACAGGCGCAGCGGGGCACGGGCGGCGGCGGCGCCCCGCCCGCCGTGCTGCAGGCCCAGGCGGCGCTGCGCACAGCGCGCACGACGCTCAGCCACACTGTCATCGTCGCGCCGGTGGACGGCATAGTGACCCGCGTCGACCAGCTGCAGCTGGGCGCCTATCTCAATCCTTCGCAGGTGGCCTTCTGGCTAATCTCGGGCGATCCGTGGGTCGAGGCCAACTTCAAGGAAGACCAGCTGGCCAAGATGCGGGTCGGCCAGCCGGCGCAGATCAAGATCGACGCCCACGGCAAGGAAGCGCTGAAGGGCCACGTGGCCAGCTTCAGCCCCGGCACCGGCTCGGCCTTCTCGGCCCTGCCGGCCCAGAACGCCACCGGCAACTGGGTCAAGGTGGTGCAGCGCCTGCCGGTGCGGATCGCCTTCGACAAGCCGCCGCCGGACATGGCCTCCCGCGCCGGCCTGTCGGCGGTGGTCACCGTCGACGTTCGCGACCCGAACCCGAAATTGGGAGCGCCGGCCCGCTAGGCCGACAGTCACAGAGCCATGGCTTCCGCCAAGGACATCGCCAACCGCGTTCCGATCACCATCTGCCTGATGCTGGCGACGGTGATGAACTCGCTGGATTCGACGATCGCCAACGTCGCCCTGCCGCACATGCAGGGCAGCGTGTCGGCCTCGCAGGACCAGATCACCTGGGTGCTGACCTCCTACATCGTGGCCACCGCGATCATGACGCCGCTCACCGGCTGGCTGTCGATCAAGATCGGCCGCAAGCAGATGTTCCTGATCTCCATCGCCGGCTTCACGGCCGCCTCGATGCTGTGCGGCATCGCCACCAGCCTGCCGGAGATCGTCGTCTACCGCCTGTTGCAGGGGGCGGCCGGCGCGGCTCTGGTGCCGCTGTCGCAGGCGGTGGTGCTGGATATCTATCCGCCGGAGAAGGTGGGGCAGGTGATGGCGCTGTGGGGCGCCGGGGCGATCATGGGGCCGATCCTGGGTCCGGCCCTGGGCGGCTGGCTGACCGACAATCTCTCCTGGCGCTGGGTGTTCTACATCAACCTGCCCATCGGCATCCTGGCCTTCCTGGGCGTCTGGACGTTCATGGACAGCGCCAAGGGCATAGCATCCCGGCCCTTCGATTTCCTGGGTTTCGGGGCCCTGGTGCTGTTCATCATGGGCTTCCAGCTGGTGCTGGACCGGGGCCCGACCCAGGACTGGTTCTCATCCAGCGAGATCTGGGTCGAGACCGTCGTCAGCGTCATCGGCCTGTACCTGTTCATCATGCAGACCCTGACCGCGGAACATCCCTTCTTCCAGCGCGCCCTGGCGCTGGACCGCAACTTCGTCACCTGCACCCTGTTCGGGGCCTTCATCGGCGTCTTCCTGTTCTCCACCATGGCCCTGATGCCGCCCATGCTGCAGAACCTGATGGGCTATTCGGTACTGGAGAGCGGGCTGGTGACCATGCCGCGCGGGATCGGCTCGTTCATGGCCATGTTCCTGGTCGGGCGGATGGTGGGGCGGGTGGACACGCGCCTGGTCCTGTTCGCCGGCCTGATCCTGAACGCCTTTTCCATGTGGCAGATGACCCACTGGGACATCAGCATGGGCAGCGCGCCCATCGTCACCGCCGGCGTCGTCCAGGGCCTGGGCATCGGCCTGCTGTTCGTGCCCCTGAGCACCCTGGCCTTCGCCACCCTGGACAACCGGCTGCGGCCCGAAGCGACCTCGGTCTACACCCTGATGCGCAGCCTGGGCTCCAGCGTCGGCATCTCGATCATGCAGGCCCTGTGGACCGCCAACACCCAGGTGGTCCATTCGACCATGGCCGAGCACGTTCAGCCCGGCAATCCGGTGGTCGCCGCCGGCCTGCCGCCGCCCTTCGACCCTGGCGCCTCCGCCGGCCTCCAGGCCTTGAACGGCGAGATCACCCGCCAGGCCTCCATGGTCGCCTATGTCGACGACTTCTGGGTGATGCTGCTGATCACCCTCGGGCTGATGCCGTTTCTGCTCGTCATGCGGACCCCCAAGATGCGCACCCAGGAGATGACCCATGTCGTGGCGGACTAGATCGACGGCCACAGCGGCGGCGGCCCTGGCCCTGGGCTTGAGCGCCTGCGCCACC
>DASVMY010000281.1:0-9773 GCA_036384135.1 Caulobacteraceae bacterium | reverse complement strand
CCGACGAAAGTCGGGACCCAGGGCAGCGCTGCGGTTCACCAGAAAACCAACGAGTCCTGGTGGTTGAGAGGCCAACCTGGGTCCCGACTTTCGTCGGGAGGAGCGGGTATATGTAAAGGTCCGTTGCGGGTGGATGGGGCGCAGATCGCCCGCGCGGACCTAGGCCGACGCGGCTTGAACGCCGGAATCCTCAGCCGCCTCCAGAGCGGCTTCCAGCGCCTCGAACAGCTTCGCCGCCTCAAGGGGTTTGGCGACGTGGCCGTCCATGCCGGCCGCCACGCACTGCTGGATCTGGTGGGCCATGGCGTTGGCGGTGAGGGCGATGATCGGCGTGCGGGGCCGGCCGGCGGCGACCTCGCCGTCGCGGATGCGCCGGGTGGCCTCCAGCCCGTCCATGACCGGCATCTGCATGTCCATCAGGATCACGTCCCAGCGGCCCTCCCGCCAGGCGGCCACCGCCTGCGCGCCGTTCTCCACCACCGTGGGCTCGACGCCGATCTGATGCAGCAAGGTCTTGAGGACCAGCTGGTTGACACTGTTGTCCTCGGCCGCCAGCACGCGGATGTGCGGCCTGGCCTGGACGCCTTCGGCCACGGGGTCCGGCTCGGCGGAGACGGCCGCCCCCCCGCACCGTTGCAGGGGCAGGCTGACCAGGAAGGTCGCGCCCTCTCCCGGCCGGCTGTCAGCCCGGATCTCGCCGCCCATGAGCGCGGCCAGTTCGCGGCAGATCGCCAGGCCAAGACCGGTTCCACCGTATTTGCGCGTGGTCGAGGCGTCGGCCTGGACGAAGCGGTCGAACAGCGTGGCCAGATGCTCCTCCGCGATGCCGACGCCGGTGTCGGCCACGGTGATGGTCAGGGTCCCGCCCTGGCGGCGAACGGTCACCCGCACCTCGCCTCGGTCGGTGAACTTCAGGGCGTTGGAGATCAGGTTGTAGAGGATCTGCCGCAACCGCGTGGGATCGCCGACGTAGGCGCCCTGGGCGTCCGGCTCGATGGTCAGGGCGAAGGACAGGCCCTTCTTGTTGGCCAGGGCGGTGAAGGCGGAATGGGCGCCGCGGGCCAGGTCGCCGAGGTCGAAGGCGATAGCCTCCAGCTCGAAGCGGCCCGCCTCGATCTTGGACAGGTCCAGCACGTCGTTCAGGATCGCCAGCAGGGCCTCGCCGGACTGGCGGACCACCGCCAGGCGCTCGCGCTGCACGGGGGCCAGGTGGTCGGCCGCCATGGCCTGGGCCATGCCCAGCACGCCGTTCAAGGGGGTGCGAATCTCGTGGCTCATGATGGCCAGGAAACTGCTCTTGGCGGAATTGGCCGCCTCGGCCGCCACGCCGCGCAACTGGGCCTCCGCCCTGGCCGCGCGCAGGGCGTGCCTGGACGCCGCCAGCTGCACCCGCGCCACGCGGAAGAAGTAGTAGAAAAGGACCAGCGACATGACGACGGTCACGGACTGCCACGGCCTGTGCGCCAGGATCACCATCGACACCACATTGCCCGCCCCGATCGCCCCCGCCGCCAGGTAAGGCGCCGCCGCGATCAGGAACATCCGGGGCTTGGAGTAGTACTGCAGCAGCACATAGAGCAGCGACGTGGACAGCTGGGAGATGGCGAAAATCCGGGCCGCGCCGGACCCGGTCAGCCAGAAGGCGGCCGACGAGGCGGCGTAAAGCGATCCGGTGACCGTGGACAGGACCAACGGAGCGGCCAGTGCAATGCGCGACGGCCGCAAGCGCGACGGGCCCAGGCGCGACAACTGGGCCGACTCGTCAGACGCCAGCCACTTCGCCAATTGGAACTCTGCCCCCGCCGTCACCAGGATGGCGACGAACCAGGCCAGCGGCAACCAGGCATGCATCACGGGAAGCGCCGCCACGACCACGCCCAGGGCGATGACCATGCGAGCCGGCAGGTTCTTTGCCGACGCCACGAACAGATTGATCGCCGCCGCGTCTTCGGCCGAGGCCTCCGTCGCCGGCGCACGGATCGCCTCAGTCATTCCCGTGAATCCCCACTTCGGGGAACTGGGATAACGTTGACATGTGACTATCGGGTTAGCGCCTGTGATGGGGCTTCGCAGCCGGCGACTGTGGCGCCGCCGGCTTGACCGGGGCGACCGCGGGCGCCGGCGGCGCCTTCGCGTCGAGGTCTTCCAGCGGCGGCAGGCGATAGACGCCCAAGATCAGCTCCGGCCTGGGCAGATAGGCCCGCAGAGTCATGGCGAAAGGGCCCTGGGCCGGGGCCGGAAGCCAGTTCGCCGAGCGTCCTTCGCCCGGATCGGCGCGCTGGATGTAGATGTCCAGGCTGCCGTCGGCGCCGCGCGCCAGGCCGGGGGTCCGGTCACCGATGGCGTAGCGGCTGATCGGGTTGTCGGTCAGGAAGAACTGTCCCTGGGCCGTGGCCTCATACATGGTCAGGGACCAGAATCCGTCCACCGGCAGGGCCGCGGGCAGGCGCAGGCGATAGCGGCCGCCCTCGAACACCGCGCGGCCGTCAGGCGCCAGAGGGCGCATGTACATCGCCTCCACCGGCGGCAGGGCGGCGAGGCCGGCGATGGCGACGGCGGCGCGCAGGGCGTAGTCCTGGCCAAAGTCGCCCAGGTCCGGCTGCGGATAGGTCCAGCCGTTCACCACGGCCTGGCGGCCCTTCAGGTCGGTCAGTTGCGCGCGGGCCAGGGCCACCCCGGCCTCGACCTCACCCATCTCCGTGTCGGCGAAACGCGCCTGTTCAAAGCCGCCGGTCATGCCCAGCTGAAGGGGTGCGATCCGGCGGAAGAAGGCCGTGTCGGTGACCGGCGGCGGATTTTCCGCCAGCAGGGTCTGGGCCCACAGGAAGTAGTCGCTCCAGGCGGCGCTGCGTCCGACGCTCTGGTCAGGCATGCGCCCCGGCCGAGCCTTGATCCCCAGGCCGTCCTGCACCGCATGCGCGGCTTCCAGGTCCGAGGGACCCTCCACCAAGGTCCTGGCCAGGGCCCAGACCCAGGGCGTGGGCGATCGGATGGCGCCCGGCGGCGCGGGGTCCCGGGGTCCGGCGATGACGAAGGTCCCGCCCTCGGGTCCCGCCGTGCGCGTGCCCAGGACGGCGAAGTTGTTGGTGAACATGTCCATCAGGGCCAGGGAGAAATAGCGCTCCCCGGTCGGTGGAAGGGTCACCCGCACCGGCCCGGCCGCCAGGTCGACCCAGGCGCTGGAATAGAGGGTGTCGTTGTTGGGGGTGGTCACCGTGCGCATGGGCGGCCCGGCCAGCTCCCGCGCATGAACGAAGCCGTTGACCCTGGCCTTCATGCCGGTGGGTTCGGGCCCCAGCATCCGGCTGCGGGTGGTGGCCATCTCCACCAGGGGCAGGCAGTAGAGCCAGGCGTCCCGCGCGGCGGTCTTCAGATCGTCGGTAGCGGCGAAGGATGGGCGGGAGAAACCCAGGCCCGAGATGGTTGCAAACGCGCCGCCCGCCGCCAACAGCCGCCGCCGATCCATGAACATACTCCATCAGGCACGGCGGGATATTCCGGCGGGCTGGGGCGAAAGCAAGGCCCGGAGCCTATCCGTGCTTTGATCACGAATGATTTAGCTGGTTTCAGCGCGACGTCCGCTCCGCAACCTGTCGCGCCGCAACCTTGGCCTCCGACCACCACCGCCGGACCATCTCCTCCGCCGAACCGTGGCCGGCCTGCTTGACCCCCTGCCCGGCCCACAGCGAAGTCATGTCCGGCTCGTCGGCCCTGATCGCGGCGGCGCGCAGTTCGCCGGTGAGCCGGTTCTGGACCGGATAGGCGGGGACCTCGTCCTCGACCGCCCGCATCTCGCGCATGAAGCGGTTCTCGATCCCGCGGGCGTGACGGCCGGTGAAGGCGCGGGTCAGGCGGGTGGGATCCTCTGGCGCGGTCTCGATGGCCCGGCGCCAGGGCTTGTTGGTTACCGCCTCGTCGGCCAGCAGGAAGGCGGTGCCCATCTGCGCAGCCGCCGCGCCCAGAGCCAGGGCCGCCGCCACGCCACGGCCGTCCATGATGCCGCCGGCGGCCAGGACGGGCAGGTCCAGGGCCCGGCGGATGTCGCCCACCAAGGCCATGGTCCCCACCAGGCTGGCCGAGGTCTCGGCCAGGAAGTGACCGCGGTGGCCGCCGGCCTCGGAGCCCTGGGCCGAGATGGCGTCGGCGCCGACCGCCGCCCAGGCCTTGGCTTCCTCCACCGTGGTGGCCGTGCCCACCACAAGGCAGCCGGCCGCCTTGAGCGCCGCCACCTTCTCGGCCGGTAGACAGGCGAAGGTGAATGAGGCCAGCGGGGGGGCAGCGTGCAGGAGGCCGGCGAACTGGTCCTCGAAATCCGGCGCGAACGTGTTCGGCGGGGCCGGCGGCGGGGCGCCGATGGCCTCGTACCAGGGGCGGAGGCGATCGATCGCCGCGTCCACCACCGACGCCGCCGGCGAGACGGGGTTGTTGATGAACAGATTGACGCCAAAGGGGGCAGGTCCGACGGCGCGGAAGGCCTTGGCCTCAGCCTCGATATCGGAGCCCGTCATGGCGCCGCCGGCCAGGAACCCCACCCCGCCGGCGCGGGCCACCGCCTGCGCCATGGCCAGGGACGAGGCGCCCACCATCGGCGACTGGACAATGGGGATGGCCAGCTTGGCAAAAAACGCGGCGGCGGTCATGGCGGCTCCTCAGGTCTTGCGGTCTTGAGCCTCTTGGGCGGCCTTGCGTTCGGCCAGCTTGGCCAGGACGCGGCCGCGGCCCTTGGACAGGGCTGTCACGACGCCGCGCATGGTCCGCACCTCCTGCTCCGAGAACTGGGCGCGGCCGAAGGCGACGCGAAGGTTGCGGATCATCGAGGCCTTTTTCTCGGCCGGATGGAAGAAGCCGCCCCCCTCCAGCTCGGCCTCGAGCTGTTCGTAGAAGCCCAGCACCACCGCCTGCGTGGCCGGCGGCGCGCCCTCGCGGAATTTGGGCGGCGGGCCGGACGCCTCGGTCAGGCGCCATTCGTAGGCGTTGATGGCCACGGCCTGGGCCAGGTTCAGCGAGTGGAACTTCGGGTCGATGGGGATGGTGACGATCCCGTGGGTCAAGGCGATGTCGGCGGTCTCCAGCCCCGCGCGCTCGCCGCCGAACAGCAGCCCCACCGCCAGGCCCGACTCCGCATCGCCGCGCAGCCGCGCCGCCGCTTCGTGCGGCGTGAAAATCGGCAGGGCCGTCTCGCGCGGGCGGGCTGTCGTGGCCAGCACGACGTTCAGGTCGCCGATCGCCTCGTCCAGGGTCGCGCAGATCCTGGCGTTGTCCAGAGGCCAGTCGGCGCCGGACGCGCTCGCCCACGCCCGCTCCTGCGGCCAGCCATCCCTCGGCCGGACCAAGCGCAGGTCGGCGAGGCCGAAATTGCCCATCACCCGGGCCACGGCCCCTATATTTTCCGCAAGCTGCGGCTCATTGAGGATCACGACGGGTGGCGCGGCGTTCATGCCCCCGCCATAGGCCCGCCGACGTTGCACCCGCAACCCAGTTATGTCCCGCTCGCAGGAGTACCGTCCGGCATGTCGCCAGACCGCAACCATTTCGACCCAGGCCAATTCGACCGGCGTCACTTCGCCCTTGCCCTGGCCGCCGGCCTCGCCGCCTGCAGCCGCCCGGTGTTCGGCCCGCCCCACTTCGATCCCAAGGTCCTGGACAAGGGCTTCCCCGCCCTGGTCGAACGCGCCCGCCCGGGCATGTTCGCCGCCGCGGTCATGGACCTGACCACCACCGCCACATGGTACGGGAACGCCAACCAGCCCTTCCCTCTCGGCGGCCTGGCGGTCCTGCCCATCGCCGCGGCGCTGATGGCGCAGATCGACGCCAAGCGGGTGTCGCTTGGCGAAAAGATCACCGTTCGCGACACTGACCTGTCGCCGCCCTACAGCGTGATCGACGACGACTGGCGCGACACCCCCGCCAACTTCGCCATGAACATCAGCGTGCTCGACCTGCTGACCCTGGCGGTCCAGTACGGCGACAACACCGCCGCCGACGTCCTGATGGCCCGAATCGGCGGCCCGGGACAGGTGACGGCCTGGCTCCGGCAGGAGGGGATCGGGGCCATGCGCGTCGATCGCTATGCGCGGGAGACATTGGTGCAGGTGGCGGGGATAGCGTCGTTCCGGCCGGCCTGGCGCACCGCCAAGGCCTTTGGAGAGGCCTTGAAGTCCGTGCCGGTGAACGACCGCCAAAAGGCCATGGAGACCTTCCTGGCCGACCCCCGCGACAGCACCACCAGCCAGGACGCCATGACCTTGCTGTTCAAGCTCTCCCGCGGAGCCTTGGCGTCCAAGCCCTCCAGCGACCTGCTGCTCACGCTGATGACGCCCGTCCGCAACGCCGCTGGGCCGCAAAACGCAGCGCCTTTGGACGCGGGGCCCTTGAGCGCCGTGTGGCCGCCCACCGCCGCCTGGGCCCACAGGGCCGCCGATCCGCGCAGCGACCTGGGCTTCACCCCGGTCCAGAACGACATAGGACTGGTCACCTTGAAGGGCGGGCGGCGCTTCGCCGTGGCGGTCCTGCTGTCCGGCTCGACCGCCTCCGCGGCGCAGCGGACGAAGCTGTTTTCCGACACAGCAACGCTCATGCTGCAGGCCATGGGCGGCTGACCGAACACCCTGACGCCACGGCGGCTTTCCCGGCGCGAATTTAGCCTCTATAGGGCCTGCCAATCGCAGGGTTCCGGCGCCGCCGGACGCCCGCCTCCCAACAACGCCCGCGTAACCGGAGCCGCCCCCGAACATGGCCAAGATCAAGGTCGCCAATCCAGTCGTCGATCTCGACGGTGACGAGATGACCCGCATCATCTGGAAGCTGATCAAGGACAAGCTGATCCTGCCCTTCCTGGATATCGAACTGGACTATTACGACCTGGGCATGGAGCACCGCGACGCCACCGACGACAAGGTGACCGTCGACGCCGCCGAGGCGATCAAGAAGTGGGGCGTCGGCGTCAAGTGCGCCACCATCACCCCCGACGAAGCGCGGGTGAAGGAATTCAATCTGAAGAAGATGTGGAAGTCCCCCAACGGGACCATCCGCAACATCCTGGGCGGGGTGGTCTTCCGCGAGCCGATCATCTGCAAGAACGTTCCGCGCCTGATCCCCGGCTGGACCCAGCCGATCATCATCGGCCGCCACGCCTTTGGCGATCAGTACAAGGCCACCGACTTCGTCGTCCCCGGACCCGGAAAGATGACCATCACCTGGGAAAGCAAGGACGGCGAGAAGATCGAGCACGAGGTGTTCGACTATCCGGGCGGCGGCGTCGCCATGGCCATGTACAACCTCGATGAGTCGATCGAAGAGTTCGCCCGCGCCAGCCTGACCTACGGCCTGAACCGCGAATACCCAGTCTATCTGTCGACCAAGAACACCATCCTGAAAGCCTATGACGGGCGCTTCAAGGACATCTTCCAGCGCATCTACGAGGATGAGTTCGCCGAGCGGTTCAAGGCCGCCTCGATCACCTATGAGCACCGCCTGATCGACGACATGGTCGCCTCGGCGCTGAAGTGGTCCGGCGGCTTCGTCTGGGCCTGCAAGAACTACGACGGCGATGTGCAATCCGACTCCATCGCCCAGGGGTTCGGCTCGCTGGGCCTGATGACCTCGGTGCTGATGACCCCGGACGGCAAGACGGTTGAGGCCGAAGCCGCCCACGGCACCGTCACCCGCCACTACCGCCAGCACCAGCGCGGCGAGAGCACCTCGACCAACTCCATCGCCTCGATCTTCGCCTGGACCCGCGGCCTAAAGCACCGCGCCCACCTGGACAGCAACGCCGAACTGGACCGCTTCGCCGGCACCCTGGAGAAGATCTGCGTCGACACCGTCGAGGCCGGCTTCATGACCAAGGACCTGGCGCTGCTGGTGGGCGACCACCAGGGCTGGCTGACCACCGAGGGCTTCATCGACAAGGTGGCCGAGAACCTCGGCAAGGCCCTGGCGGCTTAAGGCGGCCAACGGGACTGACCGCTAAGGGAGCTCCGACTTGCGGGGCGACCGGCGCCCCGGCAGGCCCTACGACTCCGCGGCCACGGCGTCGCGCAATTGTGCGAGCAGCCAGGTGACGCCGGCGTCCAGCTCCCGTCGACAGACGACCTGGACCGTGTAGCTGAACGGCGCGAATGGCGGCGCCAGCACCTGTAGGCCCAAGCGTCCAGCGTGTCGCTCGGCGAGCCGTCGCGGGCAATCGGCCAACGCGTCGCCGCCAGCCACGATCAGCATGGCCGTTTCCCATTGGCTAACATAGGCGTGGGTGCGGACGAGCTCCGGGCCCGGAAGGCGGCCGTAGGTTTCGTCTATGGCCTCGCGGTCGAGCGCCGCGTCCTCGCCCAGGGCGCCGTCGGGGTTGCCCACGAAGACGTGGCCGGCAGTGGCGTAAGTCACCGCATCGACGAAGCCTCGCACCTTCGGATGCCCCTGCCTAGCGATGACCGCGTAGTCGTCTTGATAGAGATCGTGCGCCTCAAGCCCTCGCGGGACCTGCCGGAAGACGCCGAGCGCGGCGTCGACCTCGCCCCGACGCACCGCCCGCAGGGCGCGATCGAGGATGGCCGGGCGGCTCGAGAAGGCCGCGTGGGGCGCGTCGCGACGGAACCGGTCCACCAGCCCGGGCCCGAGCAGCGAAACCACATCGTCGGGACAGGCCAGGCGGAAGCGCCGGCGGCTCTGGGCGGGATCGAAGCTGGGCTCCGTCGACAGGACGGCGTCGAGCTGGCCGATCAGGGCCTCGATCCGCGGCCCCAGCTCCAACGCCTTCAAGGTCGGCTCCAGCCCGCGCGAGCGGCGAATGAACAGGGGTTCGTCGAAGATGTCCCGCAGCCGGGACAGGGCGTGGCTTATGGCGGACGGACTGAGGCCCAGTTGATCGGCAACATCGCTCGCACGGCGTCGCAGCAGAAGCTCGCGGAAGATCAGCAGCAGGCCGCCATCGATGTTTCTAATTTTCGATTTATCGAATTCGTTCATCAGTCTTTTTCAATAATCCAAACTCCTGGCGATGCCTAGAGTGGCCCCCGATGTGACGGGGCTCATGACGATGACCGCTCAGACCACCAGCCAGATGAACCAACGGTGGATCGACGGCGCCTATAGCGCGATGTCCACGGCCTGGCCGGTGGCGCGGCTGGCTGGCCCCCTGGCCGCCTTGTTCTCCATCCAAAGCCTGGGCGCCGTGGCGACCCTGGCGGTGATCGGCCGCTTGGGTGAAGCGCAGCTCGCGGGAGTCGGGGCGGCCAACGCCATCTTCGGCCTGGCGCTGGCCCTGACCTTCGGCGTGGACACCGCCGTCCAGGCGCGGACGGCGCGAGCCGTCGGCGCGAGCCGGCCCGAGGCGCTTGGCCAGGTTCTGATAGACGGACTGGCGGTGTCTGCGCCGCTGGGCGCGGTCCTGGCTGTAGCGCTCTGGGCATTTGGACCGTGGTTTGTCGCGGCCCTGCTTCCAGACCCGGCGGCGAAGGCTGCCGGTGGGGCCTTCCTCAGAGCCATCGCCCCGTCCCTGGTCCTCTACGCTGTCACCATTCCGATGAACGCCCTCTGGATCGGCTCCGGCCGCCCGGGTGTCGCGCTGCTGGTCACGGCCCTAACCGCGCCCGTGCAAGTCGGCGGCGCGGCCACCATGGCGCTGGGCCTCGGGCTGGGGGCCGCCGGCGCGGGTTGGGCGGTCGTCCTGGCCATGGCCTGCGCCGTCGCGCTGCAGTTCTTCCTGGCGCTGCGCACTCGACCGATCGCCGGCTTCGCGCGCGCCGAGCCGAGCCTGGCGGGCGTCCGGGCGACAA
>DASVMY010000280.1:0-4426 GCA_036384135.1 Caulobacteraceae bacterium | reverse complement strand
GGCGCGGTTCTGCTGCTGGGTGCGCCCGCGGCCCACGCCCAGGACGCGGCGCCAGCCCCGCCGCCGGCTGAGCGTTCGGTGCATGACATCGACCCCTGGCAGAAGATGAACCGCGGCTTCTTCAGGATTCACAACTTCCTGGACCGCCTGTTCATCCGGCCGGCGGCCATGGTCTACCGCGCCCTGACGCCGGGCCCGATCGGCAAGGCGGCGCATAATTTCCTGACCAACATCCAGGAGCCGGCCATCCTGGCCAACGACCTGCTGCAGCTGCGCTTCAAACGCGCCGGCGAGACCAGCATCCGCCTGGTGGGCAACACCCTGGCCGGGGTCGGCGGCCTGATCGACGTGGCCGGCAAGGCGGGCATTCCGTTCCATGACAACGGCTTCGCCATCACCATGGGCCGCTATGGCATCGGCCCGGGACCCTACCTCTTCGTACCGCTGATGGGTCCCTCCAGCGTGCGGGACGCCATCGGCACCGCCGTGGACTTCACCCTCGATCCGATCAAGCTGGTCAACTATCCGCGCCGGGCGGAGGTCAGCGCCGGCCTCACCGTCCTTTCGGGCCTGGACCTGCGCTCGCGCAGCGACGTCGATCTCGAAGCCCTGTTCGCTGACGCCAC
This sequence comes from Caulobacteraceae bacterium, assembly GCA_036384135.1. Classification (GTDB taxonomy): domain Bacteria; phylum Pseudomonadota; class Alphaproteobacteria; order Caulobacterales; family Caulobacteraceae; genus Acaudatibacter. The sequence goes on along the minus strand of DASVMY010000280.1, from coordinate 3,800 downwards.
CGATCCCTACGCCACCTTGCGGTCGACCTATCTGCAGAACCAGCAGGCCCAGGTCGATGGCCGCGACAACCCCGGCGACACCCTGCCGGAGTTCGAGACCATCCCCAGCGAACAAAACGCCCCCGCCGGCGGTGATCAGGCCGTGCCGCAGGAATCCGAGCAGCCGGCTCCCCCGTCGCAGGCTTCCCCGTCCCAGGCTCCCAAGGCTGACGCGCCGCCCCCCGGCGCCGTCTCGGGCCTGGACCTGCGGAGCCTGCCCCATCAGGCGGTAACCATCGATGCCGGCCTGGCGGGCGAGGATCGCCAACCGGCCGCGGTGGAACTGGTCAGCGCACCCGCGCAGCAGCCTCTCATGCCCCAGCCCCTGATTTTGGCGCGGGCGGAGACGCCCGCTTGGCGGTAAGCGCGGAGGCCGCCACCAAGGAGACGCGCGCGTCCCTGTTTGGACGCTGGGTGGCGTTCTGCGCCGATCACGCCCTGACTGTGAGCCTGATCGTCCTGGTCCTGGGCGTCGTGGCGGCGGTCTACGCCGTTGGTCACTTCGCCATGAGCACCAACACCGACGAGCTGATCTCCAAAGCCTTGCCCTGGCGCCAGCAGGAAGCCGCCTTCGACAAGGCCTTCCCGCAGAACACCGCCCAGATCGTCATCGTCATCGACGGCAAGACGCCGGAGCTGGCCGAACAGGCCACCAACGCCCTGACCGAAAAGCTTCAGGCCGACACCAAGCTCTTCCCCAGCGTGCGCCTGGCCGATTCCGGCCCGTTCTGGTCCAGGAACGGCCTGCTCTACGCCCCCCTGGCGGACGTGAAGTCCGACATGGACAAGCTGATCGCCGCCCAGCCCTTCCTGGGCCCGGTGGCCGCCGACCCCAGCCTGAGGGGCGTGGCTGACACCCTGAACACCACCCTGCAGGGGGTCACCAGCGGCGAGGCTTCACTGCACGATCTGGGCAAGCCGATTCACAGCCTGGCCGACACCCTCGAAGCGTTGAAGGCGGGAAAGCCCGCCTACTTCTCCTGGCGGGCCATGATCGCCGGCGGCAAGCCCGACCCGCGCGAGCTGCGCCACCTGATCCTGGTCGATCCCAAGCTGAACTTCGACCAGCTCGAGCCTGGCGCCGACGCCGCCGACGCCATCCGCGCCGCCGCCAAGGACCTGAAGCTGGACGCCGGCCACGGCGTCAACCTCCGCCTCACCGGCGAGACCCCGCTGCAGGACGACGAGTTCGGCACCCTGGCCGACCGCATCTGGCTGATCGCCGGCCTGTCGCTGGGCGCCATCATCCTGATGCTATGGCTGGCGGTGAAGTCGGCCCGGCTGATCATCGCCATCCTGGTCACCACCCTGATCGGCCTGGTCATGGCCGCCGCCTGGGGGCTGCTGGTCTATGGCCGCTACAACGTCATCTCGGTGGCCTTCATCCCGCTCTTCGTGGGCCTGGGCATCGACTTCGGCATCCAGTTCAGCGTCCGCTTCCGCGCCGAACGCGCCCTAGGGGAAAGCGAGCGCCAGGCGCTGCAGTCCACCGGACGCGGCATCGGCCGCCAGCTGACCCTGGCGGCTGTGGCCATCGCCTCGGGTTTCCTGGCCTTCGCCCCCACTGACTACCACGGCCTCTCGCAGCTGGGCGTGGTGGCGGGCCTGGGCATGTTCATCGCGCTGGCCCTGAATATGACCCTGCTGCCGGCCCTGATCAGCCTGCTGCATCCCAAACCGCCACCGGAAACCGGCGCCCAGCCGCTGCTGGAAAAGCTCGACGCCTTCATCCTTGGTCGGCGGCGCCTGGTGATCGGAACCGCCGCCGGCGCGGCCCTTGTCTCGGCGGCGCTGCTACCCCTGCTGCATTTCGACTTCAATCCCCTGCACCTGCGCAGCGCCAAGGTGGAGTCGGTCTCGGCCCTGCTGGACCTGCTCAAGGACCCGAACCTGTCACCCAACACCCTGGAGGTGGTCCGGCCCAGCCTGGCCGCCGCCGACGCCGTGGCCGCCAAGGCCAGGACCCTGCCGCAGGTCTCCGAGGCCCGCACCCTGAGCAGCCTGATCCCCGCCCAGCAGCCCGAAAAGCTGGCGATCATCCACGATGCCGCCATGCTGCTGGACCTGACCCTCAACCCCATCGTCACCCAGCCGCCGCCCAGCGACGCCGAGGTCGTGGCCAGCCTGCGCCAAGCCGCGACGTCCCTACGCGCCTCCGCCGGCCAGGCCCAGGACTCGGGCTCGGCCGACGCCCGCCGGCTGGCGAGTAATTTCGAAGCCCTGGCCGCCGGCCCGCCCACCGGCCGCACCCGGGCCGCCGAGACCATCGTCCCGCCGCTGACCGTCGTGCTCACCGACATCTCCGCCACCTTCCAGGCCGAGGCGGTCAACCTTCAAACCCTGCCGCCGGACCTTGTCCGCGACTGGACCACCCCTGACGGCCGCGCCCGCGTCTCCCTGGTCCCCAAGGGCGACGCCAACAACAACGCCGTCCTGCGCCGCTTCATCGCCGCAGTGACCACCGTGGCGCCGGACGCCACGGGTCCCCTGTTCAGCATCTCCAAGAGCGGCGACACGGTGCTGAGGGCCTTCATCCAGGCGGGGGTGCTGTCATTCATCGCCATCACCGCCCTGCTGTTCGCGGTGCTGCGCCGGCCCAGGGACGTCGCCATCACCATGGCCCCGATCATCCTCACCGGCCTCTTGACCCTGGGCAGCTGCGTGCTGATCGGCCAGCCGCTGAACTTCGCCAACATCATCGCCCTGCCGCTGCTGTTCGGCATCGGCGTGGCCTTCCACATCTATTTCGTGATGTCCTGGCGCTCGGGCGGCTCGCACCTGCTGACCTCAAGCCTTGCCCGCGCGATCTTCTTCAGCGCCCTGGCCACCGCCACCGGTTTTGGCAGCCTGTGGATGTCCAGCCACCCCGGCACCGCCAGCATGGGCAAGCTGCTGATGATCTCCCTGGTCTGGACCTTGGTCTCAGCCCTGCTCTTCCAGCCGGCCCTCATGGGCGCCCCGGACAAGGCCCCGACGCAGCCTTAGCCCAGCTAAGCCAGCAGCTTGTCCGTTAGCTGGTTCAGGTGCGACACCAGCCCCGCGGCGCCGCCGGAGGCCACCGGGCCAGCGAAGTCGGAGCGTCGGGTCGTCAGCTGGCTGATGGCGCCATAGTAGACGTCGATGATCTTCCACGATCCGCCCACCTGGCGCATGCGGTAAGTCAGGTTCACCGGGTCGCCGCCGGGGCGAGTCAGCTTGGTCTGCACCACCTTGTCGGTTCCACGGACCTGGACATTGGGATCGATGACGAACTGCTCGCCGCCGTAACTGTCGAAGTTGTGCGCCCAGCTGGCCACCGACAGGCGGGTGAAAGCCTCGATCACCTGCTGCTTCTGGGCCGGGGTGAACGAGGCCCAGGCCGGGCCGACGGCGAAAGCGGCCATGGACGGCATGTCGAAGGCGCGCTGCACCGCCGAGGTGAGCTGACGCGCCCGGCCCTTGGCGCCCAGGGCCTTGCCGCCCTTCATGGCCGCGACCAGGCTGGCGTCGAAGGCGTCAACCTGGGCGGCGGCGGGATCGGCCGGGGCGGCGACGGCGGCCTGTCCCCCCAGAGAACAAGTCAGGATGAGGGCGGCGGCGAGGCCAAGCGTCTTGTTCGTCATGAGGTGTCCTCTGCTGCGCGATCGCGGCCTCAATAGGGCGGCTGTCGTCGCCAATGCTCACCTAGTTTAGATGAACCGGTCCTGAGCGCGAACACGGCCCACGGACGCCAGGCAACAGCGCTTAGATGGGCGATCGGGGGAAATCGGCAGGCTTCGAGC
>DASVMY010000279.1:0-6427 GCA_036384135.1 Caulobacteraceae bacterium | reverse complement strand
GCCGGGCTTGCCGGCCGGGGCGGCGGGCGCGGGCGCGGCGCTGGGGAACTGGCGGCTGTGCCGTTCGGCGCGGTTCAGGGCCGCCCGCTTCAGCGCGCTGGCCAGGGGATCGAGGGCGCGTTCGATGGTCTGGCCGACGATTTCGGCCGGCTTGACGGCGGCTTCCAGCGCCTTGGCCGCGGTCGTGCGGGGCGCGGCCTTGGCGAGCTTGGCAATAGGCGACTTGGATACGGGAGAACGGGTCATTTCTTGGCCGGGATTTGCGGGGCGGACGCCGGCGGCGCGGCGGGGCCCTCTGAGGACAGAGGCGGCAGGGCGGGAGAGGCCGCCGCGCCAGGGAGGGGAGCGTTAGGGACGGGAGCGTTGGAGGGCGGGGCCGAGGCGGGTTCGCGGGGCGTGCCCGGCACCTCCGCCGGGGTTGCGATCAGCGTCTCCACCTTGGCCTTGCTTCGCAGCTTCAGGATCAGGTCCTTGACCTGGTCATAGGTCAGGAACCGGACGATCTGGGGCCGCGCGGCCTCCAGGGTGATGGGCGCCTCCTGCCGGCGCTCGTCGATGCGGGCGATGACCAAGCCTTCGTCGGTCTTGAACGGACCCACCAGCTGGCCGGCCTTGGCGTCCTTCAGCGGCGCGGCGTAGCCCTCGGGCAGCATGTCGGTGGTCAGCGGCTTCAAGAGCCCGCCGCTGAAACGGGTGGCCTCGTCCTTGGAATGCTGCGCCGCCAGGGTGTCGAAGGACCCGCCGGCCTTCAGCGCCTTCAGCACCAGATCCGCCTCGGGCTGGGTGGCGACGATGATCCGGCGCAGCTGGATTTCCTCCGACGGCGTCTGGGTCTTCAGCATCTCCTGGTAGAGGCCGTTGATGGCGTCCTCGTTGACTGCCTTGCCGACCGAGTTCTCCAGCAGGATGTCGCCCAGGATGCGCTCGCGCGCCGCCGCCAGGCGCCGTTGCGCCGCCGGGTCCTTGTCGATCTTGCGCTGCAGGGCCTCTGCGGCCAGCAGCTTCTGGTCCTCGACCTCGTCCAGCACCTGGCGGAACAGGTCGGAGGACACGTCCAGAGGTTCGCCCTCGCCGATCAGACCCTGGGCCACCGCCTCGCGCTTGACGTCGGAAGCCCAGACGGTCTGGCCATTGATCCGCGCCACCGCCTTGTCGCCCGGGGCGGGAGGCTGCTGGGCCGCGTTCTTCTGCGTACAGGCGGCCAGCGCCACGGCGCACAGCGCCGCCGCGATCAGCCCTGTGTTACCCATGGTCAGCCTTGCCTTCATGCGATCCCTTGCCCTAGGCGTGTAGGAAAGGCGCCATGGTCGGGAAATGCCGGCGCGTCAAGGAAAACGGGAGAACTGCCATGAAGTTCTACAACTCCATTGGACCCAACCCACATGTGGTCAAGATGTTCATGGCCGAGAAGGGCCTGACGCCGCCACGCGCCGAAATCAACCTGCCCGCCGGCGAGAACCGCCAGGCGCCATACACCTCGAAGAATCCGGCCGGACAGACCCCCGCCCTGGAGCTGGATAACGGCCAGATCCTGGCCGAGATCACCGCCATCTGCGAATACCTGGACGAACTCCACCCCGCCCCGCCACTGATCGGCTCCACGCCGGAGGAACGGGCGGAGACCCGGATGTGGACACGGCGGATCGACCTCAACATCGTCGAGCCGATGGCCAACGGCTTCCGCTACGCCGAAGGGCTGCAGATGTTCCAGACCCGGGTGCGCTGCATTCCCCAGGCCGCCGATGACCTCAAGGCCATCGCCCAGGAAAAGCTGGCCTGGCTGGACGGCCTGATCGCCGGCAAGACCTGGATCTGCGGCGACCGCTTCACCCTGGCCGACATCCTGCTGTTCTGCTTCCTGCAGTTCGGCGCCCAGGTGGGTCAGCCGATCAATCCGGACAACAAGAACATCGCCGCGTGGCTGGAGCGGGTAAAGGCCCGGCCGAGCGCGGCGGCGGGTTAAGGGGGAACCATCGCGCGCTTTCTTCCCCCGTTTACGGCTAGGGGATGCACACATCTCGTCATCAGCTGTCGGCGGAGCCTTGAGTGTTCCTTCTCCCCTTGCGGGAGAAGGTGGCTGCGAAGCAGACGGATGAGGGGTCGCGCCGGAAATTGACGATTATTGTCAGCCGCTTAGCCCGACAGGCCTCTCGACCCCTCATCCGACCCGCTGCGCGGGCCACCTTCTCCCGCAAGGGGAGAAGGGCAAAGTAGCTCGCATCATGGGGCTAAACCCTAGCGTGGCTTGGAGATCTGCCGACCGGGAACGGACTGCCAAACGACCTCGAAATCTTCGCGCGACATTTCGAACGCTTCGAACTCATCTTGTGCATTGAGCTCCTCAAGTGACGGTATTGGTCTCTCCGAGAGAACCGTCGATCCCCGCTGCTGGCCAGCCGACGCCCGTTGCCGCGAGCCGTCGCGGAAGATGTCGACCTTGCGCACCTCGTAACAATCGGCGTCGAGTTCGAACCATAGTTCGACCGGGTCATCGTCGTGATCATGTCGCCAGAAGGCGCGGATGTAGCGCATAGAATCCTACCAATGCGGGTGAGGCTCTTCCCCGCCCAGCGCCTCCTCGATGCGGCGGCGGGTAGAGGGGGTAATGTCGTCGGGCAGGGCGTCCGGGGCGCACCAGCGGACCTCCTCGATCTCGCCGACGGAGGTGGCCGGGCAGGGGGCCCAGGTGTCGATGCGGTAGATCAGGACGTGGTCGCCGGGGAAGCGGACGTGGTTGGAGTGGAAGGAGATCAGGCGCGGGCGGCCGGTGATCCGCACCCCGGCCTCCTCCACCAGCTCCCGCTCCAGGGCCTGTTCGGCGGTCTCGCCGCGCTCGATGCCGCCGCCGGGCAGGTACCAGCCCTTGACGTAGGTGTGCCGGATCAGCAGCACCCGGCCCTCGCCGTCCAGCACCAGGCCGCGGACCCCCAGCGTCATCGGCCGGCTGAAGCGGGAGACCAGCCGGTAGACGGGTCGCACGATTGGTTCGAGGGACAGGAGCCACGACATGAGAGCAAGGTAGGGCATGGGTTGCCCTTGCTCCAGGCGCCGGCGCTCGCTAAAGCCGGGGCGTTCCCAGAAGGCTTGGAGCCCACCATGGTCGCCATCGGCTTGATCGTTCTCTTCCTCGTCGTCATTGGCGGCCTGAACGCCTACGAATTCGGACGTCTCGACTGACCACGACCAATTCTGGAGACGCCTCGCGCGGCTGGGCCCTGGTCACCGGCGCCGGCCGTCGCATCGGCCGGGCCCTGGCGCTGCAGGCCGCCCGCAGCGGCTACGACGTCATCCTGCACGCCCACGAGTCCGGCCAGGACGCCCATGACACCGGGGCCATGGTCGCGGCGGTGGGCCGCAACCACCGGATCGCCATCGCCGACCTGACCCTGGACGCCGCGCTGCCGGGGCTGCTGGAGACCGGGGGGGAACCGGTTACCCTGCTGGTCAACTGCGCCTCCCTGTTCCACGACGACCGTATTGGGGGGGGCCGCACCTCGACCCTCACCCCCGGAAGCTTCGACGCCCACATCGCCGCCAACCTACGCGCGCCGGTGCTGCTGGCCCAGGCCTTCGCGGCGGCCCTGCCGGCGGACCGCGACGGGCTGATCGTCAACCTGATCGACCAGAGGGTCTGGCGCCTGACGCCGCAGTTCTTCAGCTACACGCTCAGCAAGGCAGCCCTGTGGGCGGCAACCCAGACCATGGCCCAGGCCCTGGCGCCGCGCATCCGGGTCAACGGCGTCGGCCCCGGCCCGACCCTGCCCTCGATCCACCAGTCGGCCGAGGAATTCGCCGCCGAGGCCTCAAAAGTGCCGCTGGGCCATGGGGCCAGCCCCGAAGAGATCGCCGCCGCCCTCGCCTATCTGATTGACGCTCGGTCAGTGACGGGCCAGATGATCGCTGTCGACGGCGGCCAGCACTTGGCCTGGCGCACGCCCGACATCCAGAGCGACTGACATGTCCCTGCCCAAGGAGGCCCCGGCCGAAACCCATATCTCCCATCAGGACCCGATCCTGAAGATTCTCGTCACCAAGGTGTTCGTGCGCGGCCTCAAGGTCGATGCGGAGATTGGCGTCTATGACCACGAGCTGCACCGGCGCCAGCCGCTGGTGGTGGATGTGGAGCTGGACGTGGCGGCCGGCGGGTGGCGCCACCTGGCCGACACTGTCAACTACGAGCACGTGGTCCAGTCCGCTCAGGCCATTGCCGCCAGCGGCCACATCGGCCTGGTGGAAAGCTTCGCCCAGCGCCTGGCCGAAGCCTGTTTCGAGGAGCCGCGCGTGCTGCGCGCCCGCGTGCGGGTGGAAAAACCCCAGGCCCTGGCGCCCCACGCCGCCGCCGCCGGCGTCGAGATCACGGCGGTTCGGAGTTAGCCATGAGCGACGCCGGACCGATCCCGCCGCCCGCATCTGTCCCGCCGCCGCCCTACACGCCGCCCGAGGACAAGACCCTGGCGACGGTGGTCTATGTCCTCTACCTGGTCGGGTTGCTGAACGGGCTGACGGCCCTGATCGGCTTCGTCATCGCGCTGGGCAGCCGCGCCGCCGCCCCGCCGCTGCTGGAAACCCACTACCGCTTCCAGATCCGCACCATGGTCGGCTGCCTGGTCCTGGGCGCCGCCGGCCTGGTGATTTTCATCGTCGGCATTCCGCTGATGCTGGTGCTGATCGGCTTCCTGTTCCTGAAGCTGGCCTTCCTGACCTGGGGCCTGTCGGCGCTCTATCTCGCCGTCCGCTCCGTGGTCGGCCTAATCCGCCTCTCCAACGGCGAGCCCTATCCGAACCCCGACAGCTGGACGCTGTAGTCAGATATCCCCCTCGCGGGCGAGGGGGAGCGCCGTGGGTCGAGGTCGCGTCAGCGACCAAGGCCCGGCGAGGGGGAGAAGTACGCAAGCAAGCACATAGGTCAGCACTGTCCCCGCGCACCCCGGCCGGTGGGCGTCTCCCCTCCGGCGCGCCTCGCCTGCTTCGCGGGCTCGCGCACGCCACCTCGCCCTCGCCTGCGCGAGGGGAGGATCAGGAGCGCCGACGGCCAGGCTAATGCCTAAGCCGACACCATCTCCCGCCGCACCATCTTTGCGTAGTCGTCCATCAGGCTCAGCGAGATGTTGCCGGGGGTGAAGCGGTACTGGCCGACTTCGGACACGGGGGTCACCTCGGCGGCGGTGCCGACGATGAAGCATTCGCTGAAGGTGGAAAGTTCCTCCGGCTTGATGTGCCGCGCGACGATCTCGAAGCCCTTGCTCCTTGCGAGTGCTATCACCGACTGGCGGGTGATCCCGTCCAGGAAGCAATCCGGGTCGGGGGTGTGGATCACCCCGTCACGCACGAAGAACACATTGGCCCCGGTGGCCTCGGCCACATAACCGCGCCAGTCCAGCATCATGGCGTCGGCATAGCCTTCGCGCTCCGCCGCGTGCTTGGAGATGGTGCAGATCATGTACAGGCCCGCCGCCTTGGACGCCGTTGGCGCGGTGGTGGGAGCGGGGCGGTCGTACTTGGCCCAGGTCAGGCGGATGCCCTTGGCCTTTTCTTCGGGCTTGAAGTAGCTGGGCCACTCCCAGGCGGCGATGGCCACATGGATGGTGGTGTCCTGGGCCGAGACGCCGATGGTCTCCGACCCGCGCCAGGCGATGGGGCGGATATAGCAGTCGGTCAGGCCGTTCTTGGCGCAGGTCGCCTTGCTGGCCTCGTTGATCTCGGCCACCGTATAGGGGATCGTGAAGTCGAGAATCTCGGCGGACTTGAACAGGCGCTCGGTGTGCTCGGCCAGCTTGAAGATCTCACCGCCGTACATCCGTTCGCCCTCGAACACCGCCGAGGCGTAGTGGAGCCCATGGGTCAATACGTGCACCTTCGCCTCACGCCAAGGCACGAACTGGCCGTCGAACCAGATCCAACCGTCGCGATCGTCGTAGGGAACCAGTGACATGCTCAAAAACTCTCCCCTGAAAGGCTGGGCTTGAAAGGCTGGGCTTCTTAGACGCCGCCGGGTTCCGCCCGTCAATGCAATGGGACGCCAAACTCGCGCGGCGCTCCAAACGAACTGGACGTGATGTGATGACCGCCGACCCGCGCCTAATCCTGAGGGACGACGAGCTGGACCTGGGCTTGGAGCTGATCCTGCTGGCCGAGACGGCGATCTGGCTGGAGGTGGACGCGGCCCTGGCGGCCGAGCCGCATGGCCTCAACCGCTCGCACTGGCGGGCCCTGTTCCTGATCCGCCGGCGACCGGGGCTGGGGGTGCTGGACCTGGCCGCCCTGACCGGCCTTTCCAAGCAGTCAGCCAGCAAGACGGTCAGCGAATTGGAGACCGCGGGCCTGGCCGACAAGCCCCGCGGCGACCTGGACGGCCGGCGCAAGGGCGCGGTGCTGACCCTCGCCGGCGAGGCGCTGGAAGGCCGCGTCGGCGAGCGCCTGCGCGCCC
>DASVMY010000278.1:0-17695 GCA_036384135.1 Caulobacteraceae bacterium | reverse complement strand
GCGGCCGAGCGGGCCGCGGTGCTCCAGGGCGCCGCCCGGCTTCTGGCCGAGCGCGCCGACGACATCGCGCGGAACGCCACCCTGGAGGAGGGCAAGACCTTCGCCGAGGCGCGCGTCGAAGTGATGATGAGCGTCAATCTGTTCAACTTCTACGCCGGCGAAACCCAGCGCCTCTACGGACGCGCCCTGGTCCGCCCGGCGGGCATGCGCTCGACGATCGTCAAGGAGCCGGTGGGCCCGGTGGCGGCGTTCGCGCCCTGGAACTTCCCGATCGGCAATCCGGGCCGCAAGCTGGGCGCGCCGATTGCGGCGGGTTGCTCGGTGATCATGAAGCCCGCGGAGGAGGCGCCGGCCTCGGCGCTGGCCGTATTGCAGGCCCTGCTCGACGCCGGCTTGCCCAAGGACGTCGGGCAGATCGTGTTCGGCGTCCCCGACGAGGTGTCCCGCCACCTGCTGGCCTCGCCCATCATCCGCAAGATCAGCTTCACCGGCTCGACCACGGTGGGCAAACACCTGATGAGGCTGGCCGCCGACGACATGAAGCGCACGACCATGGAACTGGGCGGTCACGCGCCGGTGCTGGTGTTCGAGGATGCGGACATTGATCAGGCGCTCGCCGCCATGACCGCGTCGAAGTTCCGCAACGCCGGCCAAGTCTGCGTCTCGCCCACCCGTTTCTATGTGCAGGAAGGCGTCTACGACCGGTTCGTGGATGGCTTCGCCGCTCGCGCGAACGCCCTGGTCGTGGGCGACGGCCTCGATCCGGCCACTGGCATGGGCCCCATGGCCAACCCGCGCCGGCCGGACGCGATGGAGCGCCTGATCGGTGATGCCGTGCGCCGGGGGGCCAAGGTGAAGGCCGGCGGCGAGCGGATTGGCAACCGCGGCCATTTCTTCGCGCCCACCGTCCTGGCCGACGTCCCCTTAGGCGCCGACATCATGAACGAAGAGCCGTTCGGACCGGTCGCCCTGATGAACCCCTTCCGCACCGAGGCCGACGCCATCGATGCGGCCAACCGCCTGCCCTACGGCCTTGCCGCCTACGCCTTCACCAGCGACGCTCGCCGTGTGACGCGCCTGGGCCGCGAAATCGAAAGCGGCATGGTGGGTCTCAACACCACCATGATCGGCGGCGCCGACTCCCCGTTCGGCGGGGTCAAATGGTCCGGGCACGGCCACGAGGACGGCCCTGAAGGCCTCGACGCCTGCCTCGTCACCAAAGCCATTCACGAAGGTTGAAGGCCATGACCCACGCATTGAAGACCGGCGGCGACCGCGGCTACCTGCGCATTGCCACCGAAGAAGCCTTCGCCGTACGCGAGCAGATCGACGCCTTTCTGCGCATGGTGCGCGATGGCGCGGCCGACAGGGGCGTCACCTCCTTGTGGGGCTTCTACGCCGGCAGCCCCTCCGAACGGGCCACCAAGATCATCGAGCGCCTGCTGGACCTGGACGACCAGCGCATCGCCGACATGGACGCCACCGGCATCGACGTCGCCATCCTGTCGCTCACCTCTCCCGGCGTGCAGCCCTTCGAGGCGGACGAAGCCAAGGCCATGGTCCGCCGCGCCAACGACCATTTGGCAGAGGCCGTCGGGCGCCATCCCGACCGCTATGTAGGCATGACCTCCATCGCGCCCCAGAATCCGCAATGGTCCGCCACGGAGATCGCCCGCGGCAAGGCCCTGGGATTCAAGGGCGTGATGATCAACAGCCACACCCACGGCGAGTACCTCGACGCGCCGAAGTTCGATCCGATCCTGCGCGCCGCCGTGGAGGCGGATCAGCCGATCTACATCCACCCGCAGACGCCACCGGACAGCATGATCGGTCCGATGCTGGAAGCAGGCCTTGATGGCGCGATCTTCGGCTTTGGCGTGGAGACCGGCATGCACCTGCTGCGCGTCATCACCAGCGGCGTGTTCGATCGCTATCCCGACCTGAAGATCATCGTCGGCCACATGGGCGAGGCCCTGCCCTTCTGGCTGTTCCGCCTCGACTACATGCACCGGGCAGGGGTCCAGTCGAAACGCTACGAGTGCATGAAGCCGTTGAACAAGACGATAACCGACTACATGCGCCAGAACGTCTATGTGACCACCAGCGGCATGGCCTGGAGCCCCGCCATCAAGTTCACCCAGGACGTGCTGGGCGCCGACCGGGTGATGTACGCGATGGACTATCCCTATGAGTACGTGGCCGACGAGGTTCGCGCCCACGACCTGTTGGACATCAGCGACAGCGACAAGAAGATGCTGATGCAGACCAACGCCGAACGCGTGTTCAAGCTGTGAGCCAGCCGGCGCCGGCGCCAAGCGGGGGAGCGCTGGGCGGGGTGACGCTGGGCGGGCGGGCGGCCTGGATCGCGCTGATCCTGATCACCCTTACCCAGGCCATGAGCATGGTGGATCGCCAGATCCTCGCCATCCTGGCGCCGCGCATCAAGGCGGACCTGCACGTTGGCGACGCCGAGATGGGGTTGCTCTACGGCACCGTATTCGCCCTGTTCTACGCCCTGTTCTCCCTGCCGCTGGGCCGGTTGGCCGACGGATGGGTCCGCACCAGACTGCTGGCCCTGTCGATCACCGCCTGGTCTCTGATGACCATGCTGGCGGGCGCGGCGAACAGCTTTTCGATGCTGGCGGTGTCCAGGCTGGGCGTTGGCATCGGCGAGGCCAGCGCCCAACCCGCCGGCTTCTCGATCATCTCCGACACCTTTCCCAAGGCGCGGCGCGGCCTCGCCGCCTCCATGATCGCCGCTGGCGTGGCGCTGGGCCTGGGATCAGCACTGTGGATCGGCGGCGCCGTGGCGGACGGCTGGGACGGCGCCTTTGCCAAGGGCGCCCCGCTGGGCCTGCATGGCTGGCAGGCGGCGTTCATTGTCGCCGCCCTGCCTGGCTTCCTGCTCGCCTTCCTGCTGAGCCGCCTGCCGGAGCCCGTGCGCGGCGCGGCCGACGGCATCGTACAGGCGCCCGACCCACATCCGTTCCGGGCCAGCTGGGAGGTGCTCTCCGCCATCCTGCCCGGTTTCGCCTGGATCGGCCTGGCCCGCCGCAAGGCGGCGCCGGGGCAATGGGCCGCCAATCTGTTCGGGCTGGCCGCGATCATCATCGGCGCCGTCCTGCTGACCGCCTGGACCCAGAGCCTTCGGCCGCCAGGGCCGCCGGCGCTGCGGATCGGCGCCCTGGCCGTCAGCGGCAGCGCCCTGCAATGGATGATCACCGGGCTGGGCCTCTATGTGCTGCTCTGCTGGAGCCAGATGCTCAAGCTGACCGACCCGCCGTCCCACGCCCTGATCCTCAGAAGCCCCGGGCTGGGCGCCGCCCTGGCGATTTCGGCCCTGCAGTCGGTGATCAACTACGGCGTCATGGCCTGGACCAGCGTCTATATCGTCACCCGCTTCAAACAGTCCCTGGCCGATGTCGGCCTGACGTTCGGGTTCCTGGTGGCGTTCATGGGCATCGTCGGCCCGCTGGTGGCCGGTCCGGTGGCCGACTGGCTGCACCAGCGCGTGCGCGGCGGGCGGCTCTATGTGACCCTGGCCTCGCTGGTCGCCTCGCCGCTGTTGGCCCTGGTTGTGTACCGGGCCGACAGCCTGGCGGGCTTCTACCTGCTGTTCATTCCTTTCAGCCTCGCCACCACCCTGTGGCTACCGCCGGTCTACGCCACCTTCATGGACCTGGTCCTGCCGCGCATGCGGGGCAGCGTGATCTCCTGCTACATCCTGACCATGACCATCATCGGCCTGGGGCTTGGCCCGTTCGCGGTCGGCCTGATGAGCGATATCTCGCACCACGACATCGCCGGCTCGATCCTCAATCTGTACTGGCTGTCGCCGTTCATCGCGCTGCTGGTCGTCTTCCTGATCGTGAAGCTGCCTAAGGAGGAAGCCAGCCTGATCGATCGCGCCCGCGCCGCTGGGGAGGAAATCTGACACCGTGACCCGCGACGAGTACGACCGCTATCTGGCCTGCTTCAACGCCCGCGACTACCGGGCCATGTGCGGCTTCTACGCCCCCGATGTGGTGCTGCGCATGCTGGGCTACGCCATCGTAAGCCGGCAGGGGATTCTGGACTTCTACGGCTTCTTCCACCGGCATGTGCGTGAGACCATCCGCATCACGCGGTTCGTCTCGGATTCCGAATTCCTGGCCATTGAGGCGCCCACGCGGCTGGAGGCCATCGAAGCCTTGACGGCCGAAGATCTGAAGCGCGCGGGGTTCGGGCGGCTGGTGACCCTGGACAAGGGCATGACCGTGGAGCTTCAGAACATGATCCACTACGACCTGCGCGGCGGCCTGTTCACCGAGATCCGTGTCGGCGTCTACGACCCCGGCGCCTGACCGGGCCAGAGACCGTCAGGCCGCCAGCCCGATATCGCCGGCGAACGCCCAGTTGCCATGCAATCCCATGCGCAGCCGCAGGGGCAGCTTGACGGTGGCGATGGGGCCTTTGTCCAGGCTGAGCGCGTCGAACATCAGCAGGTCGGTGCGCCCTTCGTCCAACCGGTTGGCCAGGGCGACGATGTAGCCGTCGCCTTCGGGGGCGTCGGGGGTGCGCGGAATGAAGCAGGGCTCCTGCAACGAGGACACCGGCCCGACCCACCAGGACTTCTGCTTGCCGCTCTTGTGGTCGACGAACCCCAGCGTGTTCATCAGCAGCCCGGCCGCGCTGCCCCCCTTCAGCTCCACCGGCTTGGAGAAGTCCTGCACCAGCATCCAGCCGTAGCGATAGGGCTTGCCGGTATAACGGTCGTCGATGCGCGGGAACTCGCCGATCATGTCGCTCAGCCGCTCGCTCGACTCGAACTCCTCGGAATTGGACGCCAGGTTCACCGTCCAGCGGGTCAGGTAGGAGGCGGACTTGCGCGGGTCGAAGGGAGCGCCGTGCACATCCGGGAAGAACGGGAACATGTTGCCCTCGGCTACCGGGGTGTCGAAGTGAACCCGCTCGCCTTCGTTGAAGGCGTTCATCACATGGCTGGCGAACACGGTGGGCGCCTTGAACCAGCGGATGTCCTTGGCAGTGGCGCCCTCCCGTCGCGGTAGGACCCCCAGATAGATCGGCAGGGTGGTGTCGAAACCGAAGTGCGGCAAGCCCTTCTCCAGGCGCTCCCAGCTGCCGACGATCGGCACGACGTGGAACACCGCGTAATCCGTGGTCAGGCCGAAGTCGTGCATCATGCAGTAGTAGGGCAGCTCGAACCACACCTCCCTCAGCAGGTCCCCGGCCGGGGAAATCTCGTAGTAGACAATGTCCTTGGTGCAGAGACCTTTCGCGGCGTAGCCGAAGGCGATCATGTTGCCCGTGTCGGGGTCGGTCTTGGGGTGGGCTGTGAAGGTCTCGCCGGTCATCTTGCCGCCGAAGTCGGTATAGCCCTCGGTCTCGAGCGTTGCCGGGTTCATGATCACCGGCGGGCTGTCCTCCTTCAGCGCGTAGAGCTTTCCGCCGTGGACGAAGGCGTTGGTGTTGGCGGTGCCCCGGTAGACCCCTTTGACGGCCGGATCGTCGGTGAGCGGGTTGCGGTAAGCGCCGAACAGGGCCTTGCCCGCATCATGTTCGCGCTTCCACTTGTCGGTCCGCACCCAGCGATGTTTAAAATCCACCTGCCCGCCGTGGAAGTGGAACATGCTGATCGCGCCATCGCCGTTGAAGGCGATGTCATCGCCAAGCCGGGGCGGGAACTGCGGGTCAGGCTGAACCCGGAAGAAGGCGCCGTCGAGTTGTGCGGGAATATCGCCCTCGACGGTCAGGGCGTTGACATCGGCCTCGAACCGCATCGGCGTGTTCGAACCGGTGAAGGACGGCGTTTGAGGAAACGTCACCATAATTTCTCTCCCCACATATTCTACATTTTGTTTGTGGTGCATACAGTTTCGTCAAAGGTGGAATCTTGTCAACGGTCCACTCATCGTTCACGAAGGCCGCGCTGGCTTTTTCGAAGGAAATTATGGGAATGGCTTCGAAGTCCAAGGTAATGGCGACGGCTGAACGACTTCCAGACGACGGCGGCCTGAGTGAATTGGATGACATTCTCGGGTTCCACATCCGCCTTGCCCATGGCGCCGTCTATCGCCATTTCACCGAGACCTTCTCCGACGTCGACCTGACACAAAAACAGGTGTCGGTGCTGTGGCTGGTGAGTGAATATCCGGGCATTTCGCAGGCGGAACTCGGCCGGCGCCTGCAGATCGACCGCGCCACGATGATGGCGATCGTCAATCGGGTGCAGGCCAGGGGCTATCTCGTCCGCGGCGCGTCAAAGGTCGATGGACGGCGCCAGACGTTGACGCTCACGCCGGAGGGCGTGGCCGCGCTGATCAAGTCCCGGGAGGCTATTCGCGCCCACGAGAAGTGGCTGAAAGGCCGCTTCACCGACGCAGAGGTCTCTACCCTCATCAATCTCCTGCGCGCCATCCACGAATAGGGACGCGGCGCCGGACCCCACCGGCCGCCGGCTATTCGGCGTAAGGCTTGCCCAGGCTCGTCAACAACACCGAGGTCACGGCCGCGACCGCGATCACGGGCACGAGCACGCCGAAGACCTGGCCGGGGCTATAACCCGCGGCGCGCAGTTCGCCGGCCAGCAACGGGCCGATGATCGATCCAACCCGGCCCACCGCCACGGCCGC
The DNA here is from genome assembly GCA_036384135.1 of Caulobacteraceae bacterium. Lineage (GTDB taxonomy): Bacteria > Pseudomonadota > Alphaproteobacteria > Caulobacterales > Caulobacteraceae > Acaudatibacter. The sequence goes on along the minus strand of DASVMY010000278.1, from coordinate 11,063 downwards.
GCCGGCCCCCGCCGCGCGGTTCTGGGGCGCATAGAAGACCGGGGCCAGGGCGTAGAGGGTGTAGTTGGCGCCGATCACCAGGAAGCCCGCGGCGGCGGCCAGGACCAGCAGCGGCGCGATCGCCTGCGCGCCCGCCATGGCCCAGAGCACCACACCCAGCCCCGCAAACACCGCCAGCAGCGGCCAGCGGAACCCCACGCGGTCCACCACCAGCCCCACCAGAAGCGCGCCGGCGATGCTGGCGATGTTGAAGACAAGGGCCGCCGTGGAGCCCATCTCGCTGGAAAAACCCTTGGCGATGATCAGGGTCGGCAGCCAGTTGAGCATGAGATAGAGCACGATCAGCGTCAGGACGAACACCAGCCAGAGCAGCAGGGTCGCCATCGCCCGGCCTTCGCCGAACAAGGCCTTCAGGGTTCCCCGGTCAGCCGCCGCATCCCTGGCGGGACGGGTTTCGGGCAGTAGCCACAGGATGACGGGCGTCAGGATCAGGGGCAGCAGCCCGCCGATCTCGAATATCGTGCGCCAGTCCAGGGCGCTCCCGCCAAACTTGGCCATCAAGGCCACGGCGGCGCCCCCCGCCGGCATGCCGCAGAACATGGTGGTGACCGTCGCCGTGCGGCTCTTGGGAGCGCTGATTTCGGTGGCGACCGCAATCAGGTTCGGTAGGGCGCCGCCGAAGCCGAACCCGGTCGCCAACCGGGCCAGCAGCAGGGTCTGGCTGTCGTAGGTGAAGGCCGTGGCGACGGAAAAGACACCGAAGACGGCGGTGCAAAAGGCCAACACCGGCTTGCGCCCCAGGCGGTCGGCGGCCCAGCCGCCGGTGATGGCGCCGATGACCAGACCGACCATCGCCGCGCTGCCCGCCAGACCCATCTGGTGCGGGTTGAGCCCCAGCTCCGGGCCAAAGCGCGGCGCGGCGACGCCAAACGCCTGGATGTCATAGCCCTCCAGCGCCGCGACGAACCAGCAGATGGTGACGATCAACCCGCCGCCGGCGCGCCGCCGCTCGGTGTCGTTCATAGGCCCTCCCCCAATTGGCGCTTCATAGTTGGCGCTTCATTCCGACCCTGTCAGCCAGCGGCGCAACTCATTCTTCCTGACCTTGCCCGAGGCGGTGCGCGGCAAGGCCTCGATCACCTCAAACCGATGCGGCAGCTTGTACCTGGCCAGGCGCTCCGCCAGATGGGTCCGCACAGCGTCCCGTGAGACTTCAGCGTCGTCGGCGGTCACCAGCACGCAGACCCCCACCTCCCCCCAGCGGGCGTCGGGCACCCCGACGACGGCCCATTCCTTCAGGCCGGGATAGCCGGTCAGGGCCTGTTCGATCTCGGCCGGATAAACATTCTCGCCGCCGGAGATGAACATGTCCTTCTTGCGGTCGACCATCCAGTGGAAACCCTCGGCGTCGCGCAGGGCGATGTCGCCGGTGCGAAACCAGCCATCGGAAGTGAAGGCGGCCCGGGTTTCCTCCGGTCGCCGCCAATAGCCGCTGAACAGGTTCTCGCCACGCAGCAGCAGCTCACCCGCCACGCCGTCCGGACAGTCGCGGCCGTCCGCGTCGATGATGCGGCTGAAGATGCCCGGTGGGGCGACGCCTACCGCCCCCGCCCGGGCGGCGATCTGGTCGCGGTCGAGGGGCATGGTGAACACCGTCCCGGCCTCGCTCATCCCAAAGCCGTCGACCACCGGCACGCCGAGGTCGAGCCAGGCCTGGATGTCGGCGGCTCTATGGGGCGCCCCGCCGGTAAAGATCGCCGTCAGCCCCGCCATCGCCCGCGGATCGAACCCCGGCTCCCCCCGAAGCATGGCGGCCATCTGCGGTACGCAGAAATAATGGCTGATCCCCAGATCCGGGTCACCGAGGCGCGCCAGGGTCCGGGCCGGCTGAAACCCGTCCGAGACTAGGATGGCGCCGCCGTGCATCAGGGCAGGCCTCACACTCGTCACCATGCCGATGATGTGGAACATCGGCGAGTCGATCAGGAAGACGCTGCGGCGCGTGACGTCGCCGAGCAGGCCGAAGTTCAACGCCGTCCGCGCCAGGCACCGTTCGCTCAGCAGCACGCCCTTGGGCCTGCCGGAGGTGCCGGAGGTGTATAGCAGCAAGCTGGGAAGCTCCGGGTCCCCCGGTTCCACGGCCAGCGGTTCAGCGGCGTCGATCGCCTCGGCCAGGACGTCAAGACTGACGCCCGATACGCCGGCCCGTTCCATTTCCCCGTCGCCCACCACCAGCCGCGGTTCGGCGTCGGCCAGGACGGCGGCGATCTCGGCGGGGCTGAGACGCCAGTTCAGAGGAGCGTAGATCAGCCCTGTCCGGGCGCAGGCGAGGTGCAGGATGACCAGCTCGACCCTGTTCTTGGCCAGGCTCGCCACCCGATCGCCGGAGGCGCATTCGAAATCCTCACGCAGGACCCGCGCGCAGCGGGCAACCGCCTGGTCCAGCACCCGATAAGTCCAGCGCCGGCCGCTCGCCAGATCGACGGCGGCCGTGCGGCCAGGCTGGCGCGCGGCGTTGAAGGCGACATAGTCGACAGGGCCGGTCATGGCCGCCTCCCCCCAGCCGTCAGCCGGCGTTCGTTTTCTGAAGGTCGTAGGCGCCCAGGCCGGGCTTGTAGCTCTTCTCGTCGATGAACTGACGGATGCCCTCCTTGCGCCCGTTGTTGTCGAAGAAGTTGGCGGCTTCCTGGGCCCGAACCAGGTAGTCCTCGGCGTTTTCGTAGCTCATTTCGCGGACGCGTCGGATGGCGTCCTTGGCGGCCTTGAGCGCGACCGGATTTTTCTGCAGCAGCACCTTGGCGAGGGCCGTGACGCGGGTTTCGAGATCGGCCAGCGGCACGCTCTCGTTGACCAGGCGCCACTGCGCCGCCTTCTTGCCGTCGATCAGCTCGCCCGTCAGCGCATGGTACATGGCGTCGCGCATGGAGAGCAGCTCGGTCACCACCTTGGTGGCGCCGCCGCCGGGCAGGATGCCCCAGTTGATCTCCGAGAGGGCGAATTGGGCCTCGTCCGCGGCGATGGCCAGGTCGCAGGCATAGAGGGGACCATAGCCGCCGCCGAAGCACCAGCCGTTGACCATGGCGATGGTCGGCTTCTGGAACCAGCGCAAGCGGCGCCACCAGCCATAGGCCTCACGCTGGGCCTGACGGGTCCCGCCCAGACCCTTGGCCTCGGTTTCGCGGAAGTACTCCTTCAGGTCCATGCCCGCGGACCAGGCCGACCCCTCGCCCTTGAGCACCAGAACGCCGAAGTCGTCGCGGAATTCGATCTCGTCCAGGATCTCGCCCATGCGACGATTGAGGTTGGGGCTCATGCAGTTGCGCTTGTCGGGGCGGTTGAAGCTCACCCAGGCGATACCGTCTTCGATGCGGTAGGTGGCGACCGTCGGGTCGTCGGTCATGGCAGTCATCTCCCTTTCAGGGGTCGTGATTTCGGGGATCTCGCTTCAGATGGGATAGTGGCCGGCCTCGGTGTCGACCGTGATCCAGCGCAGTTCGGTGAAGGCGTCGATTCCGGCCTTGCCGCCGAAACGGCCGTAGCCAGAACCCTTGGTCCCACCGAAGGGCATCTGGGGCTCGTCATGGACGGTAGGACCGTTGACGTGGCAGATGCCGGACTGGATCCGGCGGGCGACCTTCAACCCGCGAGCCACGTCGCGGGTGAAGACGGACGCTGACAGGCCGTATTCAGTGTCGTTGGCCAGGGCGATGGCGTGTTCTTCATCGCGGGCGCGGATCACCGCGACCACTGGGCCAAAGCTCTCCTGGCGGAACAGCGCCATGGCCGGCGTGACCCCGTCGACCACGGTGGCCGGCATCAGCACGCCGTCCGCCGCGCCGCCGTTGACCACCTGCGCCCCTGAGGCGACGGCGTCGGCGACCAGGCTGCCGACATGGACCACGGTCTTCAGATCGACCACGGCGCCCAGCGGCGTCTTGCCCAGGCGCGGATCGCCCACGGCCATAGTGGCGACCTTGGCTTTGAACTTGGCCACGAAGGCGTCGGCGACGCCCTCCACGACGATGATCCGCTCGGTCGACATGCAGATCTGTCCCTGGTTCATGAAGGCGCCGAAGGCGGCCGCCTTGACCGCCTCGTCCAGGTCCGCATCATCAAGCACCAGCAGCGGCGCCTTGCCGCCCAGTTCCAGCAGGACCGGCTTCAGATGTTCGGCCGCCCGCTTGGCGATGATCCGGCCCACTGCCGTGGAACCCGTGAAGTTGATACGCCGCACCGCGGGATGGTCGATCAGGGCGCCGACCACCTCGCCCGCGTCCGCCGGCGCGTTGGTGACCAGATTGACCGCGCCGGTGGGCAGGCCGGCGTCCACGAAGGCCCGAACGATTAGCGCGTGGGTTCGCGGACATAGCTCCGACGCCTTGAGGACCACGGTATTGCCGCACGCCAGCGGCACGGCGATGGCGCGCACACCCAGGATGATCGGAGCGTTCCAAGGCGCGATCCCAAGCACCACGCCGGCCGGTTCGCGCAGCGCCATGGCCAGGCAGCCGGGCTTGTCGGATGCAATGACTTCGCCGCCGATCTGGGTGGTGAGCGCGGCGGCTTCGCGGACCATGCCGGCCGCCAGCATCAGGTTGAAGCGCGCCCACCCCTCGGTGGCGCCGACCTCGGCCATCATGGCGCCGACGAACTCGGACGCCTTGGCCTCCAGGGCGTCGGCGGCCTTGTTCAGGAGGGCGCGGCGGGCGTTCGGCCCCAGCGTAGACCAGGCTGGAAAAGCAGCCGCCGCCGCGTCGGCCGCGACGGTGGCCTCGCCGGGGGTGGCCGCCGCCGCGCGTGTGGCCAGGCCCCCCGTGACCGGGTCGAGACGGTCGAAGGTGGACGCCGCGGGCGTCGCGACGCCCCCGATGATCAGATCAACCACGGATTCAGCCATTACCCTCTCCCGACACCGCCTTCACCAGCGCGGGGCCAGGCGACAACGCCGCGACCCGCCGCAAAGCCTCCAGGACCTCTGGCAGACACCGCTCGCCGACGGCGGCCGTGACCTTGGCCACGTGCCGGTCATGCGCCTCGCTCGCCGCCGCAATCAACGCCTCGCCCGCCGGGGTCAGGCGCAGGGCGTGCGAGCGGCGATCCGTCGCCACGGCCTCCCGGCGGACGAGATCGCGGGCCTGCAACTGGTCGATGATGAGGACGAGATTCGGCCGCTGGATGTGCAGGGCCTCGCCCAGGGCGTGCTGCTTCAGGCCGGGGTTGGCGCGGATGACCAGCAACACGGACATGTCGGTGGGGCGCAACTCGAAGGGACGCAGGGAGGCGATGAGGTCATTGAAGGCGGCCACCTGGGCCAGACGCAGGACGAAGCCGAGAGTCTCCTCCAGGCCGGCCATATCGACCAGCGCGGGGGACGAACGCCCTAGCCCGACGCCGGAGGGCTTCGCGGGTCTCGATCCAGCCATGCGCCCTCCCCTCGTCTCTGCGTCTCCCGATCCGGCCCGCGCCCTACCTAGCGGCGACGTTCACGCATCGAGAAAACATGACACTATATAATAGTTATGCTTCATACGTTCGATGACGACGACGTGCAAGGCCGGCTTTGATCCGCGTCAACTGGCGGGGGTTTTCGGACTCCGGCTGATGCCCTCGCCGGGCCGCCGGCCCTGGCGGAAGGCGCGGGGCGAGGCTCCCTCCCGCCTGGTGAAGAACCGTGTGAAATAGGCCGGGTCCTCGAAACCCAGGTGATCGGCCACCTCCTTCACAGTCATGTTGGAGTAGAGCAGGCCGCGCCGCGCCTCCAGAAGCAGGCGGTCCTGGATCACGCGCAGGGGGGTCTCGCCCACGACGGCAAGGCAGGCGCCGCGGAGACGCGACGGCGTCACCCCCAGCTCGTCGGCATAGTCGCGAAGCTGGGCGTCCGTACGGTATCGTCGTTCGACCGCCTCGCGGAACCGGGCGACGAGCCGGGCCTGGGGCCGGATCACGGAAGGCTCAGACTCGGCCTGAGCCTGGCGCAGTCGCCGTAGCGCTGTGACCATGAGACTGAGCAGTAGTGACTCCACCGCGGCTGCGTGGCCAGGCGCCTCCCAGACCAGTTCCTGGGCCAATTCCTGCAGGCGTCCGTCCACCTCGCCGCGCTCCAGGGGCGCGACCCTGGGCGCGCGGAACACCTGGGCCAGCACCGGCTCACGCCCGGCCAAGGCCCGCAGATAGTCCTCCGAGAGGGTCACGACGGTGCCCGACGCCCCGGGGCGGTAGTTGAAGCCATGCACGACCGTGGCCGGCACCAGCAGGAGGCAGGGCGCACGAAAAGCCAGCACCTCCGCCTCGGCCCGCATCTCCCCCTGCCCTTCGGCTATGTGGAAGATGTGGTTGAGGCTGGCGTGGGAGTGCGGACGGATATTCCAATTGTTCGGCCGGGTGCGCTCGTCTAGGGACTCCAGGTGCAGGAACCGGTCGCCCACCGCTCTCGGGGCTTCGCCGAACAGAAAAAAACTCGGCACGACAGTGGTTTGCATGACCAAGCCCAATCCTATCGACGGTTCCGTCCCACCAGGACGCTGAGGCGTCAATGCGTACAAAAAATCCAAGTTTTTGTCAGCCCTGTCCATCGCGCCGCCGCCGCGGCGGGCTGAGAATGAGAAGAACTGGCGACCGGCGAAACGCCGAGCGACCAACGGGGAGGGAAATCAGGATTCGCACTCAGGTCGCGATCATCGGCGCGGGTCCCGCGGGCATGCTCCTGGCCCACCTGCTCAGGCAGGCGGGGGTGGACGCCGTTGTCCTGGAACAGCGCGACCGCGCCTATGTTGAAGGGCGGGTGCGCGCCGGGGTGCTTGAGCAAGTCGCGGTCGATCTTCTGGAGCGTCTGGGCCTGGGCGAGCGCATGCGGCGCGAGGGCCTGATCCATACGGGAACCAACCTGCTGCACGGCGACGAGATACTGCGCATCGACCTGCGGGCGCTTACCGGCTCCGCGGTCACCGTCTATGGCCAGCAGGAAGTCATGAGGGATCTGTTCGACGCGGCGGTCGCGCGGGACATTCCGATCGTATTCGGAGCCGAGACCGTCCAGCCGCACGACCTCGACACCGACAAACCCTTCGTGACCTGGCGCGAGGAGGGCCGCGAGCACCGCCTCGACTGCGACGTCATCGCCGGCTGCGACGGCTTCCACGGTGTCGCCCGCGCCTGCATCCCGGCGCAGACGCTTCGCACCTTCGAACGCGCCTACCCCTTCGGCTGGCTTGGCGTCCTGGCCGACGTGCCGCCCGCGAACCACGAACTGATCTATTGCAACCACGACCGCGGCTTCGCCCTGGCCAGCATGCGGTCCCAGACCCGCAGCCGCTACTACATCCAATGCGCCCTGGATGAGCGTATCGAGGACTGGTCCGACGACCGGTTCTGGGACGAGCTTTGCCTGCGCCTGGGCCCGCAGACGGCCTCGAACGTGGTGCGTGGGCCGTCCTTCGAGAAGAGCATCGCCCCGCTGCGTAGCTTCGTCGCCGAACCGATGCGCTACGGCCGGCTGTTCCTGGCCGGAGACGCCGCCCACATCGTACCGCCGACCGGGGCCAAGGGGCTGAACCTGGCGGCCACCGATGTCCTGCTTCTGTCGCAGGCCCTGGCGGAATATTTCACCGAGCGTTCCGCGGCCGGCCTGGACAGCTATTCGGCCCGCGCCTTGGCCAGGGTGTGGAAGGCCGAGCGGTTCTCGTGGTGGTTCACGAACCTGACGCATCGGTTCCCGGACACCGGTCCCATCGAACGCCGCTTCCAGGTCGCCGAGATCGACTACATTCGCTCGTCCAAGGCCGCCCAGACCGTCCTGGCCGAGAACTACGTCGGCCTGCCCCTGCAATGACCACAAGGACCGCGCAGCAATGAAGATCGTCATGGCCGGACAAGGCGCGTTCGGCATCAAGCACCTGGAGGCCATCGCCAGGATCGACGGCGTCGAAGTGGCGTCCCTGGCCGGCGGCAGTCCCGACAGCACCCGCGAGGTGGCGGCGCGCTTCGGCATCCCCCACTGGACCTGCGACCTGGCCGAGGCCCTGGCCCAGCCCGGCGTCGAGGCGGCGATCCTGGCGACGCCCACGCAGATGCACGCCGCCCAGGCCATCCAGTGCCTTGAGGCGGGCAAACATGTGCAGGTCGAGATCCCGATGGCCGACAACCTGGCCGACGCCGAGCGGCTGGCGGAGGTTGCCAAGCGGTCGGGCCGCATCGCCATGGCCGGCCACACACGGCGCTTCAATCCTAGCCATCAGTGGATCCACAAGAGGATCAAGGCCGGCGAGCTGAAGGTCCAGCAAATGGACGTGCAGACTTACTTCTTCCGCCGCACCAACATGAACGCCTTGGGTCAACCCCGGAGCTGGACGGACCATCTGCTGTGGCACCACGCCTGCCACACGGTGGACCTGTTCCAATATCAGACCGGCGAGACCGTCTCGGTGGCCCGGGCGATCGAGGGGCCGCACCACCCGACCCTGGGCATCGCCATGGATATGTCGATCCAGATGAAGGTTCCGGGCGGCGCTCTCTGCACCCTGTCGCTGTCGTTCAACAACGACGGACCGCTGGGCACCTTCTTCCGCTACATCTGCGATAATGGCACCTACATCGCCCGCTACGACGACCTAGTCGACGGCAAGGAAAACCCCATCGACGTCTCCAAGGTGGACGTGTCGATGAACGGGATCGAACTGCAGGACCGCGAGTTCTTCGCCGCCATCGCCGAGGGCCGCGAGCCCAACGCCAGCGTTGCGCAGTGCCTGCCCGCCTACCGCACCCTCGACCGGCTGGAAAAGAGCCTGGAGGCCGCGGCGTGACCAGCATCATCTTCAGCGACGAATACGAACTCCTGCCGCGCTATCTGATCGAGCAACGCCGCCGGGCGGGCCTCAGCCAGCGCGAACTGGCCGATCGCATGCGCCGCTCGCAGTCACACGTCTACAAGATGGAGACCCGTCAGCGCCGCATCGAACTGATCGAGTTCTGCCGCTACGTGGAGAGCCTCGGGGGCGACCCGGCCGAGGCCCTGGAAGGCTTCCTGGCGCGCCTGGCCGGTGCACGCGCTGGCGCCGAACCGATGGAGAAGGCCGCATGAGCCTCGTCGTCCGCAACATCCGCCGCGCCGACGCCGACGCCGTGGAAGCCTTGGCCGGCTTCGGCGTGGCGACGGTCCATGAAGCCCAGGGCCGGATCGGACTGCTGGCGCCCTACATGCGCCCGATCTACGCCGGCGCGCGCATCGCCGGAACGGCGGTGACGGTCGAGATTCCGCCGGCCGACAACTGGATGATCCACGTGGCGGTGGAGCAGTGCCAGGCGGGCGACATCCTGGTGGTGGCGCCCACCTCCTTCAGCGACGCCGGCTACTTCGGCGACCTGCTGGCCACCTCCCTGGCCCAGCGCGGTGTCAGGGGCCTGATCATCGACGCGGGGGTGCGCGACGTCCGCGACCTGACCACCATGGGTTTTCCGGTCTGGTCCAAGGCGGTCTCCGCCCAGGGGACGGTGAAGGAGACCCTGGGCAATGTGAACCTGCCGGTGGTCTGCGCCGGCGCCCTGATCAACCCCGGTGACGTCATCGTCGCCGACGACGACGGGGTCTGCGTTGTACGCCGCGGAGACGCAGCCAAGGTCGCGAAGGCCAGCGCCGCGCGGGAGGCCAAGGAAGCCGCCAACCGGGCCCGCTTCCAGGCCGGCGAGCTGGGCCTGGACCTCTACGGCATGCGCCAGGCCCTGGCGGCCAAGGGCCTGACCTACATCGACCAGCCGCCCGAGGACTGAGCCCGTGCAGACCGCCATACCCTGCACCGTAATGCGCGGCGGAACCTCCAAGGGGCTCTATTTCCACGCCGCCGACCTGCCCGCCGACGCGGCCACGCGCGACGCGGTGCTGCTGGCGGCCATGGGCTCGCCGGATCTGCGCCAGATCGACGGCATGGGCGGCGCCCATCCGCTCACCAGCAAAGTGGCCGTGGTCGGCCCACCCAGCCGGGCGGACGCCGACCTGGACTACCTGTTCCTGCAGGTGGTGGTGGACGAGCCGCGGGTGGACGCGGGCCAGAACTGCGGCAACATCCTCGCCGGCGTCGGCCCGTTCGCCATCGAGGCGGGGCTGATCCCGGCCAGGGATGGGATCACCGAGGTGCGCATCCACATGGTCAACAGCGGCGCCATCGCCGTGGCCAGCATCCAGACCCCGGGCGGGCGCGTCCGCTATGACGGCGATGCCCGGATTGACGGCGTGCCGGGAACCGCGGCGCCGATCCCCACTGACTTCCTGGATGTCGCCGGCTCCAGCTGCGGCGCCCTTCTGCCCACCGGAAACGCCCGCGACCGGGTCGCGGGATACGAGGTCACCTGCGTCGACAACGGCATGCCGGTGGTCGTCCTGCGCGCCGCCGACTTCGGCAAGACCGGCTACGAGACGCCCGACGAACTGGAGGCCGACCTGGACCTGAAGGCCCGCGTCGAGGCGGTGCGGTTGGCAGTCGGGCCGCTGATGAACCTGGGCGACGTCGCCCGCAGGACGGTGCCCAAGATGTGCCTGGTCTCGCCGGCCCGGAACGGCGGCGTCATCTGCACCCGAAGCTTCATACCCCACAGGGTGCACGAGGCTATCGGCGTCCTGGGCGCGGCCAGCGTCGCCACCGCCTGCATGGTCCCAGGGTCCGTGGCCGCCGAGGTGGCGGGACTGACGCCTACCGGCGGCGCGGCCAGCCTAGAGGTGGAACACCCCACCGGCTTCTTCACCGTGGACATGGATGTGACCCTTCGAGGCGGCCAGGTGCAGGTGCATCGCTCGGCCCTGCTGCGCACCGCGCGCCGGCTGATGAAGGGCGAGGTCTATGTGCCCGCCAGCGTCTGGGGCGGCCCATGAGCTTTTCCCGCATCGCCCTGATCGGCTTCGGCGAGGTTGGCCAAATCCTGGCGCAGGATCTGGCGGCGGCCGGCGTGACCGATCTGGCCGCCTGGGACATCCTGTTTGCTCGGACCGGCAGCGGGCCTTCCCTGGCCGCCGCCGGCAAGGTCCGCATGGCGTCCGGCGCGGCTGACGCGGCGGCCGACGCGGAGCTGGTGATCAG
>DASVMY010000277.1:0-7518 GCA_036384135.1 Caulobacteraceae bacterium | reverse complement strand
TGGCCCGCCGCGCCCGGCCGCGCCGGCGGCCGCCGCCCAGGTCGTCGTTGACCGACAGCGCCATGCGCCTAGGTCCGCTCGGCCAGGCGCCGCTGGATGGCGGTCACCAGGTCGTCGGCGAAGCCCTCCAGGCGGGCGGCGTACTTGGCCGCGTCACCGGAGAACTTGTTGTAGGCGATGTAGGCGGGGATGGCGGCGGCCAGGCCGATGGCGGTGGCGAACAGGGCCTCGGCGATGCCGGGCGCCACCACGGTCAGGTTGGTGTTCTTCTCCGCCGCGATCTTCTGGAACGCGCTCATGATCCCCCATACCGTGCCGAAAAGGCCGATGAAGGGCGATGATGTGGCGACGATGGCCAGCAGGCTGAGGCCGTCCTCCACCCGCTGCGCTTCCCGCGCGATGACGCTGTCCAGCACCCGGTCGATGCGCTGGATCAGGAAGGCGGTCTGGGCCTCGGCGCTGCCGGAACTCAAGAGCCCCTTGTTGCGTGCGTCCCGCCACTCGCGCAGAGCCGCCTGCAACATCCGCGGCAGGGCGTGGCGTGGTGAGTCACCGGCGGCCGCGGCGATGTCCTCCAGCGACCGGCCCGACCCGACCTCGTCCTCGAAGCGGTTGGCGTAGCGGTTCAGGGCCGACAGCCGGATGGCCTTGTCGATGATCACCGCCCACGACCACAGCGAGGCGATGGCCAGGCCCGCCAGCACGACCTGCACCACGATGTTCGCGTGCAGGACCACATAGAACGGGGAGAAATGGTCGGGGGAAATCGTGCCGTTTGGGTCCATGTCGATGCGTCTTAGAGGAAGGGGAATGGTGAAACTATGGCGTCGCGGCGCCGGCCAGCCTGGGTTTGAGCGTTTCCACCAGGTCGGCGGGCGGGCGGCGCGGGCGGCCGTCCGGGGTGATGCAGGCAGCGGTGACCTCGGCCTGCGCGATCAGCTCGTCCCCCCGCTCGATGCGCTGGCGGATGATCAGCCGCACGCCCCGGATCTCGTCATAGGTGGTCCGCACCATCAGCGCATCGTCCACCCGCGCCGCCTTGCGGAAATCCAGCTCCACCCGCGTGACCACGAACGCGCAGGGGTCGGGCCGGTTCAACAGCGCCGTGTGGTCCAGCCCCGCCAGCCGCAGATAATCGCTCCGCCCCCGCTCGAAATAGCGCAGGTAGTTGGCGTGGTAGACCAGGCCGGTGAAGTCGGTGTCCTCGTAGTAGATGCGCACCGGCAGGCGGTGCTCGCGGCCTTCGAAGGTTCCGGCGGTAGGGATGGCAGTCACAATCCTCCCTCCCCTTCATGGGGAGGGTCCGCCCAAAGGGCGGGGGTGGGGGAGTCCCGCCGCGCCAACGAACGCCAATCACCGCGGGCGCGGGGCTCCACCGCACTCCCCCACCCGGACCGCTGCGCGGTCTGTCCCTCCCCATGAAGGGGCGGGAGGATATCGGAGTCGCCCATCACCCCTCCTCGTCGAAGAGGCTCGCCTGGCCCCTGGGCGGCGTCACAACGACTTCAGCCGGCGCCGTCAGCCCCAGGTGCTCATAGGCCTTGGCGCAGGCCAGCCGCCCGCGCGGGGTGCGCTGGATGAAGCCCTGCTGCATCAGGAAGGGCTCGATGACGTCCTCCACCGCGTCGCGGGCCTCGGCGATGGCGTAGGCGAGGGTCTCAACCCCGGCCGGGCCGCCGGCGTAGTTCTCGATCAGGGCCTTAAGGTAGCGGCGGTCCAGGCTGTCGAGGCCCGACGCGTCCACCTCCAGCCGCGCCAGACCCCGCGCCGCGCAGGCCCGGTCGATGACCTTGGCCCCCTCGGCGTCGGCGAAATCCCGCACCCGGCGCAGCAGCCGTCCGGCCACGCGCGGCGTGCCCCGCGCCCGCTTGGCGATTTCGGATGCGCCCTCCTCCGACAGGTTCGCTCCCATCTTCCTTGCGGCCGCGGTCAACACCCGCTGCAGTTCCTCGGCGGTGTAAAACTCCAGGCGGATCGGGATGCCGAAACGGTCGCGCAGGGGCGTGGCCAGCAGGCCCGCCCGCGTCGTCGCCGCCACCAGGGTGAAGGGCGCCAGGTCGATGCGCACGGTGCGCGCGGAGGGGCCTTCGCCGATCACCAGGTCCAAGGCGTGATCCTCCATGGCCGGGTAGAGGATCTCCTCCACATTGGCGGCCAAGCGGTGGATTTCGTCGATGAACAGGACGTCGTTGGCTTCCAGGTTGGTCAGGATCGCCGCCAGGTCCCCGGCCTTGGCCAGCACCGGCCCGGAGGTGGCGCGGAAGTTCACCCCCAGCTCCCGGGCGATGATCTGGGCCAGGGTGGTCTTGCCCAGGCCCGGCGGGCCGAACAGCAGCACATGGTCCAGGGCCTCGCCCCGCCCGCGCGCCGCGTCGATGAAGATGCGCAGATTCCCCTTGGCCTGCTCCTGGCCGACGAATTCGGTCAGGGTCTGGGGGCGCAGCGCCTTATCGGTGGGCTCGAAGGCCGTCGCCTCGCCGGAAACGATGCGGGTCATGACTCCCCTCCCCCCTGCGGGGAGGGGTCGGGGGTGGGGGTGTCAGCGCCAAAGCTCGAGATTTCAGCGCAGTGACACCTCACCGGCAGGCAGAGGTCTGGCGCCCCCACCCCTTGCCCCCTCCCCGCGAGGGGGAGGGGTTTGAGCACTACCTGCGGCGTCCAGGATGTCTGCGAAAGAGCTGCCCTCACCGGCCCAGCTCCTGCAGCGCCGCCTTGATCAGCACCGCCTCGGCGACGTCCTCACCCAGGCGCAGGGCCGCCTGGTCCACAACCCGGCGGGCGGTGACCTCCGCCACGCCCAGGCCCATCAGCGCCGCCACCGCCTCGCCCGCGGCCGACACCGGCGGCGGGGCGTGGGGTTGGGCGCCGGCGTGGAAGGCGACCACGGCGCCGTCGGCGATCGGCTTGTCCTTCAATTCGGTGACGATGCGCAGGGCCAGTTTCGGCCCCACCCCATTGGCCCGCGCCACGGCCGCCTTGTCCTCCCGCGCCACGGCGGCGGCCAGCTCGGCCGGGGTCAGCACGTCCAGCACGCCCAGCGCCGCCTTGGGGCCGACCCCCTGGATGTCCTGCAGGATCACGAAGGCGCGGCGGTCCTCACGGCTCAGGAAGCCGTACAGGCGCATGCCGGTGGCCTCGGCCCACTGGGTCTCCACGTGCAGCAACGCCTCGTCGCCGGGCGCGGGCAGCCGCCCCAGGGTCCGCGAGCCGCAGCGCACCACATAGCCGACGCCGCCGACGTCGATCAGGGCGTCTTCTTCGCCGACCTCCGCGACCAGCCCTCGCAGACGGCCGATCATCCTGCTTCGCTCCTGGCGGAGCTTCGCAGGACAGGTCCCGCCTTGCTTTGGGAAGCGTGGTTGGCCTGCCCTCCGTAGCCTTGGCGAAGGAGGGTTCGCGCATGGGCGTGGGTGATGGCCACCGCCAGGGCGTCGGCGGCGTCCGCCGTGGGCGCGCCGGCCGTGGGCAGCAGGCGGGCGACCATGAAGGCGATCTGATCCTTGTCGGCGCCCCCGGCGCCCACCACCGCCTTCTTGACCACCTTGGCGGCGTATTCGGCCACCGGCAGCCCCGCCCGCGCCGGGGCGATCATGGCCGCGGCCCGGGCGTGGCCCAGTTTCAGGGTCGACTGGCCATTGGCGGTCATGAAGGTCTCTTCGATGGCCGCCTCGTGCGGCGCGTGCTCGGCGATCACCGCCACAACCCCCTCGAACAGAAACAGCAGCCGGTCGGACAGCGCCAAACTGTCCTTGGGCGCGATCACACCGTGGGCGATGTGGCTCAGGCGCGAGCCCTCGACGGCCACGACGCCCCAGCCGGTGCGGCGAAGCCCCGGGTCCAGTCCCAGAATGCGAATCGCGTTCGTCATGTGTTCCGCCAGCATCGCGCGTGACGAGCTATAGCGAAAGGCGCCATTCATAGGGTTAACGGGCGGTGAAGGAGTGGCCTGGCCCTACCCCGCCAGCTTGGCCAGTTCGTCCTCGGGGATGTCCTCGTTGCTCCAGACGTTCTGGACGTCGTCGTCGTCGTCCAACACGTCGATCAGCTTCAGCAGGGTCACCGCGCCGTCGCCGGAGATCGGGGTCTCGGTCTTGGGCTTCCAGATCACGCCGGTTGACTTGGCCGGACCCAGCACTGCTTCCAGCGCCAGGGCCACCGCCGAGAGGTCCTCGTAGGTGGTGAAGATGGCGTGGCCCTCACCGTCTTCGGTCAGGTCGCTGGTGACGTCGTCGGCGCCGGCCTCGATGGCCGCCTCCATCACCGCGTCCTCGGTGCCCGCCGAGGCCGGATAGAGGATCTGGCCCACCCGGTCCCACATGAACGACACCGAGCCGGTTTCGCCGAGGTTGCCGCCGTACTTGGAGAAGGCCGCGCGCACGTTGGAGGCGCTGCGGTTGCGGTTGTCGGTCAGCACCTCGACGATCAGGCCGACCCCGCCGGGGCCGAAGCCCTCGTAGCGGATCTCTTCCATGTTGTCGGCCTCGGCGCCGGAGGCCTTCTTGATCGCCCGGTCGATATTGTCCTTGGGCATGGACTCGGCCTTGGCGTTGGCGATCGCCAGGCGCAGGCGCGCATTGGCCGAAGGGTCGGGCAGGCCCGCCTTGGCCGCGATGGTGATGTCCCGCGACAGCTTGGAGAAGATCTTGGAACGGACCTTGTCCTGTTTACCCTTGCGGAATTGGATGTTCTTGAACTTTGAGTGGCCGGCCATGGGTCTCGCGCAGGTTCGACGAAGGTCGGCGCTTCTACCGCCGCCATGCCTGAACGGCAAATCCCCACGGCAAATGCGTCAGAGACAGTCCAGCCGTTCGATGGCCCCGGGCGTCAGGGCGAACACCGCATCCTGGGGCGCGTCCAGATGCCGGACCTCGCCCAGCGGCAGCCCCAGATGCACGCCCCGCATCACCTTGCCCGCTCCGGCATGACTGATGGCGATCACCTTGCGGTCCGAGCCCGCGTGCTCCTCGAGAAACCCGCCCAGCCGCACCGCCGCCGGGTCCCAGGCCTCGCCGTCCGGCGAATGCATGAAGAACGGCTCGCCCGCCAGGTCCGGCCGCAGAGCCTCGATCTGGTCCCGCGACAGGCCCTCCCAGGAGCCGATGGAAAGCTCGATCAACCGTTCGTCGGTGACCACCGCCTCAGCCGTCAGTCCCGCCGCCTGCGCCACCAGCCGCGCCGTGTGCTGCGCCCGCCCCAGCGGACTGACGGCCAGCATCCAGTCCCCACCCGCCGCCACCCTCGGCGCGAACCAAGCCCCCACCTGGCGCGCCTGGGCGAGGCCAAGCTCGGTGAGCGGCGAGTCGATGCGCCCCTGCAGGCGTTGGTCGCGGTTGAACTGCGTCTGGCCGTGGCGCGCGAGATAGATCATGGCGTCCCTCTAGCCGGCGGCGTTAGAGTCGTCATCCATGCCTGGAACCGGCCGCCCGCGCGCCCGTTGCGGCAAGGCAAGCCGGAGATGCGCCGATGTCGAGCTACGACGACCTGGAAGACCTCACCGAACCGGAGGAACTGCCCGTCCCCATCGTCCGCTGGCAACCCAATGCGCCCAAGATCCACGGCGGGGTGGCGGCGGGCGGCGCCGCGGCGGGGGGCGTGGCTGTCGGCAGCGGCTTCGCCCTGGCCTTCGCGCTGGGCGCCATCGCCGTCGGGGCGGTGGCCATCGGCGCCCTGGCCATCGGCCGCCTCTCGGTGGGAACCGCCCGCTTCAGCAAGGTCGAGATCGATGAGCTGGTCGTCGGCCGGCTGAAGATCCGGGAGCGGTAGAAAACCCTTCCCCCGCGCCCTCCAGGCGCGGGGGAAGGGTTTTCTCAAGCCCCCACCCGCTCCAGCGCCGGCACGGTCTGCGCCAACCGCCCGCCGATGCGGATCGGCTCGATGCGCCGCGCCAATCCGGTGGCAGGATCGGTCTCCAGATAGACGCCGCACACCGTCGCCGGGCCTTCCGCGGGCTTGTAGCGGCCGCCGGAGATGCGGGTGGTGAACCGGCGCAGGGGTTCTTCCTTGTCGTTGCCGATGACGCTGTCGTAGTCGGCGCAGGCCCCGGCGTCGGTCTGGTAGGCGGTGCCGCCGTTCAGGATCTGGGCGTCGGCTGTCGGCACATGGCTGTGGGTGCCCACCACCAGGCTGGCGCGGCCGTCGCAGAAGTGGCCCATGGCCATCTTCTCGCTGGTGGCCTCGGCGTGCATGTCGACGATGATGGCGTCCGCCGCCATGCCCAGGGGGCAGGCGTTCAGCTCCCGGTCGATGGCCGCGAAGGGGTCGTCCAGGGCGTCCATGAACACCCGGCCCAACAGGTTGACCACCAAGACGTTGTGGCCCTGTTCGGTGGTGAACATCTGCGAGCCGCGCCCAGGCGTGTCGGCCAGGACCGGATAGTTCAGCGGCCGGATCAGCCGCGGCTCGCGCACGATGTAGGTCAGGGCCTCGCGCTGGTCCCAGGAGTGGTTGCCCAGCGTCAGGCAGTCGGCGCCGGCCTGGAACAGCTCGCGCGCCGTGTTCTCGGTGATCCCGAACCCGGCCGCCGCGTTCTCGGCATTGACGATGACGAACTCCAGGCCAAGCTGGCGCTTGAGGCCGGGCAAATGTTCGGCGAGACCCTCGCGGCCTGCCCGGCCGACGATGTCCCCAAAGAAAGCTATACGCATCAGAAGTCCTTTCGGACCTCGATATAACCGTTTTCCGTCAGAATGGCGTCCAGAGCCTGATCATGCGGCTCGCGGGGGGCTGCCGCGATCTCCTGGCCAGCATAGGCCAGGCCCAGCACGAACACCTCGCCCCTGGCCCGCAGGGCCGCGATGGTGCGGTCATAGTGCCCCCCGCCCTGCCCCAATCGACCGCCGCGGCGGTCGAAAGCCAGCACCGGGACGATGATCAGCTGCGGGAAGACCTCCGGCGCGCTCTTCGGCGGCGAGAGGACGCCGAAGGCGTCCGGCTCCGGCGCCTCTCCGGCTCGCACCAGGCGGAAGGTCAGGGGCGCGTCCGGATACGCTGCCGGCAGGGCGATAGCCGCCCCGCCCTCGGCCAGGCGCTCCAGCACCATGGCGGGGTCCAGTTCGGCCCCCAGGGCGTGGTAGCCGCCCACCACCGCGAACCGGCCCACCACGGCGTCGGGCAGGATCGCCGCCACCCGCTCCGCGGCGCTGGCGTCGTCAGCGGCCAGCCCTCGGCGACGCTTGCGCATCGCCGCGCGCAGGGTGATCTTGTCGTTGATCGGCAGGTCTACGGCCACCAGTCCCTCTGAGGGGTAAGGGTGGCGGCGCCACGAAAACCGTGAAGGCGGTGAAATCCCCTCGGACCTGGTAGACCAGGTGGGCGCCGTGTGTCCGGAACCACGATTCCGGCCAGGGACAGCTCCCTTGCGAGTGAATTAAGGTCCCCGGGATTTGTTGCCTTCGACGCGAGCCGCAGCAAGACCCGCCGCCGGGCAAGGTAGGTCTTCCGCGTGGCCGCTACAAGCGTGGCATATTGGGTCGGCGCCCTGCCTACTCCGCCGCCAGCCGCTCGATCGCCTCGGCCGCC